>NZ_CP108996.1:3688322-3995683 GCF_036226565.1 Kribbella sp. NBC_00709
CGCCTGAAGGTAATCACCGCAATGGCGACGCAGGTGCTCATGGCGCCCGAGACTATCGGTCCCCGCCAACAACCGCCCATCCAACACATGTGACAAACCCCGCCGCTCCACGCGGGAGCGGACGACTGCCTCGCGGCGGTCAGATGTCGGAGGGCCCCGGTTCCCATCCGGTCTGCTGGGCCCAGGTGTCGGCCCGCGGAAGTAGCGTTTGGTGCGCTCGGTGTTGTCCGGGCGGTAGACATACCCCAACGCCTCCAGCGGCCCGCGGAACGGGTCGACCGGCTCCAGCACGGCGACCGAGATCTGGAGATCAACGATCGGCTTCGCCAGGGGCTGGAATTGCAGGAAGATGCAGGAGCTGTAACGCGGGACCGGCTGCCAGCGATTTACGGCGGGGACCACATCCGGTCCAGTCCGCCCGATTTTGAGGTTCTTGGGAGTTGCGGTGTTGCGTAAGGCGCGTTTCCTGTGGCTGGCTCTGCCGGCAGCGCTGGTTGCAGGGTCAGTGGTGGTCGTTACCGGTTCGTCCGGTAACGCTGCGGTGTCCGGCGAGCCTAATGTGCTCCGGGCGAAGTTCAACCCCGCCGAGGCGAGTGGTCCGAAGTACGATCCGAAGTCCGTGATCGTGCAGTTCAAGCCGAAGGCAACGACCTCGGCGCGCAAGTCCGCGCTGGCGAAGGTCAAGGGCACGCCCGAGCTGTCCGTCACCGCGGACGTCGTCAAGGTGACCGGTGACGTTCCGGCTCCCGAACTGCTGAAGAAGGTGAAGGCCGACCCCTCGGTCGAGCTTGCCTCGCTCAACTACATCCGGCAGAAGTCCGCCGTACCGAACGACTGGCTGTACACGAACTACCAGAAGTACCTGTCGACCGTCCGCGTCGACAAGGCATGGGACCTCACGAAGTCTGCCGGCACCCAGTACATCGGCGTCCTCGACACCGGCGTCGACGCCGGCCACCCGGACCTGGCCGGCCACCTCCTGCCCGGCTACAACACCTTCAACACCGCCCTGCCGCCGAACGACGGCGACGGCCACGGTACGTCGGTCACCGGCATCATCGCGGCCGGTACCGCCAACAGCATCGGTGTCGCGGGCGTGGCCTGGAACGCGAAGGTCCGCCCGGCCAAGGTGCTCGACGACCACGGCTCGGGCGACGACACCAACCTGATCAACGGCATCAACTGGGCGGTCAAGAGCGGCGTCCGGGTGATCAACATGTCGCTCGGCGGTGAGGGCGACGACCCGGTCCTGCATACCGCGATCCAGAACGCGGTCAAGGCCGGCGTCGTCCTGGTCGCCGCGGCCGGCAACACCGGCGGCGACTCGTCGAACCACTTCCCGGGCGCGTACCCGGAGGTCCTGTCGGTCGGCGCCACGAACCAGGCCGGCGTGGTGACCAGCTTCAGCAGCTACGGCGACACGGTCGACATCGCCGCCCCGGGCTACGACATCACCAGCACCGCGCCCCGCGCGCAGACCCCGGCCGGCTACGAGCCGTACTTCCTCGGCATGGCCGGTACGTCGTTCTCGTCGCCGATCGTCGCCGGTGTGGCAGCACTCGTCCGCAACAAGTGGCCGTCGTACACCCCGGCCCAGGTCATGGCGCGCCTGAAGGCCACCGCCCGCGACGCCGGCCCCCGCGGCACCGACCCGTACTACGGCGCCGGCATCCTCGACGCGTACTACGCCCTCGGCGGCGCACCGACGACCGACTTCGCCATGGGCGTGCCTGACAAGAACGACCAGCCTGCCCGCGCGAGCGAGCTGATCGCGGGCGTCGCAGTGTCGTCGACGATCAGCGTCGAAGGCGACGTCGACTGGTACCAGATTCCGGCCGCGGGCGCCCACCAGGTGCGCGTCGACCTCAGCGGCCCGATGTTCGACTCGGGCACCTACGCGCAGAACTTCGGACCGGTCGTCTCGGTGTACGACGCCAACCTGCGGCCGTTGGGCTTCGCGCAGAAGCCGGAGCCGCCGGTGGACGCCGACGGGTACGAGATCCCGCAGGCGTTGACCGCCAGCACCTACGTGACGCTCCCGGACGCAACCATGTATATCGCGGTCCGGAACGCCAACGGTTCTCGCGACAGCCGCCAGTACACACTGAAGGTCACCAACGCTGACGGCAACGTCGGTACGGCGCCGATTCCCGCCTACCCGGTACTGGACGCCTTGCCCGCGGACCTGTCGACGATCCAGAGCACCGAGATCCAGCCGGTCGTCACTTTCGCTCCGGATGTCGACAGGGACAGCGTCGTCAGCGGTCTGAAACTGCTGAACGGCAGGACCGGTGCGGTGGTTCCGGCGGGCGTGACCTACGACCCGTCGTCGCACCAGGCGATCCTGACCCCGAAGGATTCGTTGCTCGAAGCAACGCCGTACAAGCTCTCCGCGGTCGGTGTGGTGGAGACCGCAAGTGGTCTGCCGCTGACGCCGTTCAGTTCGGTCTTCAGCACCCCGGACCTGGTGCCGCAGAAGCTGTCCACGTTCACCGGCGGCGGCGCTTACCTGGCCGCGAACCTGGCCTGGCAGATTCCGCCGACCACGGATCTCGCCCAGGTGATCGTGCGGCGGAACGTCGGGAGCAAGGCTCCGACGCCGACCACCGGCACGCTGGTGTACGCCGGCACCGGGACATCGGTGAAGAACACCGGGCTGGCGCAAGGTACGACGTACACGTACGGCGGCTGGGTCGTCGACCGCGCTGGTCACTACAGCCCGATCGCTGTCAAGCAGCTGCTCGGGATGAAGTCGGGGATCAGCACGACCTCGACGCTGATCAACTACGGCGGCTCGATCACGATCAAGGGCAGCACGCTGCGGATCGACAACTTGGCGTACGCCGGGCTGCCGGTCAACGTTTACGTGCGGCCGAAGAACTCGACGAAGTTCACGTTGCTCGCGGCGCTGAAGACGTCGTCGACCGGAACGCTGTCGGTGACGCACAAGCCGACGGTGTCGTCGGTGTACATGCTCACCTTCCCGGGCAACGCCGACCTGATGGGAACCCGGACCGCCGACATCACCGTGCAGGTCGCACCAACGATCTCCGCGACGCTCGCGCCGACGGCGATCAACCTCGGTAAGACGACCGCGTTCAGCGGGTACGTCGTCCCTGCGCACGCCGGCAAGGTCGTCTACCTGCAGCAGTACGGCAGCAAGGTCTGGAAGTCGATCGCGTCGGTCAAGCTCAGCACCTCCGGCAAGTACGCCTTCGGCATCAAGCCGGCCGCCCGCGGTCAGATCGCGTACCGGGTCTGGTTCCCGGCCGATGCCGACCACGCTCAGGCGTTCACCGCGAACAAGATCGTCACCGTCAGCTGACAACGACTGGGGAGGATCCTGTGCCGACTCGGGTACAGGATCCTCCCCATCGTGATCTCCTGGTGTTGTACCTGTGGGTACAGTGGATGGGTGGAGACGGTGGAGCGGTTGATTCGTAGTACGCAGGAGTTGTTGTGGGAGCGGGGGTACGTGGGGACCTCGCCCAAGGCGATCCAGCGGGCCGCGGATGCTGGGCAGGGGAGCATGTATCACCACTTCGCCGGGAAGGCGGAGTTGGCGAAGGCGGCGATCGAGCGGTCGGGGGCGGAGTTGCGGGCGGCGGCTGACGCGCAGCTGGCCGGAGACGGGTCGGCGAGTGAGCGGATCGCCGGGTATCTGGAGCGCGAGCGGGAGGTGCTCAAAGGGTGCAAGGTCGGCAGGCTGGCCGCGGATGCCGACGTGATCGCGGACCCGGAGTTGCGGGCACCGATTGCGGAGACGTTCGAGTGGCTGCGCGCGCGGCTCGCCGAGGTGGTTGCAGAGGGCAAGCGTTCGGGTGAGTACCCGGAGTCGCTGGACCCTGGGCGGACCGCGGCGACGGTGGCGGCGGTGTTGCAGGGTGGGTATGTGCTCGCGCGGGCGGCCGGGTCGGTGGAGCCGTTCGAGCTGGCTGTCCAGGGATTGATCGACTTGTTGCCGGAGGCTACGAAGTGAAGATCGGTGCGGTGTTCCCCCAGCTGGAGATCGGCGCGGACCCGAAGACGGTGCGGGACTGGACGACCACGGTGGAGCAGGCCGGGTACAACCATGTCCTCGCTTACGATCACGTGCTCGGCGCGGATCCCGCGAACCGGCCGGGCTGGACCGGGTACACCGACAAGTCCTTGTTTCATGAGGTTTTCGTGCTGTTCGGGTACATGGCGGCGATCACCACCAACCTCGAGCTGGTCACCGGCGTGCTTGTACTCCCGCAGCGGCAGACCGCGTTGGTGGCGAAGCAGGCGGCCGAGGTCGACGTGCTGTGCGGCGGCCGGCTGCGGCTCGGCGTGGGCATCGGGTGGAACCAGGTCGAGTACCAAGCGCTCGGCGTACCGTTCAGGCAGCGTGGGGCGCTGCTGGAGGAGCAGGTCGACGTACTGCGGAAGCTCTGGGCCGAGCCCGTGATCTCGTACGACGGCAAGTACCACGAGATCGTCGAGGCCGGCCTCAACCCGTTGCCCGGGCGCCAGATCCCGATCTGGTTCGGCGGCGGCGCGGATGCGGTACTGCGACGTACCGGCCGGATCGGTGACGGGTGGATGCCGCAGTCCGCGCCCGACGAAGCCGCCCGCCAGCAGATCGCCACGATCCGCGAAGCCGCCGAGGCGGCCGGCCGCGACCCACACTCCATCGGCATCGAGGCAAGACTGACGCTGGCCGCCGTACCCGAGGAGGACCGCCGCGCTTTCGTCGAAGGCTGGCGCAACCTCGGCGCAACCCACCTCTGCGTGAACACGATGAACCTGGGCCTGTCCCGACCCGAGGACCACGCCGCCGTACTCGCCGAGGTGCTGCCCGAACTCATCTGATGTATCTCCCGCCGATCCCCGACGGTCCGAACAGGCAAGGGGAGTCTCGGCAGCGGAGAGGGGAAGGTCATGGCCTTCCAGAGCGATTTCGAGAAGCGGACCTACAACTACCTACGGCTGGCGATGATCGCGGTCCTGATCATGCTTGCGGTCGCGGTGTTGCGCGAGCACATCAAGACGGTGTCGGACTGCTGGCAGGGATCGATCAGCGCGTACTACTACACGCCGGTGCATGCGGTGTTCATCGGTTCGCTGGTCGCCGTCGGCGCCTGCATGATCGTCCTGAAAGGCAAATCGACTCTGAAGGACGTGTTGCTGAACATCGGTGGGCTGCTCGCGCCGGTCGTTGCCTTCGTGCCGACGCCGAACCCGGGCAGTTGCTGGTCGGAGGAGGTCGTTTCGCGCCGCGCGGCAGCGGACATCGCGAACAACATGTGGGCGTACTTCGTGGTCGGCAGCCTGGCCCTGCTGGCCTCGCTGATCATCGGGCTGACCTCGAAGGGCAAAACCCAGTGGCACCGGAAGGAGTACTTCGGGCTGGCGGCATCGAGCCTGCTCTGGCTGGCGGGGATCGTCTGGTTCTGGACCTCGCGGGACGCCTTCAACCAGAACGCGCACTACACCGCCGCCGCGCTCTTGTTCGGGGCCATCATCGGCATAGTTGTGCTAAGCGCATTGGGTACGCGTCAGCTGCCGGTCACAGGCGTACAGGAGCGGAAGGTGTTCACCGGCTTCTACGGCCTGATCGCAGCCGCGATGGGTGTCATCCTCGTGATCGGACTCATCGCCAGGGAATCAGCGGTCCTCTGGGTCGAGACCGCTCTGCTCAGCCTGTTCCTGCTGTACTGGATCCTCCGGACTGCCGAACAGTGGCGCGCGGACAAGGACACCACCCTGGAGCCTGTCGACGAATGAGCGAGATTCTCAGCACCAAGGACAAGGTGCGACTGCTGCCGACTGCGCTAGGTCGACTGGTCACGACCACGGCCGAGTTGGCGGCGTACCGGCTGGGGCGGCGTGGGTCGGCACTGCCGTCGCAGGTGGTGATCAAGCCGCCGGATGCAGGATGGGGTGCCGAGGCCGAGATGGTTGCCCGAGCCTCCTTGGGGCGCGGGTTTCTCGAGCACTCGGTGCGCACCTGGTGGTTCGGGATGGCGTTGGCGTCCGCGGATCGAGCTCAGGCAACCGTCGATCCGGACCTGTTGTTCGTAGCCGCGATGCTGCACGATATCGGCCTGTTCAGGCCGCTGGACGGCAGATGTTTCACGGCTGCGGGGGTCGCCGCCGTGCGGCACACAGCTCCGGTGGGTACTGCGTCGAGCGCGATCGCGGAGGTCGAGGCCGCGATCTACGAGCATATCGAGATCAAGAAGCCGACCAAGCCCTTGTCGTACTACCTGCAGGCTGGGTCGTTGCTCGACGTGGCGGGGACGCGGATCACCAAGGTCGATCCGGCGATCGTCGAGCAGGTGTGCAAGGGCCGGACCGGGTTCCCCTCAGTCTGCAGGAGCGCATGGCGGGCCGAGTGTCGGCGATTTCCCGGTGGGAGGGCGGCGTACGCGCGTTGTCCGGGTGGGTTGTTGATGGGGACTCGGCTCAATCCTTTGCCGGGGTGAACGGGGTGTTGGCGGTGGAGCCGCGGATCGCCAGAGGGCAGGGGAGGGTTACGACCTCGGTGGGGCGGTCGGGGTCGGCTATGCGTTGGCGGAGGAGGGCGACGCCGGCCTCGACGATGGCGTGGACGGGTTGTGCGACCGAGGTGAGGTCGAAGGCTTCCCAGGCAGCCATTTCGGTGTTGTCGAAGCCGATCACCCAGACGTCGTCGGGGACCCGGGCGCCAACTGCGCGGGCGCCGTCGAGGATGCCGAAGGCGAGCAGGTCGGTGACGGTGTAGATCGCGGTCGGCGGCTTCTTCCGGGACAGCAGCTTCTCCGCGGCGGCGTGACCGTCGGCGTGCGGTACGCCGACCGAGACCACGTTGGCGGGCTTGATCTTCACGCCGGCGTCGGCGAGCGCGGCGCGGAAACCGAGGTCGCGGTCGCGGGACGTATTGCCGGTGTGGACGAGCGTGACGAGTCCGATGTCGGTGTGGCCGGCGTCGACGAGATACCGGCCGGCGTCGTACGCGCCCTGCCAGTTGTCGCCGACGACCTGGTCGCAGTCCAGCCCGTCGATGCCGCGGTGCAGCAGCACGGTCGGTGTCCCGGACGCGAGCGCCATCGTGTGCAGCTTCGAGTCGTACGTCGCCGACGTCAGCAGGAATCCGTCGACGAGGCGCTGCTGGAGCACCTCCGCGATCGTCTCCTCGGGATCGTGCTCGATGTTCCACAGGATCATGTGCAGACCCATCGAGCTGAGCACCCGCCCGATCTCGTCCAGCAGCTCGGCGTGGAACGGGCTGGTCACGCGCGTCATGAACACGCCGATGGTGTCGGTCCGCCCGGTCTTCATCGCGCGCGCCAACGCGTTCGGTATGTAGTTGGCGTCCTTGAGCACCTGCAGAACGCGGGCCCTGGTCTCCGGGTTGACCTTCGGGTTGTTGGTCAGCACCCGCGAGACCGTCGCCTGCGACACCCCCGCCAGCCGGGCCAGATCCCTACTCGTCGGTGGTCGCGCCATGACCCCGCCTCCCCTCGTCCAAATGCTGAACCCTACTCAAGAGTCTGGCCACAGGCCGTTGACCACGCCGAAGCCAATGTGTATACGTATTCATTGTATACGTATTCATCCCTAGTGGATGGGAGATTCCGGTGCAGCACAATTCTTTGGCACAACTCTCCGACCTGAGCCGCCGCAGGTTTCTCGCCGGACTGACGGGACTCGCGGCCGCCGGAGCAATGGCCGGCTGCGGCGGCAACGGCAACGCAGGTGGGGGTGGGGGCAAGAGCCTTACCTTCCTCAACTGGGAGCAGGTCAAGGGCAACCCGCTGGAGCAGGCGATCCAGTCCTTCGAGAAGGAATCGGGGACGAAGGTCACCATCCAGCCCGCGGTCACCCAGGAGTACGACACCAAGATGCGCACGCTGATCGCGGGCGGCAGTCCGCCGGACGTGATGCGGATCAACGACGACTTCGTCCGCGGCTTCTCCCAGCAAGGAGCGCTGCTGGACCTGAAGCCCTACATCGACAAGGACAAACTCGACACGTCGCAGTTCGCCAAGGAGACGTTCGACTTCCCGCAGCAGCCCGACGGTTCGCACACCGCGTGGGTTCTCGGGTACGAGCCGCGGCTGATCTTCTACAACGTCGATCTGTTCAAAGCTGCCGGCGTACCGCTGCCGCCGACGACCTGGTCGGCGCAGGACTGGACCTGGTCCGACTTCGAGGAGAAGGCCAAGAAGCTCACCGACCCGGCGAAGAAGCAGTACGGCGCGCTGGTCTACCTGGACACCGGCTACGAGCAGACGTTCACCGTGAACCACGGCAGCCAGACCGGCATCTTCTCCAAGGACGGTACGCAGTTCACGCTGCCGGACGGCAAGGAGAGCGAGGCGCTGCAGTGGGCCACCGACCTGACCTGCAAGGACAAGGTGCAACCGCCGTGGTCCGCGCTGCAGCAGGACAGCATCCAGAACCAGATGTTTGCCCAGGGCAAGATCGCGATGATGTTCGCGACCTTCGGCACCGTGCCGTACATGCGGCAGACGATCAAGGACTTCACCTGGGACGTCGCTCCGCCGCCTGGTGACGTGGAGCAGAAGACCGAGTCCAGCGTGATCGTGTTCTGCATCCCGAAGAAGGCGAAGAACCCGGACGCGGCCTGGGATCTGCTGAAGTACCTGGCCGGCGAGGAGGGCGGCAAGATCCTGCTCCAGGGCGGGGCGTTCACGCCGATCAACCTGAAGGCCGCGGCAGATCTGGCGCCGAACGGGAAGGCCCCTGAGCACATCGGGCTGTTCGCCGAGGCGGCCAAGCATCTGACCGCGACCAACCAGACCAAGAACACGATCGGCGCCCGGGAGCTGTACCGGCCCGCGCTGGACACGGCCTACAACTGCGAGAAGCCGGTCGCCGACGTTCTCCAAGGGGTCAAGTCACAGGTGGAGAACGCCTTGAAGGGTTGATGTCGATGGCAACCATCACGATGGCACGCGACACCGCCGAACAAGTCAACACCGCCGACGTACGCCGGGCCCGCCGTAAGCAGAACCTGACCGGCTGGCTGTTCATCAGCCCGATCGTGGTCGGGGTGGTGGCGTTCCAGTTCTTCCCGATCCTGGTCTCGATCGCCGCCTCGCTGACCGACTGGAACGGCATCTCGGCGCCGAAGTTCGTCGGCCTGAAGAACTTCACCGAGATGTTCGGCGACGACCCGCTGTTCCTGCAGACGTTCAAGAACACCGTCTACTTCACGCTGGCGAGCATCCCGCTGACGATCGGGATCGGCCTGGTGCTGGCGTTGCTGTGCGCCCGGCCGATCAAGGGCGTCGCGTTCTTCCGGACGGCGTACTTCGCGCCGTACGTGACGAACGTGGTAGCGATCGGGTTCGTCTGGTTCTGGTTCTTCCAGCCGGACAACGGTGTGATCAACGGCCTGCTCAGCCAGCTCGGGATCAGCGGCCCGCAATGGCTGTCGAGCTCGAGCTGGGCGATGCCGGCTGTGATCATGGTCAGCGTCTGGCAGGGCATCGGGTACCCGATGATCATTCTGCTCGCCGGCCTGCAGGGCCTGCCGAACGAGTTCTTCGAGTCGGCGAAGATCGACGGCGCCGGGGCCTGGCAGCGGCTGCGGTTCATCACGTTGCCGCTGCTGACGCCGCACTTCCTGTTCCTGCTGATCACGCAGTTCATCTCGTCGTTCCAGGTGTTCGGCCTGATCTACGTGATGACCAAGGGCGGGCCCGGCCACGCCACCAGCGTCTACATCTACAACATCTATCAGAACGCGTTCAGCTACGGGAAGGTCGGCTACGCCTCGGCGATGGCATGGATCCTGTTCGTGGTGATCGCGGCCGTCACCTTCCTGCAGTGGAAGCTGCAGAAGAGGTGGGTGTTCTATTCATGAGAATCGTCGGAAAGTCGTCCCAGTACGTCGTGATGTCGTTGTTCGCAGTGGCGTTCCTGGCGCCACTGGTCTGGATGATCAGCGCATCTCTGCGGCCCGAGGCGAAGGTGCTCAGTTCGCCGCCGAAATTCCTGCCCACGGACACGCAGTGGAGCAACTACGGCGAGGTGTTCGACCTGATCCCAGTGTTCCTGTGGAACAGCGTGAAACTCGCCGGGTTGAACGTGATCGGCATTCTGATCGTCGCGTCGATGGCCGGCTACGCGTTCGCGCGCTTGCGGTTCGCCGGCCGGGACATCGCGTTCATGGTGCTGCTCGCCACGTCGATCATCCCCGGCATCGCGTACCTGATCCCGCAGTACATCGTCTTCCAGCACATCGGCTGGGTGGACACGCAGTACCCGCTGTGGGTGCCGAAGGTGCTCACACCGGTGTTCGCGACCTTCCTCATGCGGCAGTCGTTCCTGACCATTCCGAACGAACTCGAGGACGCCGGCAAGATCGACGGGGCGTCCACGTTCGGCATCTACTGGCGGATCATGCTGCCGCAGACCAAACCGGCGCTCGCCGCGATCGGGGTCTTCACGTTCCTCGAATCGTGGAACGACCTGTTCGGTCCCTTGATCTACATCACGTCCGAGAACCTGCAGACGTTGCCGGTGGCGCTCGCCCAGTTCCAGGGCGAGTACTTCACCAAGATCAGTCTGCTGATGGCAGGCGCGACGATCTCCGTCGTACCGGTCATCGCCGTCTTCCTTTTCGCTCAGCGCTATTTCATCCAAGGCATCACGATGACAGGAATGAAGGGGTGAGCATCGTGCCCGATCGGGTCGTTGCCATGCAGATCGGAGCCATCTCGTTCGTCGACGAAGGCGTCGACCGGACACTCGACATCCTGGCCGAGCGCGGCGCGGTGAACGCGTTGTTCCTGGCCACGCCGACCTGGACCCGGGGAACCGGCGGCCGGCAGATCCCCGGCCATCCGATCCCGGACCACGGCGTCCAGGAGTACGACCTCGGCTGGGTCGGCGGGAACTACGCGACGCCGCACTCGCAGTACTACGGAAACACCGTCCTCGGCGACGTCGGCCGCGCACCGGAGCACCCGGAGCTCGACCTGCTCGGCGAGGTGATCCCGAAGGCTCGCGAACGCGGAATGAAGTCGTTCGCGTGGATGGAGGAAAGCGGAGGCGCGCGCCAGCTGCGCACGTACCCGAACTTCGCCAAGGTGCTGGAAGTGGATGCCTGGGGTCGCCCTGGTCGCCGCCCGTGCTTCAACAACCCGGACTACCGCAACTGGCATCTCGGGTTCGTCGAGGACTACCTGCAGAGCTACGAGCTCGACGGACTGGCCTGGTGCTCGGAGCGGCCCGGTCCGCTGAACATGCTGATGCAGGGCACGGTCGACGTGTCCGAGGTCGGCTGTTTCTGCTCGCACTGCCGGCAGTTCGCCCGCGAGCGGGGCATCGACGTCGACCGCGCGATGCGTGGCTACCGCGAGCTGGTGGAGTGGAACCAGCGGGTCGGCGCGGGTGAGCGTCCGGTGGACGGCGCGTTCGTGGCGTTCTGGCGGATCCTGCTCAACTTCCCCGAAGTACTGGCCTGGCAGACGTTGTGGACCGAGAGTCAGCGGCAGCTGTACCGCGACATCTACGGGGTCGCAAAGGCGATCTCGCCCGAGGTGCAGGTGGGCTGGCATGTGTACCACAACATCTCGTTCAGCCCGTTCTACCGGGCGGACCAGGACTACACGGAGATGGCGAAGTTCTCCGACTTCATCAAGGTCGTCATCTACAACAACTGTGCCGGTCCGCGGTTCTTCACCTGGGTGAAGAGCATCTGCGGCGCGCTGTTCGCCGACGCGGAGCCCGAGGACGTGTACCCGCTGATGATGAAGCTGCTGCAGCTCGACGAGGGTTCGTACGAGAAGCTGCCGCAGACGGGCTTCAGCGCGGACTACGTACGGCGGGAGACCGAGCGGGCCGTCGCCGGTGTCGGCGGGCAGAGCGCGATCTACCCGGGCATCGACATCGACATCCCGGTCGGTGTCGCGAAGCAGCGCGGACTGGAGAAACCGCGGGACGTCGGTACCAAGATCAACTGGGACGACAACGAAGGTGAACTGACCGCCTGCACCAGGGAGTCTGTCCGGGACGCGACCCTGGCCGCGTTCGAAGGCGGCGCAGAAGGCGTCGTACTCAGCCGCAAGTACTCCGAGATGCTGCTGGAGAACGTCTCCGGTGCGGGCGACGCGGTGCGGAGCCTGAAGTGAAACCTTGGTATCAAAGAACCCTGAGGTGGGCGCAGACCAACCTCACCGAGAAGGATCCGGCGCGGTACGACGCCGACTGGTGGCGGGAGCACTGGCGTCGTACCAAGGTCCAAGGGGTGATCGTCAACGCCGGCGGGATCGTCGCGTACTACCCGAGCAAGTTCGAGCTGCAGCACCGGGCCGAGTTCCTCGGTGATCGCGATCTGTACGGCGAGATCGCCGCACTCGCCAAAGAGGACGGCCTCACCGTGCTGGCGCGGATGGACTCGAACCGGGCGCACCAGCCGTTGTACGACGCGCATCCGGACTGGTTCGCGATCGATGCCGACGGCAACCCTTATCGGGCTGGGAAGCTGTACGTCGCCTGCGTGACCGGCCCGTACTACAAGGAGTTCCTGACCGGCATCCTCGAGGAGATCATCGAGCGCACTGAGCCGGACGGGCTGACCGACAACAGCTGGTCGGGGCTCGGACGGGATTCGATCTGCTACTGCCCGAACTGCCGGGCCAGCTTCGGCCAGGATCTCCCGGCGAAGCCCGACTGGTCGGATCCGGCGTACCGGCAGTGGATCCGGTGGAGCTACGACCAGCGGCTTGCGGTGTGGGACCTGAACAACGAGGTGACACGGCGCGCGGGCGGTCCGGGCTGCTTGTGGATCGGGATGAACGGGGGCGAGGTCGTTGCGCAGAGCAAGAGGCTGCGCGACGACGTCGAGATCTGCAAGCGGGCGTCGATCTTCATGCTGGACTCGCAGTGGCGGCACGAGGAGGCTGGGTTCCAGGCGAACGCGGACTCCGGCAAGCGCCTGCACGGGCTGCTCGGCTGGGACACGCTGATCCCGGAGAGTACGGCGATGTACGACGCCGGTGTACCGACGTTCCGGCTCGGGAGCAAACCCGAGCCGGAGGCGCGGATGTGGGCGATCGAAGGCTGGGCCGGCGGGATCCAGCCGTGGTGGCACCACATCGGATCGGTGCACGACGATCGGCGGCAGTACGCGACCGCGCAGCCGCTGTTCGAATGGCACGAGGCCAACGAGGAGTACCTCGTCGACCGTGAACCGGTGGCCACAGTCGGACTGCTCTGGAGTCAGCGCAGCGTGGACTTCCACGGCAAGGACGAGGCGGAGACGGTCAGCCAGTTGCCGTACCGCGGGTGGGTGGATGCGCTGGTGAGGGCGCGGATCCCGTACTTGCCCACGACCGAAGTAGATGAGCGTTTCCAGGTGATTGTCGTGCCCAACGTCGGGGTGCTGACCGACGAGCAGATCGCCCAGCTGCAGGCCTACAGCGGCCGTCTTGTCGTCACTGGGGAATCGGGGCTCTACGACGAGTGGGGCGATCGCCGGGACGACTGGACGCTGGGCGACCTGCTCGGGGTCCGGCACGCGGGTAAGCGGCTCGGCGACGGCACGGTCACCGACTGGGAGAAGTACGACAGCCACAGCTACCTGCGGATCGAGGACCGGTCGGTTTTCGACGGCGACACCGATGTGCTGCCGTTCGGTGGACAGCTGGAGGTCGTGGAAGGAGGCAAAGCGGCGCTGACCTGGATCCCGCCGTTCCCGATCTATCCGCCGGAGAAGTCGTGGATGGAGGAGCCGCGCAGCGACATCCCGGCGTTGGTCCTCGGCGAGCGTACGGCGTACCTCGCGGCGGATCTCGATCGCCAGTACGCGAAGCACCACCACCCGGATCACGGCAAGGTGCTCGCGAACCTGGTCCGTCACGACGGCATCCCGGTGCGCGTCGAGGGCGCCGGCGTACTGGACTGTCAGCTCTACCGGCAGGGCGACCGGCACATCCTGCATCTGGTGAACCTCGACCAGGGCGGAGCCTGGCGCGGCCGCCTCGAGGAGTTCACACCCGCCGGTCCGTTCACGGTGTCGCTCAGGGTGAGCGGTCAACGGGCACGGCTTCTCGTCTCGGGTGATGAGGTAGCTGTGAAGGAGCAGGACGGCTGGATTACGGTCGGGGTAGACCGGATCACCGATCACGAAGTCGTAGTACTCAGCTAAGGAGCTCCCAGTGTCCATCGACGTCACCGGCCCGATGAACGAGCGGTACGACGAGATTCTCACCGAGCGTGCGCTCGGACTCATCGAGACGTTGCACCGTGCGTACGACGGGCGGCGGAAAGAGCTGCTGGAGCGCCGCGAGCAGCGGGTCGCGGAGATCGCGGCCGGGGCGTCGCTGGGGTTCCTGCCGGAGACGAAGGACGTCCGGGACGACCCGGAGTGGCGGGTCGCGCCCGCCGCTCCGGGTCTGATCGACCGGCGGGTGGAGATCACCGGCCCGACCGACCGGAAGATGACCATCAACGCGCTGAACTCGGGTGCGAAGGTGTGGCTGGCCGACCAGGAGGATGCGAACACGCCGACCTGGGAGAACGTGGTCGGCGGCCAGCTCAACCTGCTCGACGCGATCACCCGCAAGATCGACTTCAGCACCGACGCCAAGAGCTACGCGCTGAAGCCGGACGAGGAGCTCGCCACCATCGTCGTCCGGCCGCGCGGCTGGCACCTGCCGGAGAAGCACCTCCAGGTCGACGGGGAGCCGGTGAGCGGTTCGCTGGTCGACTTCGCGCTGTACTTCGCGGCCTGTGCGCAGCTGCAGCTCGTTCGCGGCCAGGGACCGTACTTCTACCTGCCGAAGATGGAGTCGCACCTCGAAGCGCGGCTCTGGAACGACGTGTTCGTGACCGCGCAGGACCAGCTCGGGATCCCGCGCGGGACGATCCGGGCGACCGTGCTGATCGAGACGTACCCGGCCGCGTTCGAGATGGAAGAGATCCTGTACGAGCTGCGGGACCACTCCGCCGGGTTGAACGCGGGGCGCTGGGACTACATGTTCAGCGTGATCAAGACGCACCGGACCCGCGGCACGGACTTCCAGCTGCCGGACCGGAACAGCGTGACGATGACAGTGCCGTTCATGCGCGCGTACACCGAGCTGCTGGTGCGGACCTGCCACAAGCGCGGCGCGCACGCGATCGGCGGGATGGCGGCGTTCATCCCGAGCAAGGACCCGGCGGTCAACGAGCAGGCGTTCGCGAAGGTCGAGGCCGACAAGACCCGTGAGGCCGGCGACGGCTTCGACGGTTCGTGGGTCGCGCACCCCGGCATGGTCGAGACCTGCCGGACCGTCTTCGACTCCGTGCTCGGCGACCGTCCCAACCAGGTCGACAAGCTGCGCGAGGACGTCGCCGTCACCGCCGCGGACCTGCTCGACGTCGCAGCGACGCCGGGGGAGGTGACCGAGGCCGGTCTGCGCAACAACGTGAGCGTCGCGATCCAGTACCTGGCGGCCTGGCTCGAGGGCACCGGTGCCGTCGGCATCTTCAACCTGATGGAGGATGCGGCCACCGCCGAAATCTCCCGGTCCCAGATCTGGCAGTGGCGTCAGAACCACGTCGTTCTGGACACCGGCGACACCATCACCACCGAGCTGGTCGAACGCATCGCCGACGAGGAGATCGCCAAGCTGGGCTCGCCTGAGCGGTACGACGCGGCCCGGTCGCTGTTCCTGGACGTGGCGCTCGCCGACGAGTACATCGACTTCCTGACGCTACCGGCGTACGAACGCTTCAGCTGACAAGGAGTCTGCCGCCTGCCGGGCTCGCAGGTCACGATCAATTTCGGTAATGGCCGTAAAGCGTTGACATCGACGCTCTGACGGCCCTACGGTCGCGACCATAAGTCGAGTTCCGGACGCCAGAAAGGCGGCACTCCTTTGCCCAAGCGTGTGTGGACCAGCTCGGTGCCGCCGGTCGGTCAGACCCGGCGCGACTTCCTGCGACTGTCGGGTCTGACCCTCGCCGCTCTCGGCGGCAGCTGGTCGCTGACCGGCTGCGGACTGTTCGGCGACAACGAGAAGGCGTCGGGCGGCCAGTCGACGCTGAAGATCGATTACGTTCCGGTCGAGGTGCTGGATCCGCAGGTGATCACCAACGGGATGTGGATCCTCAGCCGCGGGATCTCCGAAGGCCTGGTCACCCAGAACGAGAAGGGCGACGGCGTGCAGCCGGCCGTCGCGAGCGAGTGGAAGGTCTCCGACGACCACCTGACCTACACCTTCACGCTGCGGGACAACGCCCAGTGGTCCGACGGCAAGCCGGTCGTCGCCCAGGACTTCGAGCGCACCTACAAGCGGCTGTTCACGCCGGCCGCGGCCTCGGCCGGCGGTACGACGCTCGGCGCGAACAGCTACCAGACCGCGACCGGGATCAAGGGCGCCCAGGACTTCCTGGCCGGCGTACTGACCGACTGGACGAAGGTCGGTGTCAAGGCGAACGGCGACCACGAGCTCGTTCTCACGCTGGCCAACCCGAACCCGGACTTCCTGCTGGCGCTCACCCACCCGGCGCTGCTCCCGCTGCCGATGGATCTGGTCGAGAGCAAGCCGAAGGACTGGCAGAACCCGCCGAACTACGTGTCCAACGGGCCCTACACGGTGACCGAGTGGGTGCAGAACTCGCGGCTGATCCTGACGCCCAACGAGAAGTACTGGGACCGCGACAACGTCAAGCTCGGCCGGATCCAGGTCAACCTGGTCGAGCCGAGTGCGGCGGCGACCGCGACCGTGCCGTACGAGAACGGTGAGACCGACCTGACCCAGCTCGCCGGACCCGACGTACTGCGGTTCCAGAAGGACGCGAACCTGTCGAAGCAGCTCCAGCAGACCGAGAACTACAGCATCCTGTACCTCGCGAAACTGCGCAGCCAGCACAAGGCGATGGAGGACGTGCGGGTCCGCAAGGCGCTGTCGCTGGCGCTCGACCGGAAGACGCTGGCCGGCGTGCAGCCCGGCCAGGAGCCGGGGGTCTCGCTGGTGACCAGCCGGACCGGAGGCTGGGACGCGAGTATCGGGATCAAGGAGGACGTCGCCGAGGCGAAGAAGCTGCTCGCCGAGGCCGGCTACCCGAACGGCCAGGGCCTGCCGCCGATCCGGATCCTGGTCGGTGTGCCGGACACGACCCTCGCCGACGCGATCGTGGACAGCTGGACCAAGCAGCTCGGTATCAAGGCGAGCGTCGACCATGTCGAGGCCGGCGTCTACACCGAGCGGCGCTGGGAGGTCCAGAAGGGCAACTACATCGGCTTCTACTACGGCACGTTCGCCGGGCTGCCGACGTGGCCGACGATGGTCGGCTCGCTCTGGTCGCCGCAGAACGTGCAGGAGATCAGCCTGCCGAGCGACCAGTGGCAGGCGTACCAGGGTGTGCAGCAGGACAAGAACCTGAAGCCGGCCGCCAAGACCGCACAGCTCAAGGCGATTCTCACGGCGCACGCCTCGAAGCCCGCGCTGGAGATCGGTGCACTGGTCGACCAGGCCGCTGCCGAGCCGGACGACGCGAAGCGGATGGGGTTGTACAAGCAGGCCGCGAAGCAGCGGGAGGAGCAGTACCTCTATCTGCCGGTGCTGTGGCTGAGCCTCTTCCACGCGGTCAAGCCGAAGGTGCACGGCCTGCAGCTGCGGGCGTATCCGGACTACTTCTACCTCAAGCCGCTGAGCGTAGGGAGCTGACGTGGGGCTCGCCGGGTACATCGGCAAGCGGATCGTGCGGCTGGCCCTGTCCTTGATCGCGGTGTCGATCCTGACCTTCACCCTGCTGCAGCTCGCGCCGGGCAACTTCGCCGACCTGCAGCGCGTGAACAGCGGCGCGACGAACTTCGGCGGCGTCGGCACCGAGTCGATGGTCGGCGAGCTCGAGACCCGGTACGGCGCCGACGTACCGGTCTGGAAGCAGTACCTGATCTTCATGAAGGGCGCGGCGCACTGGGACTTCGGGCCGTCGTACAAGTACGCCAGCCGCAACGTGCAGGACATCATCGCGGAGGCGTTCCCGATCTCGGCCACGCTGGCGTTGCTCGCGGTCCTGCTGGCGCTGCTGATCGCCGTACCGGTCGGGGTGTTCGCGGCGCTCCGGCAGAACTCCAAGTCCGATCACGGGACGATGTTCGTGGTCACGCTCGGGCACGCGTTGCCCAGCTATCTGAGCGCGGCGTTCATGATCCTGTTGTTCTCCGCCACGTTGAAGCTGTTGCCTTCCGGCGGGTGGAACGGCCCGAAGGACCTGATCCTGCCGGTGCTGGCGCTCAGC
The DNA here is from genome assembly GCF_036226565.1 of Kribbella sp. NBC_00709. GTDB lineage: Bacteria > Actinomycetota > Actinomycetes > Propionibacteriales > Kribbellaceae > Kribbella. The sequence goes on from NZ_CP108996.1 coordinate 3,706,536, forward strand.
CTCGGACCGGCCGCGGTGCTGGCGCGGTACGTGCGGTCGAGCATGCTGGAGACCCTCCGCGAGGAGTACGTCACCGCCGCGATCGCCAAGGGCGGCCCTCGTCGTACGGTCATCGTCCGGCACGCGCTGCGCAACTCGCTGATCCCGCTCGTCACCGTCGCCGGTCCACTGCTCGCCGCGCTGATGACCGGCACGGTGTTCGTCGAGGCACTGCTGCGGATCCCCGGCCTCGGTCTGTACTTCGCAAACGCAGCAGCCAGCAGGGACATGCCGCTGCTGATGGGTACGGCGCTGTTCTTCGCACTGATCCTGATGGTGACCAACCTGGTCGTGGACCTGATCTACGGCCTCCTCGACCCTCGAATCCGCACCGTGGGAGGTGGATCCCATGACGGCAACTGAAGGCATCGAGGCTGCTGGGGCGGCTGTGGCCGGTGCTGAAGGCGAACCGGGACCTCTGGAGCGGGAGACCGTTGCGCGCGGGCCGTGGGCGCGGGCATGGGCCCGGTTTCGCCAGCACCGGTTGGCTTTCGGCAGTCTGATCTTCTGCACGTTGCTGATCATCACCGCGATCGCGGCGCCGCTGATCGCGCCGTACGGCTATGAAGAGACCGACATTCAGCACAAGCTGGCCGGGCCGGGCTCCGAGGGGCACCTGCTCGGTACGGATCTGCTCGGCCGGGACATCCTCAGCCGGCTGATCTACGGCCTGCAGACGGCGTTGACGGTGGCGTTCGGCGCGGAGCTGACCGCATTGGTGTTGGCGCTGGCGATCGGGTTGCTCGCGGGGTATCTCGGCGGCCGGGTCGAATCGTTGCTGATGGCATTCACCGACGTGATGTACGCGTTCCCGACGTACCTGTTCGCGGTGGTGATGGTCACGGTGCTCGGCCGCAGCATCTTCGCGCTGGTGGTCGCGATCGGGATCGCGTCGTGGGTCACCCAGGCCCGGTTGGTTCGGGCTCAGGTGATGACGCTGAAGGAACGCGAGTACGTCGAGGCGGCCCGATCGATGGGCGCCAAGGGCAGCACGATCGCGATCCGGTACATCCTGCCGAACGCCATCGGCCCGATCCTGGTCACCACCAGCTTCGCGATCCCGGCCGCGATCGCCGCGGAGGCCGGTCTCGCGCTGCTCGGGCTGGGCGTCCAGCCGCCGACACCGTCCTGGGGCGCAATGATCAGCGAGGGCAGTCGGTACCTGCTCGCCGCGCCGCACATGCTGGTCGCGCCGGCGGTGCTGTTCGCCCTGACCCTGCTGGCATTCACCTGGATCGGTGACGGCGTACGGGATGCCTTCGACCCGAGTGGGGAGCAGCGATGAGCGACGAGGCTTTGCTGTCGGTGCGTGACCTGCGGACGACCTTCCGGCGCGATGGCGGTTCGTTGACCGCGGTCGATGGCGTGTCGTTCGACGTACGACGTGGGCAGGCGCTCGCGATCGTCGGAGAGAGCGGCAGCGGCAAGAGCGTCACCATGCGCAGCGTGATGGGTATCCTGCCGCGGACTGCCCGGATCACCAGCGGACAGGCGTACTTCGGTGGCCGGGATCTGCTCGCGATCGGCGACAAGGAGCTGCGCAAGGTCCGCGGCCGTGAGATCGCGATGGTGTTCCAGAGCGCGATGGAGGCGATGAACCCGACGCTGACGCTGGAGCGCCAGCTCACCGAACACCTGCTCTGGCACGGTCTGTGCAACAAGGCGGAGGCGCGGAAACGCGCAGTACGGGCGCTCGGCGACGTCGGGATCCCGGACCCGGAGAAGCGGATCCGCACGTACCCGTTCCAGCTGTCCGGCGGGATGCGGCAGCGGGCGATGATCGCGATGGCGATGGTGACCGAGCCCGACCTGCTGATCGCCGACGAGCCGACCACCGCCGTCGACGTCACCGTGCAGCGGCAGATCCTCGACCTGCTGAAGGCGCTGAAGGACCGCGGTACGGGCGTCATCATGATCACCCACGACCTCGGCGTCGCCCGCTATTTCTGCGACGACGCGGTCGTGATGTACGCCGGCCGCGTGGTCGAGCGGGCGCCGATGGCGTCGTTGCTCGACGACCCGCGCCATCCGTACACCGTCGGCCTGCTCGAATCGAGTGTCGAGGTCGGCGGCCGGGAACTCGCGCTGCACCCGATCCCCGGCAGCCCGCCCGACCTGTCACGTCGCCCATCAGGTTGCGCATTCCACCCGCGCTGCCCGCGCGCCGAACTGCCTCGGTGCCAGACCGAACAAGAGATCCTGACCATCGGCCCCGGCCGGGACGCCGCATGCTGGAAGGTGGCCGTCGATGCCTGACGAACGACCTGCTGGTGAAGGCGATCGAGGACAACAACCACTGGTCCGCGCCGAATCGGTCACCAAAGTCTTCCGCACCCGCGCCGGCGAGGTCCGCGCCGTCGACGACGTTTCGCTGACTGTGCACCGTGGCGAGACGCTCGGCCTCGTCGGCGAGAGCGGTAGCGGGAAGTCGACGGTGGCGCGGCTGATGATGGGGTTGCAGGCGTGTACATCGGGACGGGTCGAGTTCGACGGGAAGGACCTCGCCACGCTGCCGGCCCGCGAATTGCGGGTGCTGCGGCCACGGATGCAGATGGTCTTCCAGAACCCTTATGGTTCGTTGCTTCCGCACTTCAGCGCGATCGGCAACGTGATGGAGCCGCTTCGTCTGCACGAGCGCGGCGACAAGGAATCGCGCCGTACTCGCGGTCTCGAACTGCTTGATCTGGTTGGCATCAGCACGCGGAATGCGGAGCTGTATCCACGGCAGTTCTCCGGCGGCCAACAGCAGCGGATCGCGATCGCCCGGGCACTGGCGCTCGAACCGGACCTCCTGGTCTGCGACGAACCGACGTCATCGCTGGACGTATCCATCCAGGCGCAGATCCTCGAACTCTTCACCGACCTGCGCGACCGGCTCGGCCTGTCGATGCTGTTCATCTCCCACAACCTCGCAGTCGTCGAACGCCTGGCCGACCGGGTCGCCGTGATGAACAGAGGCCAAGTAGTCGAGGAAAGCCCCACCGAGGCCCTCTTCCGCGCGCCCCAAGACAACTACACCCACCAACTCCTCTCCGCCGTACTCCCCGTCCGCCAGCAGTAATCCCCGCGTGCACTCCGTCCCCCGGCCGCCGCACGTCCGGCGTGCGCTTCAGGGGTTATCCCATGGAGTGGGTGGTTCTCTGCTCGTGTACGACTGGAGAAGGCACAACTCGAGTGGATAACCCCTGAAGTGCTCAGCGGAGGTGGAGGGGACTTGGCCGCGGGCTGATTGGTCAGCTGGCCGTGGCGATGGCGTTCGAGCGGCGGGCGTGCGAGGCCGGCGTCGTCATGCCGGAGCCGGTCCCGCCGACTGATCCGCTCGTGGGGTGGGTGACCAACATCGAGGATCGGTTGTTCCGGGTCTACCGGTGGATCGAGCACGAGGCGGATCCGGGCGGTCAGGACGTGTCGGCCTGGCTTGGGCGGACGATGGCTCGGGTTCATCAGCTACAACCGCTGGGAGCCATCGGCTTGCCGGACTGGTGGCGGCCGGCGATCCAAGCGCCTGCGACCTGGGAGGGCTGGTTCGCCAAGGCGCGGGACCAAGGAAGGTCGTGGGGTCCGGGCTGCCTTCCGCATATTCTCGCGGCCACCGAACGCATGGCCGAGATCTGCGACACAGCCCCGGACATCGTCACGACGCACGGCGACTTCAAGACCCACAACCTCGTCCTGTCTGCGTCCGGCCCGGTCCTCGTGGACTGGGACAGTGTCCGGACCGACACCGCAGCCCTCGAGGCGGCACGAGTTGCGTACATCCTCGGAGACGGCGACCCCGAGCAGATCCGCGTCTCACTCGGCGAGGCGACCGCGGCCCGATGGATGGGTGCGCCCGCGACGATCGAGGACGCGATCGCCGAACTGCTCCGAGACCTTCCCGGCAAGGTCGACCAGCTGAGCTATTTCACACTGCCTTGGTGATGGCGGTTGCGATGGAGTGAGTTTGGTCTTCCGTGCCGAGTAGGTAGGTCTGGGGGAGCCAGATCGTGTCGGCCGAGACCGCGTCGGCGTTCGGGCAGTGTGCATCCGGATACGGTTGGCCGAGCTTGTCGGTGATCGCCTTCGACTCCCGCAGTACGGCGGCGTTGCGGTGCAGCGGGACGTAGCCGGAAGACGCTCTGGTCAGGCCGGCTGCGGCGAGGGATTGCAGGACGGCCTCGCGCTGTCCAGGGATTCGCATCATGAACAGGTGCCGGCCGTGTGCGGTGATCGCCGGGTCCTCCGGCGCCAACTGGATGCCCTCGACGGGTTTCAGCAGGTCGGCGAGCAGCCGGGCGTTCCGTTCGCGGATCTCCTGCAACGCGGGATGCCGGCGGAGTTGGACGCGCAGGATCGCCGCCTGGAACTCGGTCAGCCGCAGGTTGTACCCGACCGCCTCGTGCTGGTACCAGCCGCCTCCCGGCACCCGGCCGACGTTGACCAGCGAGTACATCGCGCCGGCCAGCTTCTCGTTGTCGGTGAGTACGGCGCCGCCCTCGCCGGCCGTGATGTTCTTGCTGCTCTGGAAGCTGAACGTGCCGAGGTCGCCGATCGCGCCGACCGGCCGGCCCTTGTACGCCGCGCCGTGCGCCTGGGCCGCGTCCTCGATGATGGTCAGGCCGTGCCGGGCGCCGAGCGCGGTGAACGCGTCCAGGTCCGCCGGTCGCCCAGCCAGGTGAACGACGACGACCGCCTTCGTCCGCTCGGTGACGGCAGCCTCCGCGGCGACCGGATCGAGCAGGTGGGTGTCCGGATCCACGTCGGCGAACACCGGCACCGCTCCCACGAACAGCGCCGCCGAAGCGGTCGCGATGAACGTGTACGGCGGCACGATCACCTCGTCGCCGATACCGACGCCTGCGGCCCGCAAAGCCGCCGCGATGGCCAGCGTCCCGTTGCTCAGGCAGATCCCGAAGGCGGCCTGCTGGTACGACGCGAACTCGCGTTCGAAGGTCGCGACGACATCTCCGCTGGTGCTGCCCCAGTGCCCCGAGTTCAGGACCTCGAGCAGCGCCTTCGCCTCGTCATCGCCGTACTCCGGCCATTCCGGCATCATGGTGTGATCACCCATCTGTTGTCTCCGGCAACGATGTCTGCGGTCAGTTCGACGAAGGACCGGCCGTGCCGGACCACCGTCCGGGCCGATCCCTCGCCCTCCTTGACGATCGGGTCCGAACCGAGATCCGGTACGGCGAGCAGCACCGCGGCGCCCGGCATGGGCTCAGTCGCCGCAGCAACCACCGCAACGCCGTCCGCGACCGGCGAGACCGACAGCGTGACTCCGCGCCGGCTCCGTTCCCACGCGTTGATCCGGGCGGCCGTCCACCACGGCATCCCTCGCCGCCGGGCCTCCGCGGCGAGCTCGATGCATGCGGCCCGGGTCAGCGGACGATGGTGCAGGTGCGGTCCGTGGAACAAGAAATGCGCGACGCCGTGCACCGCCTGGGCGCCGTCCAGAATGGCATCCCGTACGGCGGCGTGCCCGGCCCAGGCGAGATCCTGCGTGTGCAGTGGCAGATTGAGTACGTCGAAGAATCGGTTGCCCTCAGCAACTGGCCCCATCGGGTACGAAACATGTGCGGCGCCGAACAGAAAGCCGATATCGCCTTGTTTGCTCGGCCCACGCGATTCGTCGATCTGGATGCCGAGCTGCTCGCACCAATTGTAGAACTCGGTCCAGCCTTCCCAGCGGGTGTAGTGGTTCTTGTTCGAGATGATCTGGTCGTTGCCGGTGACGGCCTGCGCCCAGGCGTACTGCGCGCGCATCTGCGGCCAGCCCCACACTGCAAGGTCCGCGTCGCCCATCGCGTTGTAATGCAGAGCGTTCTCGTGTCCGGCCGCGGTGATCGCCTCGTACAGTTCGGCGGAGTACCCGCCGGGGAACACGTGGCACCAGGTGACCTCGACGCCGGCCTCGGCGAACGCGTCGAGTGCCGCCTGACCGTGCTCCTCGACATTCTGGTCCGAGTCGTGCGACATGTGGGCGACGGCGTCGACGCCGGCCGGCCAGTACCCGAGCCAGGGCACCACGGTACCGGCGTGTTCGGCGCCCCACCACAGGCTCTGCGCGAACAGCGAGCACCACCAGTCGGCCTGCGGCTGGTCGAACATCGGTACGGCGCTCGGCGGCGGATACGTGTGCTCGAACGGCTCGACCAGCTCCGGCTCGCCCGGCGGCATCGCCCGGTCCCGGTCGAAGCTGAGCGTCATCCCGTCCTCGCACTTCAGGATGCCGTCGTCGATCGGCGCGGTACCGTCGGCGGCCGGCTCACCGTCGGCGGTGACGGCGTACCCCTGCTGGATGCGGACGATGCTCTGCCACAGGTCGACGCCGTACGTGAGGACGACGCCTGCATCGAGTCGGCGGAGCGTGATGGCGGCCGTGTCGGAGTCCTGCCAGCGGGCGAGCACCTCGACGTCCGGGCCGGTGAGCCGGGTCCCGCCGACGGCGTGCAGTGCGGTCGGCGGCCGCGACGTCCAGACCGGGCTGTCCGCCAGCGCGACGTGGTCCTCCACAACAGAGCCGTCCGCCGAGACGCCTGCGAGTGCGGACAGTGGACCGGGGTCGCCTACCAGGATCAGTACGCCGCCGCCGCGCACCCACTGCTCGAGACCAGGGTCGGCATCAGGGGTTGTCGCGAAGACCAGCACGGCGACGTCGTCCACCGCGTCGCCCAGCGAGAGCGACCGGTACGGCAGACGAAGATGCCCGAGCACCTCGTCCAGATAGACCCACCAGGCGTCTTGACCCGCCCGGTGGGCCTGCTCCGTCGCCACCTGGTTGTCCACCACCGCGACCGCATGACGTTCTGGCACGCGCCCAACCCTGCCGCACCCCAACACCTTCGGCAAGACCTGAATATCAGTTATGGACGCCCGTAATAACTATCGCGGGATCTTCTCGACCAGAAGTTGGTACGGACGAGGGGGCCTGCCGATCTTGCTCGAGCGGCGTGGCGGCGGCATCGGCCAGGCCAGGCCCTCGTCGACCAGCGTGTTCAGCGTCCGCCGTGCGGTGCGCAGGGTGACGCCGAGCAGTTCGGCGACCTTCTCGGCGTCCACGATCCGCTCGGTGTCGTTCGCTGCGTCCAGCCGGGAGGCCAACGTCGCGAGCACCTGGGTGGCCCGGGAGTCGGTCTGCACCGGGCGCTCGGCCGCGCGGGTGCGCTCGCCCGGGACCTGCAGCACGAAGCCGTGCGGTCCGACCACGAACGCGGTGGCGCCGCCCGTCGCCTTGTCCACAGCGGACTGGGCGTTCACCTCCGCCTCGCGGGTCGACGTACCGAGCCCGATGCCGACCTCGAGCCGGATCCCGAGCTCCTCGGAGATCCGGTCCAGGAACGGCGCCATCGACAGGTCGTCGGTGGCCAGCCGCAACGAGCCCATCGTCGTGACGATGAGGAAGCTGTGCTCGTCGCGCGGCACGACCGCGGCGTCCATCGGCCGGGCGTCGCGCAGCAGCTCCCGGTGCAGCGACAGCTTGAGCTCCTGGTACCAGTACGCGCTGGGGCTGGCGTGCGCCGGCAGCGCCGCGGCGGGCACCCGGACGATCATCGTGACGATCCGGGACTCCTCCAGCTTCGCGCCGCTGCCCATCAGGATCGCCGTGGTCAGCGCTTGCCGGATCGTCATCGATGACGGTGTCATCCGCAGCGTCGGTACGCCGGCCTTGCGGAGCGCGACGTCGACCGTAGGCACCGTGGTCACCGCCCCGGTAGTGCGGCCGCGTTCGTGCAGGGTGCGATGGAAGTCGAGGAACTCCGCAGCCGAGTCCGGTCCGGTGTACTCCTTCAGCCGTACGCCGGATGCGCTCAGACCGATCTCCTCGTACACGTGCGTGAGGTCGCGCCGCGACACGGTGTCAACGCTGATCCGGGCCGGGTCGAAGACCTTCTCGAGCACGCCGCGGAGCAGGGTCGAGAACAGCGCCGGCCCGCCGCTCGGCACGTACGTCGCCGGCACCGGCAGCTGTCCCGCGACCGCCATGTCGTACGGCAATGGGCCCGCGAACAGGAAGACGTCGACCCGGGAAGCGATCTTGGCCGCCTGTTCACCGGCGTCGTGTTCGTCGGCGTACACCGCGGTCACCAGCCGCAGTGCGGGGTTGTCGAGCTCGCGGGCCAGATCGATGATCCGGTGCACGATCTGGTCGGCGCCGACGACGCCGACCGTGACCTGCTCGTGCGTCGCCACGTCAGCGGACCGGCGGGTCGACGTTGACCGTGGGGATGCCGCCGCCGGCCCGCGCGATGATCGCCAGCGACGGGTCGGAGCTCGGGTTGCTCTCGCGGTGCACGGTGAAGGCCGGCACGTGCACGAAGTCGCCGGCCACCGCGTCTAGGTACTCGTCGGTGCCTTCGAACTCCAGCCGGAGTACGCCGCGAACGATGTAGAGACTGCTCTCGTTCTTGTCGTGGTGGTGCCAGCCGGAGATCGCGCCCGGCTCGGTGATCACCTGACCGGACCACAGGATCGGCAGCTCGAACGCCCGCATCCGCAGCATCCAGGACGTCGGGTCGGCGGCGACCAGGTCGCCGGCCTTGATCACGCGAACAGGTTCAGCCATACCGCCAGTCTGCCTCTGCGGCGCTCCGGCGAGAAACGCCGGCCGGTCTGCACGCCGTAGGCTGCGAAGATGGCGAGCATTGTGTTGCGGGTTCGGCTCATCAGCGGTGACCAACTGGATGTCACCTACGAGGAGTCCGGCGTGGCGGACGACGACGACGTGGTCGAGCGTGCTGTCGCAGCGCTCGCGAGCGATGCCGGCACGCTCCGGTGCAGACACGGTGGGCGACATCTCGTGCTGTTCGGGCGGGGAGTCGCCGGCCTGGAGATCGCGCCACGAGGCGCGGTGCTGTAGCTCGGTTCAATGAGCCAGCTGGGGCGCCAGCGCCATGGCGGCGCCGGCCGTCTCGGCGTACACGCCTGGCTTGCCGGCCTGGGCACAGCCCTGGCCCCATGAGACGACGCCGAGCAGCCGGCCGTTCAGGACCAGCGGGCCGCCGGAATCGCCTTGGCAGGCGTCGATCCCGCCGTTGAGGTAGCCGGCGCAGACGTTCGTCGCGGCGGCGTACCCATTGGTGGTGTAGCTCTTGACCGCCAGGCAGGTCTTGTCGCCGAGGTCCGGCACGGCCGCCTTCTGCAGCGTGTCGTCCAGCCCGGTCCCTTCCGTGTCGCCCCACCCGTAGACCGTCGGTACGACGCCCTTGCGATCCGCCCGCGCCCTCGTCTCGAGCGGCAGCACAGGCACCCCGGTGAACGGTTTCGCCAACGTCAGTACGGCGAAGTCGTAGCGGTTGTCCTTCGTGTTGTACCCGGGGTGGATCCACACCTTGCTGATCGCCGACGTCCGCCCGACCGAGTCGTTCGCGAGATCGGCCCGCCCCTGGACGGCGTAGTACGTCGAGATGTCCTCGTCCATGCAGTGCGCGGCCGTGACGATCTTGTCCGGTTTCACCAGGACGGCCCCGCAGTACCGCCCGCTGGACGCCGCGGACTGGGTGTTGTTCAGTGCGATCGCCCACGGGGCCTCGGTCGCACTCGCCAAGGTCCCACCGACGACCACCGGTCTCGCGCCGGCGGTGACGGCCAGCAGGATTCCGACGACAAGTACAGCCCGCTTCAACATCCACTACTCCACGTGAGTCAACGATCGCTGCAAGTAAAGTCCCACACCGAGCAGGATCGTCCACAGCCCCCACGCCGTACTCCCGAGCAGTCCGGCCGCATCCCACACCGGGAACCCGGGCACTGCGGTCGCGAGCACATCGCCCTGGTTGGCCAGGTACAGCAGACTCGCCGCCAGCCCCGCCCAGCCGATCCACCGCGGCAGCACGCGGGTCTGCAGTACGACGATGCTCACCAGGACGCTCCACACGATCGCGAGCAGTTGACCCAGGTGCTCACCCAGCAGCGCTCCGCCGAACTGGTGTTGCGCGGTCCACGCTGCAGCCGCTGACACGTCCCCGTCCACATAAGCCCGAGCCAGCGACGGTACGACGAAAACCCAACGCAGGAAGCCGATCAACGACAGCAACACCGATGCTGCGCCCAGAGTGGTCGCCAGCCGCAGCACCGTCGAATCCGTGCATTTGATTGCCTGTGGCAACATCAGGATCGGGATCGCCAGCAGTGCATAGGTCCAGGCCGTGGCGAACCAGGTCCAGGTCAGCGCGGCCCCGCCGTCGACGTACGACCTGAGCACCTTGTCGGCCGGCTCGCGCAGGATGTCCGGCCAGTCGAAGGTCGCGGACAGGACGGATGCGGCAACAGCGAAGCTCACCGCGGCGACGACGAACAGGATTCCAGTGGTACGGCGCATGATCCCCTCCAAGAAATTGTACGGTGTACAGAGTTAGTCTGGACGGAATTCTGTACGCTGTCCAGAGATGGCTACCAGAGGGCGGCCCGGGCCGCGACGAACCCTGACCGAGGACGAGCTCCTGACCGCCGCGCTCCAGGTCCTGGACGAGGGCGGTCAGGCGTCGATCCGTGGCATCGCGGCGAAGGTCGGCGTGGCGCCGAACGCCGTCTACACCTACTTCCCTGACAAATCAGCCGTGGTTGCGGCGCTGGTCGAGAAGCTGCTCGGCGACGCCGACAGCGGTGGCTTCGCGGACGAGACCCTGCCCTGGCGGGACCGGATCGAGGCTCTCGCCCTCGACGTCCGCGCCAACCTGGTCGCCCACCCCGGCGCCGGCGCGCTGCTGATGAGCGGCCCGATGGACGGCCCCCGGACGACGGCCCTCAACGAGCGCCTGCTCGGTCTGCTCATCGACGCCGGCATCGATCCGGTCGAGGCCGCGCGGTCGACGTACCTGCTGATCGTCTACGTCCTCGGCTCGATCGCCCTCGAGGTCTCCGACGAGACCGATCCCGGCCCACTCCCGTCCGAAGCTGTCCGTGTCGCCCGCCGCCGCGCCACCTACGAGCAGATCCCCGCCGAGGTCTTCCCACGCTCCGCCGCCGCAGTCCCCACCATGGCCCGCTTCGTCACCACCGAGCAGTACCTCTGGGGCCTCCACCGCATCCTCGACGGCATCACCCGCGGCGAATGAACACTCACGCTCAAAACTCCCACCGATGCAGTCTCCAAGGTCAGAGGTGGCTACTGTCGTCAGGTGCAGAAATGGCCTGGTCGTCCTTACCCTCTCGGTGCCACGTACGACGGTGCCGGGACGAACTTCGCGCTGTTCTCGGAGGTTGCCGAACGAGTTGATCTGGCCCTGATCGGTGACGACGGGACCGAGCAGTTGGTGCAGCTGACCGAGGTGGACGGCTTCGTGCACCACGCGTACCTGCCGGCAGTGCAGCCGGGGCAGCGGTACGGCTTCCGTGTGCACGGGCCGTACAACCCGGCCGAGGGAGACCGGTGCAACCCGTCCAAGCTGCTGCTGGACCCGTACGCGAAGGCGATCGACGGACAGATCGACGGGGACGAGTCGCTGTTCAGCTACCGGTTCGCGAAGCCGGATGAGCTGAACACCATGGACAACCGCGAGCACACCATGCTCTCGGTGGTCACCAACCCGTTCTTCGACTGGAGCAACGACCGTCCGCCGGGGCACGCGTACCACGAGACCGTCATCTACGAGGCGCACGTCAAGGGCCTCACCAAGACGCACCCCGGTCTGCCGGAGGACATCCGCGGCACGTACGCCGGGATCGGGCACCCGGCCACCATCGAGCATCTCAAGGAGCTCGGGGTGTCCGCGATCGAGCTGATGCCGGTGCACCAGTTCGCCCAGGACGGCCACCTGCAGGAGCTGGGCCTGTCCAACTACTGGGGTTACAACACGATCGGCTTCTTCGCGCCGAACAACGCGTACTCGTCCACCGGCACCCGCGGGCAGCAGGTGACCGAGTTCAAGGCGATGGTGAAGGCGCTGCACGAGGCGGATATCGAGGTCATCCTCGACGTCGTCTACAACCACACCGCCGAGGGGAACGAGTTCGGTCCGACCCTGTCGTTCAAGGGCATCGACAACGCGGCGTACTACCGGCTGGTCGACGAGGACAAACGGCACTACTACGACACCACCGGCACCGGCAACAGCCTGCTGATGCGGCACCCGCACGTGCTGCAGCTGATCATGGACTCGCTGCGCTACTGGGTCACCGAGATGCACGTCGACGGGTTCCGCTTCGACCTGGCGGCCACACTGGCCCGGCAGTTCCACGAGGTCGACCGGCTGTCGGCGTTCTTCGACCTGGTCCAGCAGGACCCGGTGGTGAGCCAGGTGAAGCTGATTGCCGAGCCGTGGGACGTCGGCGACGGCGGCTACCAGGTGGGCAACTTCCCGCCGCTGTGGACCGAGTGGAACGGCAAGTACCGCGACACCGTGCGGGACTTCTGGCGCGGTGAGCAGTACACGCTGGCCGAGTTCGCCTCCCGCCTGACCGGTTCGTCGGACCTGTACCAGGACGACAGCCGCCGGCCGCTGGCGAGCATCAACTTCGTCACCGCCCACGACGGGTTCACGCTGCGCGACCTGGTCTCGTACAACGACAAGCACAACGACGCGAACGGCGAGGGCGGCAAGGACGGCGAGAGCCACAACCGCTCCTGGAACTGCGGGGTCGAGGGTCCGACCGACGACCCCGAGGTACTGCGGCTGCGGGCCAACCAGCAGCGCAACTTCCTCACCACGCTGCTGATCTCGCAGGGCGTGCCGATGATCGCCCACGGCGACGAGCTGGGCCGGACGCAGCAGGGCAACAACAACGTGTACTGCCAGGACAACGAGATCGCCTGGGTCGACTGGGATCTGACCGAGCCACAGCAGCACCTGCTGGAGTTCACCCGGTCGGTGGTCAAGCTGCGCAACAACCATCCGGTACTGCGCCGGCGCCGGTTCTTCCACGGCGACACCGGCGTGGACGGCCTCGGTGACCTGGTCTGGTTCACGCCGAAGGGAACCGAGATGCAGAACGGCGACTGGCAGCAGAACGATGCCCGATCGATCGCCGTCTTCCTGAACGGCGACGCGATCTCCGAGCCGGACCCCCGCGGCGAACCGGTGGTCGACGACTCGTTCCTGATCCTGATGAACAGCAACTACGAGCCGGTCGACTTCCTCCTCCCGCCCGAGGAGTACGGCGAGAGCTGGACAGTGGCCGTGGACACGACGAAGGCCACCGGCGGTGCGACCAGCGAACCCTACGTGGCCGGCAACACCATCCAGCTGGAAGCCCGCAGCACGCTGGTCCTGACCCGCCCGAGGCAGGCGGCCGGATGACGGGGGTCCCGCAGGCCACCTACCGGTTCCAGCTCCGCGCGGAGTTCGGCTTCGACGCCGCCGCAGCGGTAGTCCCGTACCTGCAGAGCCTCGGGATCTCCCACGCGTACCTGTCCCCGATCCTCCAGGCCGCGCCTGGTTCCACCCACGGGTACGACGTGGTGGACCACAGCCGGCTGTCCGAGCCGATGGGTGGACGGCCCGCGTTCGAGCGCCTCTCGGAGCGGTTGGCCGAGAGCCGCATGGGCGCGGTGGCCGACGTCGTACCGAACCACGTCGCTGTGCCGACACCGGCCAGCCTGAACAAGGCGCTCTGGTCGGTGCTGCGGCTCGGCCCGGGTTCGCAGTACGCCGAGTGGTTCGACGTCGACTGGGGCTCGGGGAACCAGCCGCTGCTCATGGCGGTCCTGGGGCAGCGGATCGGCAAGGTGCTGGCCGACGGCGAGCTGTCCGTCGACAACGGCGTACTGCGGTACTACGAGCACGAGTACCCGCTTCGCCCGGGCACCGAGGACCTGCCGATCTCGGCGCTTGTCACCGAGCAGTGGTATCGCCTCGCGCACTGGCGGGTCGCCGACGAGGAGCTGAACTACCGGCGCTTCTTCGACGTCGACACGCTCGCTGCGATCCGCCAGGAAACACAGGAGGTCTTCGACGCGACACACCAGTTGCTGCTGGAGTTGCTGCACGAAGGCAGGCTGAACGGCTTCCGCATCGACCATCCGGACGGTCTGGCCGATCCGCGCGGCTACCTGCGCCGACTGGCCGAGCGCACCGGCGGCGCGTGGGTCGTGGTCGAGAAGATCCTCGAGGGTGACGAAGAGCTGCCCCGCGACTGGCCCTGCGCCGGCACGACCGGGTACGACGCTCTGCTGCGCGTCGGCGGCCTGTTCGTCGACCCATCCGGTGCTGCACCGCTCGCAGCCCTGCACTCCGAGCTCACCGGTGCGCCGGCCGACTTCGGGCCGGTCGTGGAGGAGGCGAAGCGCGAGATCGTCCAGCACGGGCAGTACGCCGAGGTGCATCGTCTGGTCGAGTTGCTGGCCCGCATCTGCCAGGACGACGTACGACTGCGTGACCACACCAGGCGGGCGTTCCACGAGGTCGTCGCGGAGTTGCTGGTCCACTTCGACGTCTACCGCGCGTACGTCGTGCCAGGGGAGGAGCCGTCGTCGACAGCGGTGGCTGCGCTGGAGCGGGCGGCCGAGAAAGCACGCGCGAACCTTGACGAGGACAGGCAGGCCACGCTGGACGTAGTACTGCACCTGCTGCTGGGTCGAGAGACCAACACGATCGACGAGCGGGCGCGGGCCGAGCTGATCGTGCGCTTCCAGCAGACGTGCGGTCCGGTGATGGCGAAGGGCGTCGAGGACACCGCGTTCTACCGGTGGTTCCGGCTGACGTCGCTGAACGAGGTCGGTGGGGACCCGGAGCACTTCGGTGTGACGCCGGAGGAGTTCCACGCGTACTCGACCCGGCTGAACCGGCACTGGCCGAAGACGATGACCACGCTGTCCACCCACGACACCAAGCGCTCCGAGGACGTCCGTGCACGACTCGGAGTGCTGTCCGAGCAGCCAGCGGCCTGGTCCGAGGCGGTCCGCGAGTGGCGGCGCCTGTCGGAAGAGCACCGGAATCCCTTGCTGGACGGCAGTACGGAGTACCTCTTCTGGCAGACGCTCTTCGGGACCTGGGACGACGGACCGCTCGCCGAGGACCGTTTCCAGGCCTATCTGCTCAAGGCGATCCGCGAGGCCAAGCGCAACACCTCATGGACCTCTCCGGACGAGGAGTACGAGCAAACGGTCGCTACCTTCGTCACCGCAGTACTGCACGACGACAGCGTGCTCGACTCGGTACGCCGCTTTGCCGACGACCAGATGGACTACATCCGCGCGGCCACCCTCGGCCAGAAGCTGGTGCAGCTCACGATGCCCGGCGTGCCGGACGTCTATCAGGGCACCGAGCTGGTCGACTTGTCCTTGGTCGACCCGGACAACCGGCGGGCTGTGGACTACGAGCACAGGATCGAGCGGCTGGATCGGCTGGACACGGGCGGCAAGCCGGAGGACCTGTCCGACGAGAAGCTGCTGATCACGTCACGAGCGCTGCGCATCCGCCGTCAGTACCCGGACGCCTTTGCCGGCAGTTACACGCCGCTCCCGACGTCCAACGGACACGCGGTCGCCTTCGCCCGTGGCGATGCGGTGATCACGGTGGCGACCAGACTGCCCGCAGCGCTGCAGCGACTGGGTGGCTGGGGCGAGAGCACGGTCGTATTGCCGAGCGGCCAGTGGAAGAACGTGTTGACCGGCCGTGAGGTCGGTAGTGGCGCCGCCCGGATCGAGGAGCTGCTGACAGATCTGCCGGTCGCCCTGCTGGTCCGGAGCTGACATGCATACCTTCCGTGTCTGGGTGCCTGAGGCAACCAACGTCGACGTGGTACTGCGCGACGGTGTCCTGCCGATGCGCTTCGCCCCGGACGGCTGGTGGGAACGTCAGGTCGTCGAGGCGCACCACGGCACCGACTATGCGTACTCTGTCGACGGCAGCGACCCGATTCCTGATCCGCGTAGCCCGTGGCAGCCGGACGGCGTGCACGGCTTCAGCCGGGTCTTCGATGCAGATCGGTTCGAGTGGAGCGACGACAGCTGGACCGGCCGGGACGTGCGCGGTTCCGTCTTCTACGAGCTGCACCTGGGCACCTTCACAGCCGGAGGCACGCTGGACGCAGCTGCCGAGCACCTCGACTACCTGGCCGTGCTGGGCGTGGAGGTGGTCTCGCTGCTGCCGGTCGCCGCGTTCCCCGGCGTACAAGGCTGGGGGTACGACGGTGTCGACCTGTACGCCGTCCATGAGCCGTACGGCGGACCGGAAGCACTGCAGCGGTTCGTCGACCGGTGTCATGAGGCCGGACTGGCCGTTTGTCTCGACGTTGTCTACAACCACCTCGGCCCGAGCGGGAACTACCTCGCCAGCTTCGGTCCGTACTTCACCAACCGCCACTCCACCCCATGGGGCCCTGCGGTCAACCTCGACGACACCGGCAGCACCGAAGTACGGCGGTGGATCTGCGACAACGCACTGCGCTGGTTCCGCGACTTCCACCTGGATGCCTTGCGGCTGGACGCCGTACACGCGCTGGTCGACGACAGCCCGAGGCATCTGCTCCAGCAGCTGTCGACTGAGACCGCATCCCTCGCGAAGGAGCTCGGACGCCCACTGAGCCTGGTCGCTGAGTCCGACCTCAACGATCCGCGCACCGTCGAGCCGGTGTCCTCCGGCGGCATGGGCATGACCGCACAGTGGAGCGACGACTTCCACCACGCACTGCACTCCCTGCTGACCGGCGAGCGCTTCGGGTACTACGTGGACTTCGGCGACCCTGCGGTGTTCGCGAAGACTCTGACGCGAGTGTTCCTGCACGACGGGACGTACTCGACGTTCCGCGGCAAGATCTGGGGTCGTCCGGTCGATCCCCGCAAGCAGCGCGGCGGTCAGTTCCTTGCCTACACGTCGAACCACGACCAGATCGGCAACCGGGCTCTCGGGGACCGTCCGGCGCTGACGCCGGGGCAGCTCGCCATCGGCGCCGCGCTGGTACTGACGTCGCCGTACACACCGATGCTGTTCATGGGTGAGGAGTGGGGCGCCTCGACGCCGTGGCGGTTCTTCACCGACTTCAGCGAGCCGGCGCTGGCCGAGGCGGTCCGGACCGGGCGGCGGCAGGAGTTCGCGGAGTTCGGCTGGGACGCCGACGAGATCCCGGACCCGCAGGATCCGCAGACCTGGCGGAGTTCGGTGCTCGACTGGTCCGAGCCGGACGAGTCGCCGCACCACGAAGTGCTGACCTGGTACCGGCATCTGCTCACGTTCCGGGCCCGGATGCCGGAGCTGCGCGACGACCGGCTCGAGTCCGTCGGGATCGCGTTCGATCCGGCCGGGGCCTGGCTGGTGGTCACGCGCGGTAGTCTCCGGGTGGTGGCGAATCTGGCTGCCGCCGATGCCGTGGTGCCGGTCGACGAGGTCCCGGAGTACCTGGTGATGTCGTTCGGTGCGGCCGAGCTGACTGCCGACGGACTGTGGTTGCCCGGTCACGGCGTCGCGATCGTGTCCGTCTGAGACTTACCAACAGGCACATTTGTAGGCCAAACCAACACAACCGGGCGTCCGAGCGTGTTGATCAGTGGTGATTTCCGGAATCACTTGCTTGCGATGCCATCGTGACGGACTGTAGATGAGCCAGCAGGGGGACGGGGGTTTCCAGGGAGGATCAGATGACAGTCGGAGGCGTCGACACTTACTACGATTACGACGAGAAGCAGTGGAAGAGCCGGAAACTGGGCGGCGGCCCGATCCGTCGCGGCCCCGTCTGCCCGGCCCCGCACACACCAGATCACCCGATGCGCAACACGGTCCGTGAGCACCGGTCATCCGGCCGGGACCGCGACCTACCGAAGACCACACTGAACTGACAACGACCGGTGGCAGGGCCCGCCAGACCAGGTCACCGATCCCAGCACATACCCAGTGGCCGTCGTCCGTGAACCTCGGCGGCCGCTGTGGCACGCCGTTCGTCACCCAGCGGCGGCGATGACGTCGTCGGCCAGCAGCGAGCGGAGTTCGTCGAGGGTCGGTCCGTCCGCGATCCGGTCGAAGTACGACGTCAGCGGGGCACGCGCTCCAGGAGCCAGCCGCGATCGGCGGCCTTGACGCCGGCCTGGAAGCGGCTGCGGGCGCCGAGGCGGCTCATGATCTGCGCGACCATCCGCCGTACCGTCCGGACCGAGATGTCGAGTTGGGCGGCGGCCACCTCGTCGGTCGCACCCAGGGCGAGCAGCCGGAGCATCTCCTGCTCTCGCAGCGACAGGTCGGTGTCGTCCGGCAGGTCGCTGTCGGCCAGCGGTACGGCGTCGGGCCAGATCCGCTCGAACAGCTCGAGCGCCGTGACCACGACGCTGGTCAGCCGGAGTACCGCGACGCTGCCGTTGGTGGTGTCGGCGGGCAGGACCGCGACCGCGCCGTCGATGACGATCGCGTTCATCGGCACGTGCGGGGTGGTCCGTACGGCGACGCCCGCCAGCGACAGCGCACCGAGGTGCCGGCCGATGGTCGGCGTCGTCCGCGCGTGGTCCGGGTAGATCGCCCGGTAGCGCACGCCGTGCTTGACCTCCCGTGGTCCGAACGTCGGCCCGGCCGGGGTCAGCGTGCTCATCGCGATCACCTCGTCCTCGGCAGACGCGAGAAGTTCGGCAAGCCCGCCATGGGCCGGGATCTGCTGGAAGCCAGAAGGGCGGTTGAGCATCGTGACAGTCATGAGAGAGGTACCCCCAGAGGTAGCGTGACGGAGAAGGCTGTGTCCAGCCTGGCCGGGTGCGAGGCGGCCAGCCGGAGTACGACGTCGTGGCGGGTGGAGGTCGATCGGCCGACCGAACTCGTCACCGTGACGGCGACGGTCTGATGCGTGGGCATCGAGCCGTACGTCGCGGACGCGGTCGGCTTCATGCGACGAGCTCCGCTTTCGGACCGGTCGCGATCAGCAGTTGGTCGGCGTGGTCGCGGACGACGGACAGGACCTCGAAGCGCCCCGGTGCTGGTTCGGTGACCAGGTTGTGGTCCATCAGCACGTCGACCATGAGCTCTGCGTCTGCACGGTCGGTGCCGGTGACGCGCGCAGCCTGCCGGAGATCGAATCGCGGTGTCATCGCGATCAGCCGGTACAGCCGCTGCGCCGGGCCGGGAAGCGCGTCGTACACCGCGTCGAAGCGGGTCAGCAGCTCGGCCAGGGCCTGGCTCCGGGCCGCCGGGTCGTCAAGCCGGGCCGCCATCCGAGCGACGGTCCACGGTTGCCGGTTGCGCAGCCGCTCAGCGAGGTGCCGGATCGCGCCCGGATGACCGTCGCAGCAGCTGAGGATCTGCTCGATGTCGGTCAGCCGGGCTGCGTCGTCCGGAGCCAGGACGTCGAGTGTGATCGCGGCCGTCCGGTCCAGGCCGGCCAGTCGGCGGCGGCTGATCACCAGCACCAGCGAGTCCGGGTCGTTCGGCAGCAGGTGCCGGATCTGGCCGAGGTCGTCGACGTTGTCCAGGATCAGCAAGCCGGTTGCCGCGGGCAAGGACATCGGCCGGTCCAGGTCGACGTACTGCTGGGTCTCGAGGCCGGAGGCGGCGGCGACCTCGAGCGCAAACGCGGTCTTGCCGATGCCCGGCATCCCGTCGATGGTGACCACGCCGCGGACGCCGCGCAGGGCGCGCAGCTCGGGCCGGCGGCCGACGAAGCCGGGAACCCGCGGCGGCAGGTTCGAGCTGACCGGCGTCGCGACCGTGACCGGTACGGATTCCTCGCTGAGGATCTGCTGGTGCACCGCAGTCAGCTCGGCGCCCGGCTCGATCCCGAGGTCGCGGACCAGCGCGGTCCGGGCTCGCTGGTACGCCGCCAGTGCGTCGTGCCGCCGTCCGACCTGCCGGTACGCCGCCATCAGTCGAGCCCACGCCAGCTCGCGGAGCGGCTCCTCTTCGGTGAGCGCACGCAGTACGGCGATCGCCTCGGCGGGCCGGTCGAGCAGCAGCTGTGCGTCCGCCAGATCCTCACGCAGGGCCCGGTGCAGCTCGGTCAGCCGGTCGACCGCCGAGGTGGCGTCCGCCGTCAGGCCGTCGTACGGCGCGCCGCGCCAGAGCCCGAGGGCGCGCTGGACCACCGTGATCGCGTCGGCCGCGTCCTTGCGGCTGAGGAGCTCACGGGCCTCGTCGCACAGGGCGGCTGCGACGTCGGCGTCCAGTTCGCCGGGGCGGACATGCACGCGGTACGCGCCCGGACGGCTCTCGATGCGCTCCTCCGGAAGCGAGCGGCGGAGCTGCCAGACGTACGTCTTCAGGTTGTTCTGCGCCGACGCCGGCACGTCCCGGCCGGCCCAGACCGCGTCGACGAGCTGCTCGGTGCTGACCCAGGCGTTGCGGTGCAGCAGGAGCAGGGTGAGCACGGTCGCCGGCTTGCCGCCGCAGAGGTCCAGCGGGTGCCCGTCCGGCCCGTCTACCTCGAGCGGGCCCAGCACCCGGAAGCTCAACCGGTCTGGTGTGTGCGCTGCGTGACCGTTCATGACACATACGATCCGGGGAGACGATGACATTTCGATGACACCCGGGGATGACTGTGCGCGTACTGGTGTAGAGAACGACGAGGAGAGGAGCTGCAGATGCCACTCCTGCGGCGTCCGGGTGGGTGCCGTACTGATCGCCGGCGCGCTCGGGCCGCCCGCCGTACCGCCGGGACAAGATCCAAGATCCAAGATCCGGATGTTCATCCGTTGACGTCTGCCGGCCGCGTAGCTGTCTGGTCACGTCCTGGTCGCCGCTCTTGTCGCTGTCCGGGAACCGGTCGGTAGGACGTGACTGGCCGGGGTCCGGAGCGAGGTAGTTTCCGGGTCGCATAGAGTGACTGACGTCTCGACAGGAAGGACTCCGCGCGATGGCCGACGCTAACGAGCAGGCGAGCTCGCCGTACCCGTTCGACACGAGCAAGCCGAGCATCGCCCGGACGTACGACTACCTGCTCGGGGGCAAGGACAACTTCGCAGTGGACCGCGCGTTCGGGGACCGGTTCATCAACGAGCTGCCCGGCTCGCGGCAGATCGCGTACGACAATCGCGGCGCGCTGATCCGCGCGGTCCGCGAGATCGTCACGAACACGCCGGTGCGGCAGTTCATCGACCTCGGCAGCGGCCTGCCGACGGCCGACAACGTGCACCAGGTCGCGCAGCGGTACGCGCCGGACGCGAAGGTCGTGTACGTCGACAACGACCCGATCGTGCTCGCCCACGGCCGCGCGCTGCTCGCGGAGAACGAGAACACCACCGTCATCCAGGCCGACCTGCGCGAACCCAAGGCGATCATCGAGCACCCCGACACCGTGCGCCTGATCGACTTCGGCAAGCCGGTCGGCGTGATCTTCAGCGCCACCCTCCACCACGTGAACGACGACGAGGACCCGGCCGCCATCGTCCGCTTCTGGCACGACCGCATCGCCGCCGGCAGCTACGTCTTCATCAGCCACTTCCGCAGCGAGAACGACCCCCGCAGCCAGGAGCTCGAAACCGTCCTCCAGGGCTCATTGGGCCGCGGCCGCTGGCGCACCGACGACCAGATCCTCGCCCTCTTCGGCGACGGCTTCACCGTCCAACCGCCCGGCCTGGTGCCGGCTGCCGAGTGGCGCAACGACGAAGCCGTCGAGGAGCTGACCGACTACCAACGCCTGATCGCCGCGGTCCTCGCACTCAAGGACTAGCTGGGGCCTGGGTCCGCCCCGCGGTGCCGCGGACGCCCGCCGGTTGTTTCTCGTCGTACTGCTAGATCGGTAGCTCGACCGACAGCGTTGTGGACAGGTGTCGGCGGGCTGCGGTTTCGAGAGCTTGGGGCCACGTGAGGGCGCACCGTTCATGCAACGTGCGGGCCAGTGGCAGGAAGGCTGCGGCGCAGGCGACGTTGGCGGCGATCACTGACTCGCGGGTGGCATCGAGGGGCGGAAGGCTGGTCAGGATCTGCAGGCGGTCGGCCGGTAGGAGACGATTGAGGTGTAGCGCGCCGCCTCGATCCTCGACCGCGACGTCCTCGAGCATCAGGTCGATCAGCATCTGGCGTAACAGCGTGCCGCCTGATTCGCCGACCACGAACTCCTCGCGCCCGACGGCAACCGGCAGTAGGCCGAGTACCCGGAGGAACTCGATGGTGATCGCCTCCACGCGGCCAGGGTCCGGCTGCTTCGGGGCGGCCGGATCGCCAAGACCGGCGCTCAGTCCGTTCGGGTCGTACAGCGGCTTGGCGGTCGAGCGGGTGCGGTTGCCGATCGCGTCCGGCGTACCGACCGACACGTCGAAGCGCACCCAGTCCGGCGTGATCTGGTTGAAGATCCGGCGGCCGATCGCTCGCCGGAACACCGTCGGCGAGATCTCGTCCGCAGTCTTCGGCCAGTCGTCACAGAAGCTCTCGGCATCGTCCGGGGCGACGACGACCCACAGGTCGACATCGCTGAACTGATCGTCGCTGCCCCTCCCGTAGCTACCGACCAGCCAAACGCCCAGCACCCGATCGTCCTTGCTGAGGACGTCTTTGGCCCGTTCGATCAGACCCTGCGGCCCAGAGTTCGCCGTACTGCCGCTTGCCGAATAATCACGAGCGTTGTCCGTCATGACCGTCCATGATGCTCCAAGGCCCGCAGACTCCCCGGGGAGACCCCATGCGTAGCGCGATCTTGAACGTGACCTTCGACTGTGTGGATTCCGCGTTGATGGCGCGTTTCTGGAGTGAGGTGACGCGGTGGCCGACCCCGAAGGCAACGAATTCTGCCTCGAACCCGACGACTGATGAAAGACTGATCCGGTGACGTCCAGATCGGCCAGGATCACCACGGAACGGCCCTTCTACGACCTCCATGCCGATGCGTACGACGCGCTGATCACCGACCCGGTCGAGCCTTGGGTCGATGCGGTCGACGATCGCCTGCGCGCCGCGGGGCTCAGCTCGGCGACGGTCCTGGACGCCGGCTGCGGCACGGGTCGGCATGCGCGGGCGCTGATAGATCGCGGTCACCGCGTCTCGCTGCTGGATGCTTCCGCGCGGTTGCTCGCTATTGCTGGTCAGCGCTGCCCAGATTCCCCGACCCATCGGGACGACATCTGCGCGCCGAAGCTTCGCGGAAGGTTCGACGCGATCGCGTGCCGCGGCGTACTGAACGACCTTGTGTCGGACGAGGAACGCGATGCCGCCCTGGGGTCGTTCGCGACGCTCCTTGGCGACGACGGACTGCTGTTCCTGGACGTCCGGGAGGCGGTGGAGGCCCGCAGACGGGCCGACGGCCAGTGGCACCGCAGTGAGGTGGCGCTCAACGGTGGCGAGACGTTGACGTTCGCCAGCCGACCGCTGTGGCGCACGGGCCGGATCGTTGTCGAGGAGCGGTACGAGCTCGTCAACCGAGATGGGTCGTCGTCGGTCCACGACTACGTGTTCGAGATGCGTCCGTGGGAACGCGACGAGATCACCTCCCGCCTGACAGCTGCAGGATTCAGTGAGGTCGCCACGCTTCAGGGAGTTGGCCGGCGGACGCCCGACAGGCTCTTCGTGACAGCCTATGGACTCAGTTGATTGAGGGCTGCTTGGAGGAATGCGTTGCGGCGGGCGGTGGCTGTGGGGCTGTACAAGGTGGTCGGGGTGTTGAGGGCGGCGACGGCGTCCCAGTACGCGAGGTTCGTGGCCGACGTACCGGCGGCTTCTTCCCATCCGTCGACGATGCCTGTAGTTGCCTTGGGCCCGTAAGTGATGGCGATCTGCTTACGCAGTTCACCGAGGTCGACGCCTGGGTTGCCCACGCCGGCTGTCTTCCAGTCGATCAGCGTGCAGCGGATGTCGTCCGCCCAGGCCAGGTTGCCCGGCCACACATCTCCATGAACGAACACGGTCTCGCCTTGCGGATAGGCCATGCCCTGAACGACTTCGTCTGCTCTGCGAAGGAGCGGCGATGTCGTCATGCGTCCCTCCCGTCGGTCCTTGGCGAAGTCGTCGACCGCGATCGGGCGGATTCTGAGCGGCAGATGAGGGCGAGGTTCCAGCCGGATCGCGTGGATCCGCGCGAGTGCCGCACCGGCCACACGGCGCCGTACGACGGACAACGTCCGCGGCCACGTCGTACTGCCCGCGACGACGGTCTCCAGCGTTGCCGGTACGCCGGCTGTACCGCCGTCGAGGTCCTTGGCGACCAGCCGTGGAGCCGGCAATCCGTGCTGCTCGGCGACTTCCAGCGCGGCCGCACCGGTGGCGATCATGTCCGCGTCGATGCGCGGCGTTGGCGATCGCAGTACCAGCTGTCTGGTCCGGCCGCGTACGTCGACGCTCATCAGCCAAGGGCCTTGATCGTCGTGCAGCGTTCGCACCGATCTGATCCTGGCATCGCCGCCGATCGAGTCGACAACCCACTTCAACGTCCGCTCGGTCGGCGTCGCGCCGCCTGCGTTTCTACCCTTCCCGCACTCAAAGATCCTGGCACACGCTGTCAACCGGTCGAGCGCCGGGACGCGACGCTCGACCGGTCCTCGGCGTACTCAGGCAGGGGCGCCCAGCCACGTGGTGAGAGCTTCCAGCAGGAGAGCACCGTCTGTGGGCTTGTCGGGATCGCACGCCCAGGCGATGACACCGTCGGGGCGCATGAGGACAGCGGACAGACGGCTGTCCTTGACGGTCTCGATCTCGATGATCTCGATCCGATCCCGCCAACCGTCCGCCACCTCGACGGCGGGATCGCCGACAGGGACCGCCAGTACCGCGCGGCCGGTGGCGGTGAACTGGCTGAGCTTGGATTCGTCGGAGTCCGCGGTGACGAAGGTGAGGTCGGGACAGTAGCTGCCGATCAGGGAGTGATCATCGGGCTTGACGTACTGGAACGCGTAGCGCGTCGCGAGTCCTCCCAGCATCCTTCCGAAGTACTGGTTGACCTCCTGGATGTCCATCAGCTCGGACACGATGTCACGCAGGGCGTCGGTGTGCGGACCAGGCAACATCAGCGCCGATTGGGCACGGGTGTTGTCCAGTACGGCGACGCCGGCCGGGTGCCGCTCCTCGGTGTAGGTGTCGAGGAGTCCTTCTGGCGCGACGCCACGGACCTGTGCCGCCAGCTTCCAACCGAGGTTGACTGCGTCGGTCAGGCCGAGGTTGAGCCCCTGCCCGCCATTGGGGGAGTGCACGTGGGCCGCGTCCCCGGCCAGGAGAACCCGCCCGATCCGGTACGTCGCGGCCTGCCGCGCGTTGTCAGTGAACCGGAGCGCGTCGCTGACCTCGGTGATCGTCACGTCCACACCGGCGACGCGTCGCACGCTGGCTTGCAGCTCCTCGGCGGTGACCTCACCCCGCGGTACGTCGGGACCCTCGGCGAAATCGAAGGTGCCCAGGACACCCGGACCGTGGATCAACATGCCACCCGAGAGCCTGCCGGACGGCGGAAGCTTGTCCGGGTCGGCGATCGCGACCTGTGCCTGGCGGGCGGTCATGATCGGAGCCGTGCCAGGGAAGTCGAATCCGGCCAGCTTGCGGATCGCGCTGCGCCCGCCGTCGCATCCGACCACGTACGCCGCTTCGAGCTCCTGCGGGCCTGTCGGTGTATCGACAGTCAGCGTGACACCGTCTTCGTTCTGGACGAGGGCGGTGACGGTGCACTCACGCCGTACGGTGATGCCAAGGGTGGCGGCATGCTCGGCGAGGATGCGCTCCAGATCCGGCTGCCAGATCAGCCGGCCGGTGCGGTCGGGCTCGTCCTGGAGCGCCGGATCGATCTTGTGGATCCACGCGAAATGGTTCTTCGCGCTGCCGTGGTCCCGCTCCTTCTCCGCCTTCCGCTCGGGTTGGCAGGCCTCGAGCACCGGCCCCAGGCCGCGGCGCTCGAGGGCCTCGTAGGCGAGCGGACCGACACCCCGCGACTTGCGTTGAGGGGCGGGCTCGGCCAGTCGCTCGACCACGAGTGGCTCGATGCCGGCCAGGTGAAGCTCCATCGCGAGCGTCAGCCCGACTGGGCCGGCTCCGACGACGATCACTTCGTAGGACATGTGATTCTCCTTTTCTGGGGTCATTTCTGGTTGCGACCTGGAAATGCGAGGGCCGGAAGGAGGGGCAACACCGACAGTGCGAGCGCCCAGGCGAAGGTGTGGCCGTAGGCAACGGCCGGGTTGCTCGGCTGCTGGTCCAGCTCGGCCTGGAGGATCAACGCGAGAGCCGCGGTCCCGATCGAGCCGCCGATCCGGTTCATGACGTTGAGGGCGCTCGCGGCGCGCGGCACCTGGTGCCGTTCGACGCTGCCGTACACCGCGGCCATCCCCGGAGCCATGGTCGCGCCGATGCCGACGCCCCGGACGGCCAGCGCGACCAGCATCACCCACCGCGGCAGGCCGGATCCGAGACCGACCAAGGGCAGCGTGCCTGCCAAGCTGAGACCGATGCCCACGAGGATCACCGCCCGCGGGCCGATCCGGGTGGTGAGGCGGCCGGCGAAGTACGAGATGGCCGCGGCGCCCAAAGCCTGCGGTGCGAGTGAGAAGCCCGCCTCGATCGCACCTTTGTGTTCGACCTGCTGGAAGTAGAGCGGCAGGATGAGCATGGAGCCGTACAGCGTGGCTCCCAGGAGGAACGAGTTCGTCGTCGCGGCGGTGAAGCGACGGCGCGCGAACAGCCGAACGTCGATCAGCGGCGTCTCCTTCGTGGACAACGCATGGACGACGTACCCGCAGAGCAGCAGGACGCTGGAAGCCAACGGGACGATCGCGAATGGGGAGCCGGCGCCGTGCTCGCCGATGGCGGACAGACCGAAGACGACAGCAGCCAGACCTGGCGACAGCAGACCCAGACCCAGCCGGTCGAGTCGTGCCTGCCCTCGTGGTCCTGACCGATCCTTGGGAACCACGCGCAGCGCGATCAGCAAGGTGAGCAGACCGATAGGCACGTTCACGAAGAACATCCATCGCCAGTCGAGGCCCTGCACGATGACTCCGCCCAGGACCGGCCCGATCACCGGAGCGAACAGGACCGGCATCACGAGCACGCCGACGATGCGTGCGAGCTGATCCGGTCCGGCGGCTTGGGCCAGGATGCTCTGTCCGATCGGCTGCATCATGCCGCCGCCGATTCCCTGGACGACCCGGAACGAGATCAGTGCCGGCACCGACCAGGCGAAGCCGCACAGAACCGAGCCTGCGACGAACAAGGCGACCGACGTCAGCCACATGGCCTTGGCGCCGAACCGCTCGGATGCCCATCCCGACAGCGGCATGACGATCGAGATCGCCAGTAGGTATCCGGTCGACACCCATTGCAGGTCGGACAGGGGTCCGCCGAGGTCGTGTGCCACGGCGTCGATCCCGACGCTGACGACGGTGGCGTCCAATCCGGCGAGCACCGCGGCCAGGCTGAGCACGCCGCCGAGCCGCAACAGCGCGGGATCGAGCGGAGTCGGCCCACCCCGGGTCTCGGCGCGGTCGGTCTGTACTGACATGTCGGCGTCCTGTTCTCTAGGTTCGACCAAATCTTAGGTCAAACCTATTTTTAGAACAAGCCTATATCTAGGACCAGCCTATTTAAGCTAGAGTGCGGCCTGTGGATGCGCGGAAGCCCGGACTGCGGGAGCGGAAGAAGGCGCTGGCCAGACGGCAGATCTCGGACGTGGCCACGCGCTTGTTCCTCGAGCGCGGGTACGACGAGGTGACGATCGCGGACGTCGCGGAGGCGGCCGGGGTGGCCAAGATGACGGTGACGAACTACTTCTCGCGCAAGGAAGACCTGGTCTTCGACCAGCACGCCGAGCTCGTCTCGCATGCCGCCCGAGCGATCTCCGCCCGCGCGCAGGGGCAATCAGCCCTCGCCGCACTGCGCGACGCGTACTTCGCGGCGCTCGAGCGTCAGGACGCCTCGGTCGGGCTGGCGGGCGAGGGCTTCGTCGAGATGATCACCGGCAGCCCTGCGTTGCTCGCCCGACTCCGCGAGATCGATGAGCAGCGCGAGGCTGCCATCGCAGACACGCTCGCCGCGGAGACCGGTGAGCCCGTCGACGACATCACCGTCGCGATCGCGGCAGCGCAGCTGGCCGCGGTCCACCGTGTTCTGTTCCGGAAGGCGATGCGGCTGACGCTCGACGGAGTCCCCCGCGCCGTAGCCCAGTCCGTGCTGTCTGCCATGGCTGCGCGGGCTTTCGACCAGCTGCAACCTTCGCTGGGCGGTTACGCCATCCGATGACGCCTACTCGGAACGCGTTATTTCTCGGCTGACTTCTTCTTGCTGACGGACTCCTGGTAGATGTCCGCGTACGTGCGTGAGTCCTTGACCAGGTCGTCGCAGAACGCGGCGACGTCATTGCCGATGAGCTCGAGGACTCCCTTGCCGGCCGCGACGCCCTCCTCGAAGAAGTCGACGATCCCGGAGAGGAGATTCCCGTCGACCAGGTCGACCGGTCCGACCTTGAAGAAGTACCGCTGCATCTCCTTGTAGACGATCTGGTAATCCGGCGGGAGCGCCTTGACCCGCGCCAGATGCGCTCGCCACTGTTTCTTGCCTTCGATGATGTCCTGGATGCCCACGTCAGCCTCCTAGCCGGCCGAGTTTTCTTGCCACGTTGCGGTTCAACTGCTCACGCCACCGGTCGCGATAGCTCCGGGCTCCGTCCCCGCCGGCCAGCGCAGCACAGAACCCCTGGATGTCGTCGCCCAGTACGTCGTGAATGCTCTGCCCGTCCGCGGCCGTTTCTTCGAGCAGCCCCAGCGCGCTGTCGAGGATCGGCATCAGATTGCGGCCCGTGAAGCTTCCGTACGGGAAGAGGTGGGCTTTGATCTGTTCCCATGCCGCCTTGTAGTCGGCCGGCAAGGCCGCGGCCCGGACCTCGAACGCCTTGTATTCCCTGGTGAGGTCGCTACCGGTGATCGTCTCCCAGAAGCTCATCTCCCACCCTCCTTGAGTTGGTCGATTCGTGCCGAGAGGTACTCCCACTTCACCCAGAACTTCGCGAGCTCTTCGCGCCCCGCGTCCTTGAGTGCATAGAACTTGCGCGGCGGCCCCACCTCGGACGGCCGCTTCGTCACCTGAACGAACCCGTTCTTCTCCAGCCGCAGCAAGATCGTGTAGACCGTCCCCTCGATGACGTCGGAGAACCCGAGCTCGTTCAGCCGGCGGGTGATGGCGTACCCGTAGGTCTCCTCCCGGCCGATGATCTCGAGCACACACCCCTCGAGCGTGCCCTTCAACATCTCCGTCAGGTCATCCATCGCGCCGCCCTTCACTCAGTACTCCGTAACACCGAGTACCACTATACGGTATCACCGAGTAGTGCACTACGCTCGAGGGCCAAGCCTCGTTGGCGACACCTATTGGTCAGCGTGAAACTGGCTCCGCCGCAGGAACGCGAGCTGCGCCGTCTTCGTGGTGCCGTCTGGCTGACTGATCTTGGTCTCGGGTCCGAGCGTGAACCCGGTGCGATGGAAACGTTCGATAGCACGCGTGTTGCGGACGTCGGGCTCGACCACCAGGCGCGGATGCCCCAAGTGCACAAAGACGAACTGCGCAAGCGCCTTCAACAGATTCGCAGTGAACCCTGACCGCGGATCACCGGGTGCGATCAACAGATGCAGCCCCAGATCCCCGGCCTCCACGTCGTACGCCGCGCCCGCCGGATCGGCCCGCGGATCGTACGTCTGCAGCAGCGCGACCGGTACGCCGACCAGCCGCACGACGTACACGTGATGCGTCGGCACCGAGTCCAGGAACTCGTAGATCCCCGCGATCTCGGCCCGCGACAGCCCGCCCATCCCCCAGTACGTCGCCCGCTCGGCCGTGACCCATTCATGGATGAGATCGAGGTCGCGCACCGGATCGGCCTCCTCGAGCTGGACCGTGCCGAAGCCCTCCATCTCAACCGTGTAACCGCGATCCTCCCGAGCCACCGCACCAACGGCCGGCGCGAGCGAGCCCTGCAACCACATCGGCAGTTGGTCGTGATGATGCGGATCCCCGAGTACGCCGGACGCGCCGAGCGGAACCACCCAGCTGCTGGCCGTGCGATCCGCCAGGTCCCACGCGTACCGCGCCGCGGACGCGCGGATGCAGACATCGGTCAGCCCGGGCAGGCTTGACGTCGACAGGACGCAGTGGTGATCCCCGGACAGCCCGAGGTCCAACGGCTCCTCGTCGCGCGCGAACACCGGACCGCGCAACGCGTGCAGCGGCGAGAGCTGGTGCGTCTCGCCCCACGGCGGTCGGGGCTTCCTGGCGGCAACCTCTTCCAGCGACTCCCGCGCCAGCCAGGTCAGGTTGATGCTGGGGAGCCGGGCGTCGATGAGGCTCTCGAGGGCGTAGGAAACGTGCGTCAGCGGATCCATCCACGGGGCGAACAGCTCGGCGACCTCGGCGTTCTCGAGCACCGTGAAGTGGTCGGTGAGCCGTGAGATCAGTGCCTTGCGAAGCGCGGCGTACGACGAGGCCGTCGTACTCGCGGCGTCCATGTGACGGTCCCAGCCGAGGAGATCGGTGCGTAGGGCAACGGCTTCGGGGGACAGGTCGTCGAGGTCGGTGAGGAGGTCGAGGACGGCGCCGGCCGAGCCGAGGAACGTGTCGGTGTGGATGGACGGCATGTCGTCGACGGACCAGTCGGTGCGCGCGTTGACCAGTTCGCGGATCCGGCGGGCGCGGTGCGGCGCCGCGAACTCGACGCCCAGAGGTGCCGCGAGTTCACGGGCGTTCGCCATCACGGCGGGACCGTCGACGGCCTCCCGCGGCATCGGGTCGTGCCACCCGTCCCACTGATGCTCAACTTCCCACGCTGGGACGACCCGCAACCGGTTGCTCGGATGCCGCCGAGGCACCAGGCCCGCCGTCCGGTGCAGTAACCCGCCCGCGGTATCGGCCGCGAGCACCACGTTCACCGGCTCCACCCAGTCGTCGAACGCCGAATCGACATCCGCCACGGTAGTTGCCCGAAGCAACCGAGCCATCACCTCGAAACCCAGTCGGCCCGTCACCCGCGGCGGGTAGCGCAGGGAGGTCGCCAACTCCACCTCCGCGCCGCCGGCGCCGCTCATGATCACCGGACCACGGTCGGTCTCGATCACCTCGACCTCGATCGGGTCGGCGTCCGCGACCTCCACCAGCTCGTTCTGCACCGACGCCGGCTTCCAGCCGTCCGGGCCGAGAGCCTCGACGCCGGAGGCGGTTCGCCGGAGCTGTTCGGCGTACAGGTCCTGGTAGTCGGCCATCGCGTTCGTGATCGCCCACGCGACGCCGCCGGTATGCCCGAAGTGGGCCAGACCGGGGATACCGGGGACGGCGAGCCCCAGCACGTCGTACTCCGGGCACGTCAGCCGGATCTGCTGGTAGACACCCGGGCTCTCGATGTACCGGTGTGGATCGCCTGCCACGATCGCCTGCCCTGAGGCAGTGTGCGACCCGGGGATCAGCCACCCGTTGCTGCCGGCACCATGCGGCCCTTCCGACGTGAACAGATCGAGCGCGTCCTCACCGAGATGCCGCGCGACGTGAGTCCGCCACAGCTTCGTGGGGAACCCGGCGAACAACACATGCACCGCGAGCCAGATCCCGAGCGGCGTCCACGGCTCCCACTCCTGCAGCGTCAACCCGGTCTCGGCGAACTCGGGCGCCCGCGCCGCGCCGCCCGGCAACGCATGGTTCACGCCCTCGACGTACGCCGTGACCCAGTCGCGCGTGTCGTCGTCGAGTGCCTCGAAGCACCGCTGCGCCGTGTCCGCCAACCGCGCCTGCCGCGCGAACACATCCCACCCGGCCGCTTCGGCGCCGAGGAACGCGGCGGTCGTCCCGAGATACCGGCGGCGTTCGAGTTCGATCTGCCAGGCCCGGTCGCGGGCCGCGTTGACACCTTGCAGATACACCAGCGCGAGAGGGTCGCCGGCTTCGAGCTGCGGCACCCCGTACGTGTCCCGGAACACTCTCGCATTCACAACGCGCCTCGTTTCAGTTAGGTTAGGCTGCGCTAACTTACGCAGCAACAATCCGTCGCCGCAAGAGCATTGTCGCTGGAGGTGTGGAGTGGGGCACGGCTGGGAAGGCGTGGTGCTCAAGCTGTTTCGCGGGAAGGACTTCGTCTTCACCGTGACGGGTGCCGAACAGGTCACCGAGCGCTACCGCCGGGTGCATTTCACCGACGGCGGTCTGCTGGAAGCGATCGGCGTACACCCGACCATGTGGGTGCGGTTGTGGTTCGACAACGCGGGCAAGCCGCACCAGCGCGCGTACACGCTGGTCGATCCGGACGTCGAGGCCGGCACGTTCAGCCTGGAGTTCGCGCTGCACGACGGTTGCGCGAGCGACTGGTCCCGCAAGGCCGAGCCGGGTGACGCCATCGAGGCGACCGTGCAGGGGACCGGGTTCGAGGTGCCGGACCCGTTGCCGCCGCGGATGCTGGTGATCGGCGACCCGGCCTCGCTGCCCGCGATCAACTCGCTGCTCGCGGTCGCCCCGAAGCTGCCGACGACGATCTGGTTCGAGACCACCCACGATCTCGACCATGAGCTGCCGTTCCGGATCGACCCGGAGCATCACGATGTCCGCAGGATCCCCCGGGCGGAGATGGTCGAGAACGTGAAGGCGGATCTCAAGGACGCGATCGGCCCCGACGCGTTCGTGTGGATCGCCTGTGACACCGCGACCACGCGGGCGCTCACGTCGTACGTCGTGAAGGATCTCGCCGTACCGAAGCATCGGGTGAAGTCCCTCGGCTACTGGAAGGCCGCGTAGCCTTGCGGTCGTGATCACGCCGCTCGACCTCGTCGACCGCACGCTCGCCGAGCGACTGCTCGCGATCCAGCACGCCGCGTACGCGGTCGAGGCCGAGCTGATCGGCTTCGACGGCATCCCGCCGCTGCAGGAAGACTTGGCCGGACTGATGGCCGCGCCGGAGCATTGGCTGGGCAGGTACGACGGAGAGACCCTGGTCGGCGCGGTCGCGTACGAGTTCCCGGACGACGACACCGTCGAGATCTCCCGGCTGATCGTCGATCCCGCCCATGCCCGCCGCGGCCATGGGCGCGCGTTGCTCGACCACCTCGACCAGCTGGAGCTGCGACCGGTCAGCCTCGTCTCCACCGGTAGCGCGAACACTCCGGCCGTCACCCTCTACAAGTCCCGCGGCTACGCGGAGCTAGGTCAGGTCGAGGTTGCCCCCGGCATCTACCTCACGCAGTTCCGGCGCGCGTCCTGATCTGCTCGAAGCCGTAGTAGACCGCGAGCAGGAAGACGAGCAGCAGGGTCACCTGGGCGGAGACGAACGACACCGCGATGCAGGCTCCGTAGATCACCGTGCCGAACGAATACCTGATCAGCGACTTCCGCACCTGCGCGCTGTCCATCTCGTGGTCGACCAGGTGCTTGCGCAGGACGTGCCACCAGATCGCGCTGAAGGCGATCGCGGCCAGGGTCAGGTTCGCGCTGTAGACGGCCGCGGCGACGTTGGCGTTGATCGAGTCGTCCTCGAGGTGCTCCGCGAACATGCTGGTCGGGAACGGCAGCAACGTGACCCACAGCAACAGCAGCAGGTTGAGGAACATCAGCCCACGGTCGGCCCGCTTGATCTCGCGGAACATCGAGTGGTGGTTGACCCACATGATGCCGAGGATCGCGAAGCTGGTCAGGTACGCCGCGAACTGCGGCCACTCGTCCACCAGCGCGGGCCACAGCCGCTGCCCCTCCTCGAGTTCGGGGCTGTGCAGTTCGAGGACGAGAAGGGTGATCGCGATCGCGAAGACGCCGTCGCTGAACGCTTCCAGCCGGTTGGTCTCCGCAGGGTCGGACTGAGTACTCACGGCCACACAGTCTGAACTACTACACCGGTGAACGGGCCGCTGACGTGATCGCCTTCAGCGTAATCAATCTGTCCCGAAAGCATCGAGGGCGCGGATCTTGTTGGTGACGTCGAGCGCCGCGACCTTGTAGGCCTCCGACAACGTCGGATAGTTGAGGACGGTGTCGACCAGGTAGTCGACCGTGCCGCCGCAGCCCATGATCGCCTGCCCGATGTGGACCAGGTCGGTCGCATTGGTGCCGAACACATGAACGCCGAGCAGAGTGCGGTCCTCGGTCGAGACGAGCAGTTTGAGCATTCCGTAGGTGTCGCCGAGGATCTGCCCGCGGGCCAGTTCGCGGTACCGCGAGACACCCACCTCGTACGGGACCGACGAGCGCGTCAGCTCCTCCTCGGTGGCGCCGCAGTACGAGACCTCGGGGATCGTGTAGATGCCGATCGGCTGCAGCCCGGCCAGCTCCCGGGCCGGTTCCCCGAAGGCGTGGTACGCCGCCAGCCGGCCCTGATCCATGCTGTTCGCGGCGAGCGCCGGGAAGCCGATCACGTCGCCGACGGCGTAGATGTGCTCGACGGTGGTCCGGTAGTGCTCGTCCACCTTGATCCGGCCACGCGCGTCCGCCTCGAGCCCGGCGGCGGTCAGGTTCAGTTCGTCCGTGACGCCCTGCCGGCCCGCTGAGTACATCACCATCTCGGCCGGGATCCGCTTGCCGCTGGCCAGCGAGGTGACCGTGCCGCGGTCGGAGACCTCGACCCGCTCGACCTCCTCGCCGAACCGGAACGTGACGGCCTGGTCGCGGAGATGGAACTTCAGCGACTCGACCACTTCGGGATCGCAGAACTCCAGCATCCGGTCGCGTTTCTCGACCACCGTGACCCGCGTCCCGAGCGCGGCGAACATCGACGCGTACTCGATCCCGATCACGCCGGCTCCGACCACGACCATCGAACCTGGGACCTTCTCGAGCTGGAGGATCGCATCGGAGTCGAGCACGTGCCGGTTGTCGAACTCGATCTGCGGCGGCCGGGCCGGCCGGGTGCCGGTGGCGATCACGAACTTCTCAGCGGTGACCGTGCTGGTCTCACCTCGCCCGGACCCGACTACCTGGACCGTGTGCTCGTCGACGAAGCCGGCGGTGCCGTGCAGCAGTTCGACGTGGTTCCGGAGCAGTTGGGACCGCACCACCTCGACCTCGCGGCCGACGACGTGCTGGGTCCGGGCCATCAGGTCGGCGATGGTGATCTCGGACTTCACCCGGTAGCTGGCGCCGTACAGATCGCGCAGCGCCATCCCGGTCAGGTACAGGACGGCTTCGCGCAGCGTCTTGGACGGAATCGTGCCGGTGTTCACGCACACGCCGCCGAGCATGGAGATCCGCTCGACCACCGCTACCCGCTTACCCAGCTTCGCGCCGGCGATTGCCGCCTTCTGCCCACCCGGGCCGGAGCCGATCACCACGAGGTCGTAGTCGTACATGGGATCTCCCTGCCAGACTGGGCGCCTCCAGAGCACCCAGTCTGGTACAGCAGGGTCAGTCAGTCGACAGTGAAACGGCTGTCCAGCTGATGGCGGGGAGCGTCACGGTCAGTTTGCCGTCCTGCAGCCGGGCTTCGACCGGGCGTGGAGTGACCCGGTCGGGGTGCTCGGCCGAGTTCGTCGCGAGACCGTCCTCGTCGTGCACGATCCACGCCTCGTCGATCCTGGTCGCTCCGGCTCGGCTGACGTCGACCGTGATCTCGACCGGGGCCTCGGTCGACCGGTTGACGGCGAAGACCGCGACCCGGCCCTCGTCGTAGGTCGCGACCGCGTCGACCGCCGGAATGTCGCCGTACTTCGCTGTCGTGGTCAGCGGTGACTCGGTTTCCACCCGGAGGACCTGGCCGGACGCGAGCCGGGACGTGATCGCGAACGGGTGGAACGTCGGCTGCCGCCAGGCCGGGCCGCCGCGCTCGGTCATGATCGGGGCGATCACGTTCGCGAGCTGCGCCAGGCAGGCGACCCCGACCCGGTCGCTGTGTCGCAGCAACGAGATCAGCAGGTTGCCGACGACAACAGCATCGGTGACGTTGTACTCGTCCTCGATCCGCCGCGGCGCCACCGCCCAGCCGTCCCCGTCCTCGTCGGTCCGGCGCGAGCGATCCTTGTACCAGACGTTCCACTCGTCGAACGAGATCCCGATCTTCTTGCTGCTCTTGAGTTCCGCACCGACATGGTCCGCGGTCGCCACCACCGCATCGACGAAGCGGTCCATGTTCACCGCCGACCCCAGGAACGATGCCGTGTCGCCGTCGTCGTTGCCGTAGTACACGTGACACGAGATGTACTCGACGAAGTCGTACGTCTCCCGCAGCACCTCCCGCTCCCACGCACCGAACAGCGGCATCGCGGACGACGACGAGCCACAGGCGACCAACTGCAGGTCCTTGTCGATCATCCGCATCGCCCGGGCCGTCTCCGCCGCGAGCCGTCCGTACTCCGTCGGCGTCTTGTGCCCGACCTGCCACGGCCCGTCCAGCTCGTTGCCCAGGCACCACAACTTGATCCCGTACGGCGCTGCGCCGTGCTGCTCGCGCAGGTCGGACAACGCCGTACCGCCCGGGTGGTTCGTGTACTCCAGCAGGTCGAGCGCCTCCTGGACGCCGCGGGTCCCGAGGTTGAGCGCCATCATCGGCTCGACGCCGGCCTTGGCGCACCACCGGCTGAACTCGTCCAGACCGAACTCGTTGGTCTCGACGCTGTGCCAGGCCAGGTCGAGCCGGCGCGGCCGCTCGCTCCGCGGTCCGACGCCGTCCTCCCAGCGGTAGCCGGAGACGAAGTTGCCGCCGGGGTAACGGACAACCGAGACGCCGAGCTCACGGGTCAGCTCGAGGACGTCATTGCGGAAGCCGTCCTCGTCGGCTGTCGCGTGGCCGGGCTCGTAGATACCGGTGTAGACGCACCGGCCCATGTGCTCGACGAACGTCCCGAAGGTCCTGCGGTTCACGGGCGCGATCGTGAACGCGGGGTCGATGGTCAGATTGGCAGCGGGCACCAGGTTGCTCCTGTCGTGGGTCTAGCCCTTGATACCGGCGTCGCCCACACCGCGGACGACATGGCGCTGGAACAAGGCGTAGACGATCAGCAGTGGAAGACCGCCCAGCACGGCCGAGGCCATGATCTGGGCGTAGCGCAGGCCGTACGAGCCCTGCACGTTGGCGAGGCCGACCGGGATCGTCATCATCGACGGGTCGGTGGTCACGATGAAGGGCCAGAGGAAGTTGTTCCAGGCCCCGATGAACGTGAAGATGCCGACGGCAACCAGGATCGGCCGCGACATGGGCACCATCACGCTCCAGACGATCCGCCACCGGGACGCGCCGTCGACCCGGGCGGCGTCCTCGTAGTCGCGGGAGATGCCGTCGAAGAACTTCTTCAGCACGAACACCATCACCGGCGCCACCACCTGCGGCAGCACGATGCCCCAGTAGGTGTCGACCAGGCCGAGCCCGGTCATCTCCTGGAACAACGGCACGATCAGCACCTGCGGCGGTACCAGGATCCCGGCGATGATCAGGCCGAACAGCACCCGCCGGCCCGGGAACGTCGTACGGGAGAAGCCGAACGCGGCCAGTACGGAGACGAGCAGCGTCAAGGCGGTGACGAGCACGGAAACCACGCTGCTGTTCAGGAACCAGCGGATCAGGTCGCCCTGGTCGATGACGCTGCGGTAGGCGTCGGTGGTCGGTGCGTTAGGCAACCAAGTGATCGGGGAGCGGGTCGTTTCCGGCTCGGGCTTGAGCGAGGTGTCCAATGCCCAGAGCAACGGAACCAGCCAGACGACGGCGAGGATCACCGCGCCGACGGTGGTGGCCACCTTCGGGTAGGTCCAGGAGGTCCTCATCCGACGGCCTCCTTCCGGCCGGAGAACAGTTTGAACTGGGCCAGCGCGACGATCACGATGATCGCGAAGAACAGGTACGAGATCGCCGACGCGTACCCGATCCGGTAGCTGGTGAAGCCGGTCTCGTAGATGTACTGGATGACCGGCCGGGTGGCGTAGTTCGGTCCGCCGTTCGTCATCAGGTAGATCTGGTCGAAGATCTTCAGCGACGCGACCAGCTGCAGTACGACGATCAGCCCGGTGGTCCGGCTCAGCAACGGCAGCGTGATCCGGAAGAGCTGCTGTCTCCCATCCGCACCGTCGATCGCGGCCGCTTCGTAGACCTGGGCTGGAATCCCTTGCAGGGCAGCGAGATAGAGCAGGAAGTTGAACCCGACCGTCCACCAGACGGTCGTGATCACCACTGCGAGCATGGCCCGGTTCTCGGTGTTCAGCCAGTCGATCTCGGCGAATCCGCCGGCCGTCAGCAGTCCGTTCACCAGTCCGAACCCGGGCTGGTAGATCCACACCCAGATCAGCGTCACCACGGTCGCCGGCAGGACGAACGGAGCGAAGTACGAGAAGCGCAGCAGCCAGCCGAGCAGGCCTTTGCGGTTCGCGAGCAGCGCCATGACGAGGGCGATGATCACCAGCGGCGGCGTGCTCATCGCGGTGAAGACGAGCGTGTTCTTCAGCGACGACCAGACGGCCGGGTCGCCGAACAAGTCCTGCCAGTTCTGCAGGCCGAGGAACTGGTGCTTGACGCCGGCCAGGCTCGTGTTGAAGAAGCTGTTCCACAGGCCGGAGACGATCGGCCAGAGCATGAACAGCGCGAACAGCACCAGGAACGGAGCCACGAAGAACAGCCCGCTCCAACGTTCCTTCCAATCCGGTCTTTGCATGGGCGTTCTCCTGTCAGACCGGGGACGGGGTGTCGAGGAGCTTCTGGGTGGCCGCCTTGAACTGCGCGAGCGCGGTCTTCGGCGTGGCCTGTCCGGTCGCGATCCCGCTGAAGGCCGCTGCGGACTCGTTCTCCAGCTGCGCACCCGAACCGCTGAACCACGCGTCCGGGTCGTAGAACACGTTCGGCGCGACACTGCGGTACTCCGCCTGCGGCTTGAGGTCCAGGTACTCCTGGCTCTTCACCACCGGCTGGTACGCCGGGATGTGGCCGCCGGCCGCCCATTCGACGCTGTGCTTGAGCATCCAGGCGATGTACTCGATCGTCGCCTTCGTGTCGTCGGCGTTGCGGTGGGCCTGATGCGGCAGCACGAAGGTGTGCGAGTCGCCCTGGAACTTCGGCACGTCGTACACAACCGGGAAGGGCGCCATGCTGAACGGCAGCTTCGCGGTCTGGTACGTCGTGACCTCCCACTCGCCGTTGAAGCTCAGCCCGGCCTCACCGTTGCTGAACTGGGCGACCAGGGCCGCGTAGTTCGCCGACCGTGGCGTGAGGCCGTCGCTCGCGAGCTTCGCGATCAGGTCCAGGGCCTCGAGTGCTTTGGCGTCGTCGATCACCAGCTCTTTGCCGTCCGGGCTGAAGAACTCGCCCTCGAGCTGGCCGTACAGCGTCCACCACAGCCGCCACGGGCTGGTGGTGTCGACGGATACGGCGTACTTGCCGGTGGTCTCCTTGACGGCGCGGAGCATGTCGAGGAACGCGGTCACGCCCTTGACGGGCTTGATCTTGTTGTCCGATCCGAGCAGGCCGGCCTTCTTGCAGATCTCGAGGTTGTAGTAGAGGACGAACGGGTGCTGGTCGAGCGGAACGGCGTACAGCTTGCCGTCGATGACGCAGCGGTCCCAGGTCGCGGGCAGGAAGTCCGACTGATGTACGCCGGCGTTCTCGAGCAGGTCGACCGGGATCGGGTCGAGCATCGTCGTCGGGCTGAATCCCTTCAGCCGGGACATGTGCATGGTCGCGACCTCGGGCGCGCGACCACCGGCCGCGGACATCGCGAGCTTGGTGTAGAACGGCGGACCCCAGGCCAGCGTGTGTGCCTGGAACGCGACGTCCGGATGCTCGGCGACGTACTGCTGATGGATCTGCAGCAGCCGGGCACCGTCGCCGCCGCCGAAGAGGTTCCATTCCCGGACCTTGGGCTTGGATCCGAAGCTGCCGCAGCCGGTCAGTGCGAGGGCGCCGAGTACGCCACCAAGTACGGCTCGGCGCCCCGGGCGGGAGGGTGGTTGATCAGGGGGCATCGGTCCTCCAGGGCGGAGTGGAGCACGATTCTCTACACCGATGTACTACATCGGTGTAGAGAGGATGCCCGAGGGCTCAGGGACCGTCAAGGCTTCAGTTCGGGCCGAGGGTGGATTCTCTGCTGTGGAGTTCGTAGGGGGCGATGATCTCGTGGTGCTCGGAGACGTCGCCTGCCATCCGCTGGACCAGGAGCTCGACCGCGGTCCGGGCGATGTGCACCCGGTTCGGGTCGACGGTGG
This sequence comes from Kribbella sp. NBC_00709, assembly GCF_036226565.1. Lineage (GTDB taxonomy): Bacteria > Actinomycetota > Actinomycetes > Propionibacteriales > Kribbellaceae > Kribbella. Next base: position 3,746,432 of record NZ_CP108996.1, read on the forward strand.
TCAGGGTCGGGCTGCTGTAGCTGGCCTCGTCGATGTTGTCGAAGCCGGCTACCGCCACGTCGTCCGGGATCCGCACACCGCGCGCGGCGAGCGCCCGGATCGCGCCGAGCGCCAAGGTGTCGTTGAGGGCGAAGACGGCGTCGAACGGTTGCCCGGTCCCGAGCAGCTCCGCCATCGCATCCGCCCCGCTCGACCGGTGCCATTTCCCGCCCGAGACGGCGAGTTCCTCCGGCACGGGAACGCCGTACTCCGCCAGCGTCTCGGCGTAGGCGCCGTACCGGATGGCCGCGGTGCCGACGCCTTCGCGGGGCCGGATGCCGATCACCGCGATCCGCCGGCGGCCCTGGTCGAGCAGATGCCGTACGACGGCCTTGGTGCCTTCGACGTTGTCGATCATCACGTGGTCGACCGGGCCGTGGAAGATCCGCTCGCCGAGCAGCACCATCGGGGTGTGCGTGCGGAGCTGGTCGACGTCCTCGGGGCCGAGGCCGAGCGGGCTGTACAGCAGGCCGTCGACCAGGTGCCCGCGCGGCCGGGCCAGCGCGGTCAGCTCCCGTCCGCGGTCGGCGCCGGTGGTCTCGATCATCACCGTCAGGCCGTGCTCGCCGGCGGCCGCGATCGCGGCGTCGGCGAGCTCGGCGAAGTACGGGTTGCTGAGCTCGGGGACGGCCAGGCCGATGACGCCGGTCCGGCCGGACTTGAGGTTCCGGGCGGAGAGGTTCATCCGGTAGCCGAGGGCATCGATCGCGGCCAGCACCCTGGTCCTGGTCTCGGCGCGGATGTACGGATACCCGTTCATCACGTTCGAGACCGTCTTCGGCGACACCCCGGCTGCACGCGCGACGTCACGCATCGTCACCGCCATGGCATGACCCTCATGGGCAGCAACCGTAATGCAGGGCTCACTCCTCTGCGGGGGCCTCGTCGTGAGTCGGGCGGCGTGGCGGGTTGGGCTGTGGGCCGGCGGAGCGGCTGCCCGGGTGCTCCGGGATGTCCAGCTCGTCGTCGGTCAGCTCGACGCCCTCCTCCCGGAGCGCGTCCTCGACCGCGGGATCCAGCTCGTGACCTGGGTGTGGCAGTCCTGGCCTGTCGAAACTCATCGCACCCTCCCTGGCAATGGTTACTGAGACCACGATACGGCCTGGCCTGCCGCACAGAGTTCCGTCAGCAGCAGGTGATCACCGGCGACGCTGAGTGAGATCGGTGAGGGATTGGGGCTGCCAGACACCGTCGACGGTGTAGAGGTCGGTGCCTGGGGGGACGATTTCGTCGATCCGGTCCAGGGTCTTGTCGTCGAGGGTCAGGTCGGCGGCCTTGAGCAGGCCCTCGAGGTGCTCCATCGTACGCGGGCCGGAGATCACCGACGTGACGGCCGGGTGTGCGGTGACGAAGGCCATCGCCAGCTCGGGCAGCGTCGTACCGATGCTGTCGGCAACTTCGATCAGCGGCTCGAGAGCGGCGTACTTCGCGGCGTTCCCGGGCAGCGCCGGGTCGAAGCGGGCCGGGGCGAGCGCGGCTCGGGCAGACAGGTCGAGCGACTGGTTCTTGCGGATCTTCCCGGACAGGAAACCGAACGCGAGCGGACTGTACGTCAGCACGCCCATCCCGAGCCGCCGGCAGGTCGGCAGGACCGACCGCTCGATGCCGCGGGCAATCATCGAGTACACCGGCTGGTTGGTCCGGAACCGCCCGAACCCACGGTGGCTGGACACGTGGTACGCCTCCACGATCTCCTCCGCCGGGAACGCCGAGCAGCCGAACGCGCGGATCTTCCCCGCGGTGACCAGATCGCTCAGCACCCACAGGGTTTCCTCGATGTCCGTGGTGTGGTCCGGCCGGTGGATCTGGTAGAGATCGATCCAGTCCGTGCCGAGCCGGCGCAGGCTGTCCTCGACCGCGCGGGTGATCCAGCGCCGCGAGTTCCCGCTCCGGTTGCGCCCTTCGCCCAGCGGGAAGTGCACCTTGGTCGCGAGGACGACGTCGTCGCGGCGATCCTTGATGGCCTTGCCGACGATCTGCTCGGACTCGCCGGCGGAGTACATGTCGGCGGTGTCGACGAAGTTGATCCCCTGGTCCAGCGCGGTGTTGATGATCCGGATGCAGTCCTCGTGGTCCGGGTTGCCGGCGGCCCCGAACATCATCGTCCCGAGGCAGTACTCACTGACCTCGATCCCGGTCCCACCCAGCGTGCGATAGCGCATGTCGACAGCTCCTCGTGTTCCGATCGGTCACCGTCTCGCACCGTAAGAGCTAGAGCGCTGTCTAAGTCAAGCCCGACCTACAGTGGCGGGATGGACATTGCTGGGCTGTGGGAGCCGGAGCCGGGCTGGTTGAACACCGCGTCGTACGGACTGCCGCCGAAGCCGGCCTGGGAGGCGTTGCAGGCAGCACTCTCCGACTGGCGGGTCGGCAAGACGAGCTGGGAGCCGTGGGACAGGTCGACCACGCGGTCCCGGGAGGCGTTCGCCCGGCTGATCGGGGCGGATGTCGCTGACGTGTTCGTCGGTAGCACGGTGTCGGCGGCGATCGCGCCGATCGCTGCGGCGTTGCCCGATGGTGCGAAGGTGCTGACCGACGACGTCGAGTTCACGTCGAACGTGTTCCCGTGGCAGGTGCACGCGGACCGTGGCATCGAGTTGATCGCCGTACCGGGCGCCGAGTTGGTGGCTGCGATCAAGCCGGGGATCGACGTGGTGGCAGTCAGTGCGGTGCAGTCGTCGACCGGCGTCGTGCTCGACCTGCCCGCGGTGATCGCTGCCGGCAAGGAGATCGGTGCGCTGGTGGTGATCGACGCATCGCAGGCGCTGGGCTGGCTGCCGTTGCGGATCGACGGCATCGATGCCCTGATCACTCACAGCTACAAGTGGTTGATGTCGCCGCGCGGCGCGACCTTCGGGTACCTGTCGCCGCGGCTGCAGGAGCGCTGCCGCCCGTCGGCCGCCGGATGGTACGCCGGACGGGACGTGCACGGCTCGTACTACGGACCGGTGATGGATCTCGCTCCGGGCGCGCGGAGGTTCGACCAGTCGCCGGCCTGGTTCAGTTTCGTCGGCGCGGCGCCGGCGCTCGAACTGATCGAGCAGATCGGCGTCGACACGATCCACCGGCACAACCTCGAACTGGCGAACGAGTTCCGCACCGGCCTCGGCCTGGAGCCGTCGAACAGCGCGATCGTCAGCACGAGGCTCCCCGGTGCACAGGAGGCATTCGCGGCCGCGGGCATCCGGGCCGCCGTACGCGACGGGAAGCTGCGGGCGTCGTTCCACATCTACTCCACGGAGGACGAGGTACAGCGAGCCCTCGAAGCGCTCAAACCCCTGCTCTGACTTGGTCCGGAGTTAGGGTGCCCCATGCGTGGAATGAGTATCGGGCAGGTGGCGGAGCGGACCGGGTTGAGCGTGCACGCCCTCCGGTTCTACGAGCGCGAGGGTCTGCTGGCCGATCAGGTGCGGCGGGAGTCGAACGGCCGGCGCGTCTACACCGAGGACGATGTCGAGTGGCTGGACATGTGCATCAAGTTCCGCTCGTCCGGGATGCCGCTCGACACCATTCGCAAGTACACCGACCTGGTCCGGCAAGGCCCCGGCAACGAGCAGGACCGGCTGGCCCTGCTTCGCAGCCATCAGGACCATGTCACGTCCCAGATCCAGGACCTCACCGAGTGCCTGAACGTCATCAGCCACAAGGTCAGCGTCTACCAGGAGCACCTGGAAGCCGGCACCGCCGAGTGCCTGTGGGTAGGCCCGTCCCAGCCCAGCACTAGCGAGGCTTCCTGAGTGCTGACTCCATGGCGGTGAGGGTTGATCGCATGTTCGCCGCCAGTTGATCGAGTCGGCCCTGGATGACCTCCGCAGCCTGGTCCGGGTCCTCGCTCGCGCCCTTCCGCAGGCCACTGTCGCCGGGGCCGTGGGTGAAGGTCTGGCGGACGAGGGTCTCCGTGCCGTGGTCCTCCATCTCGTACTCCCAGTGAGCGAACGGCACCTCCTCGTCGCCGTACACGTCCCAGCCGAAGCGGTACGGCGCCTCGGCGACGGTGACCGTGCAGGTCACGTAGGTCTCGAAGCCGTCCCGGAAGCGGTTGCGCGCCTCGAATCGGGCGCCTTTCTCGATCCGGTCGTCGAGCCAGGCGCCGTAGTAGCACTCCGGGCTCCACTCGCCGTACCGGTCGATCGCGGTGATGCCGGACCACAGCTCGCGGATCGGCAGCTTGATCAGTACCTCGACGTCGGTGGTCGAGCCGGTCACTCCGTAGTCGTTCATGCCCGGTACGTCGGACGAGCCCCAGCGGGCTCGACATTTAGCCGATATCGGGGTTGAGGGGGAGGAGACGGGCCGCGATCGCCTCTGCTGGGCCGGGGGCGACAACGGCGAGGGCGTCGGCAGCTGCGGGGCCGCGGAGCATGGCGGATCCGCCGTGGCCGATCGGTACGGCGCCGTGTGACGTGAGCCGGACCGGTACGAGCCGGGTGCTCGTCGGATGGCACGGGACACCGCCAGGTACGGCGATGTGGGTGAGTTCGGGGAGCCGGAGACCACGCATCCGGCTGATGGTCGCGACGCCGATCGTGAGGAACGCGACGAGCGCGGCGAACGGATTCCCGGGCAGTCCGAGGACCAGGCGGCCGTCGGTCAGCTGAGCCAGGGCTTGGGGATGACCAGGTCGGCAGGCGACCCCGTCCACGATGAACTCCGCACCCAGCGAGTTGAGTGTCGGCCGCAGATGATCCGCTGGTCCGGCAGCTGACGAACCGGAGACCAGGATCAGCTCAGCCTCGGACTCGCGGAGTGCCTGGATCAGGTCGTCGCGGGAGTCGGACAGGTGCTGTACGGGCGTAGCTCGCGCGCCCGCGCGGGTGATCAGGCCTGGGAGCATGGGCCCGATCGCGTCGCGTACTCGGCCCGGGCCGGAAGGTCCGCGGTGAACCAGCTCGTCGCCCGTCACCAGGGCGGCGACCGTCGGTGGTGGGATGACGGTCAGTCGGTTGAGGCCGACCGTCGCGGCCAGTCCGAGGACCGCCGGGTCGACGATCACTCCCGCCGGGAGCAGCTGGTCGCCGGGTTGGCACTCCTCGCCGGCCCGGCGGATGTGGCGGCCGTCCTCGGCCGGCCCTTCCAGCCGATCACCCGTCACGATCGCGTCCTCCGAGCGCACCACGGACGTCGCGCCGGCCGGTATCGCCGCTCCTGTGACGATCCCGGTCGCCTGCCCGTCCGCCAACGTCCCGGGATCCGCTGCGCCGGCCCGTAGGTGACCGATCACCTGCCATGGACCATCACCGCGTACGGCGTACCCGTCCATGGCGGCCCGATCGACCGGAGGGACCGCGCCCGGCGACACCAACGGCGTACCCAGCACGCACCCGTCAGCCTCGGCCAACCCGCGCGAAACCGCCTTCCCGGGCCGTGCCGCCGCATGGGCCAGCACCCGGGCCAGATCCCATGCCACGGCTTCTCGCCGGGCCCGAAGACCGCGGCCCTCGTCCTCCACCCGACTACCCTCTCCAACCCACACCCGGTTGTCGAACGGACCCGGCCCGCCGGACGGTGTGGGATGGGTCACCGCGCCGCCTGGAGGCGGCGGGCGGCCAGGGCCGCCGCGGGGGAGAGGTCGGTGGCGCCGGACTCGGCGTGCGTGATCAGGGCCTGCTTCATCCGTGGATCCCAGGTCGCCTTCAGATGGTTGGCGATCGCCGTGGCGGCGTCCTCGGGGGAGCGGTGCGCGAACTGGGCGGCGATCTCGTTCGCCAACCGCACGTACGGCGGCACGCCGCCACTCATCGGTTGCCTCCTGCAACGACCGGTTCGGGTACCGCGTCCGTTGCGACCGGGGCCGGGATCAGGTCCACCTGGACCGCGGTGACCTTGTACTCCGGGCAGTTGGTGGCCCAGTCCGAGTTGTCGGTGGTGACGACATTCGCGCCGCTGACCGGGTGGTGGAAGGTCGTGTAACAGACCCCGACCGGGATCCGGTCGGAGATCCTGGCTCGCAACTCGGTCCGCCCCACCCGACTCGACAGGGCGACCAGGTCCCCGTCCGAGACACCCCGCACCTCGGCGTCGTGGGGATGGATCTCCAGCACGTCCTCCGCGTGCCACGCGACGTTCGCAGTACGACGAGTCTGCGCGCCGACGTTGTACTGCGAGAGAATCCGCCCGGTGGTCAGGATCAACGGGAACTTCCGCGTGGACCGCTCCGAGGTCGGCACGTACACGGTCTCCATGAACCGGCCCTTGCCGCGGGTGAATTCGTCCTCGTGCATGATCGGCGTACCGTCCGGATGCTCGACGTTGCACGGCCACTGGATCGACCCGAGCTCGTCCAGCTTGGCGAACGACACCCCCATGAACGTCGGGGTGGTCAGCGCGATCTCGGCCATGATCTGCGCGGCCGAGTCGTAGTGCATCGGGTACCCCATCGCCTGCGCGATCTCGCAGACGATCTCCCACTCCTGCTTCCCGGTCCGCGGCGCCATGATCGGCCGCACCCGGTTGATCCGCCGCTCGGCGTTCGTGAACGTCCCGTCCTTCTCCAGGAAAGATGTCCCCGGCAACAGAACGTGCGCGAACTTCGCCGTCTCGTTGACGAACAGGTCCTGGACCACGAGGAGGTCCAGCGCGCCGAGCGCCGCGAAGACGTGCTGCGTGTTCGGGTCCGACTGCGCGATGTCCTCGCCCTGCACGAACAGCGCTTTGAACGATCCGTCGATCGCGGCGTCGAACATGTTCGGGATCCGCAGCCCCGGTTCGTTCAGGATCGGCGTACCCCAGAGGTGCTCGTAGATCGACCGCACATCGTCGTCGGACACGTGCCGGTATCCCGGCAGCTCGTGCGGGAACGAACCCATGTCGCAGGATCCCTGCACGTTGTTCTGCCCGCGCATCGGGTTCACCCCGACGCCGGCACGGCCGATGTTCCCGGTCGCCATCGCCAGGTTCGCCATCCCCATCACCATCGTCGAGCCCTGGCTGTGCTCGGTGACGCCGAGACCGTAGTAGATGGCCGCGTTCCCGCCGGTCGCGTACAGCCGGGCCGCCGCGCGGATCGCGTCCGCCGGTACGCCGGAAATCCCGGAAACTGCTTCCGGGCTGTGTTCCGGCTGCGCGATGAACGTTTCCCACGCCTTGAAGTCCTCACACCGGCTGCGGACGAACTCCCGGTCGACCAGGCCCTCGGTCACCACCACGTGCGCGAGCGCGTTGATGATCGCGACGTTCGTCCCGGGCGCGAGCTCGAGGTGGTACGCCGCCTCGACGTGCGGCGACCGGACCAGATCGATCCGGCGGGGATCGATCACGATCAGCTTGGCGCCCTGGCGGATCCGCTGCTTCATCCGGGATCCGAAGACCGGGTGCGCGTCGGTCGGGTTCGACCCGATCACCAGGATCACGTCGGACTCGTCCACGGAACGGAAGTCCTGCGTTCCGGCGGATTCCCCGAAGGTCTGCTTCAGCCCGTACCCGGTCGGCGAGTGGCAGACCCGTGCGCAGGTGTCGACGTTGTTGTTTCCGAAAACGGCCCGGACCATTTTCTGGACCGCGTACACCTCTTCGTTCGTGGTCCGCGACGACGTGATCGCACCGATCGAACCCTGGCCGTACTGCGCCTGGATCTCGCGCAGCCGCCGCGCGGTGAACGTGATCGCCTCCTCCCAGGAAACGGTCCGCCAATCGTCGGCGATCGTGTCGCGGACCATCGGCTCGAGCACGCGGTCCGGGTGACTGGCGTACCCGAACGCGAACCGGCCCTTCACGCACGAGTGGCCTTCGTTCGCACCGCCGTTCTTGTACGGGACCATCCGGACCAGTTCGTCGCCGCGCAGCTCGGCCTTGAACGAGCAGCCCACACCGCAGTACGCGCACGTCGTCAGGACGGTCCGCGTCGGCATGCCCAGTTCGACGACCGACTTCTCCTGCAGCGTCGCGGTCGGGCAGGCCTGCACGCACGCGCCGCACGACACACAGTCCGACTCGAAGAAAGGCACCCCGGCGCCGGCCGCGACCTTGGAGTCGAACCCACGCCCCTCGATCGTCAGCGCCAGCGTTCCCTGTACTTCGTCGCAGGCGCGGACGCAGCGCGAGCAGGCGATGCACTTGGACGCCTCGAAATCGAAGTACGGGTTGGAGGTGTCGGTCGGGAGATCCATGTGGTTCGCGCCGGCCTCGACCCCCGAGCCGTACCGGACCTCGCGCAGCCCGGTGACGCCGGCCATGTCCTGCAGTTCGCAGTCACCGTTGGCCGAACAGGTCAGACAGTCCAGCGGGTGGTCGGAGATGTAGAGCTCCATCACGCCGCGTCGCAGCTTCCCGAGCCGCTCGTTCTGGGTACGGACGTTCATGCCGTCGCGGACCGGCGTCGTACAGGAGGCCGGAGTGCCTTTCACCCCGTCGATCTCGACCACGCACAACCGGCACGACCCGAACGCCTCCAGGTTGTCGGTCGCACACAGCTTCGGTACGTCGACACCCGCCTCCTTCGCCGCTCGCATCACCGACGTACCAGGTGGGACCTTCACGGCGACCCCGTCGATGGTCAGGTCGACGGTGGCCTCGCCGGCGCGGGCCGGCGTACCGAAATCGGGCTCTTTGAGCAGGGTCATGCGTGGAAGTCCTCTCCGAAATGGCGGACGGCACTGCGTACTGGCATCGGGGTGAGGCCGCCCATCGCGCAGAGCGAGCCGTCGGTCATCAGTTCGCACAGGTCCTCGAGGACGACGAGGTTCTTGTCGCGCTCGGTGCCGGCCACGATCCGGTCGATCGTCTCGACGCCACGGACCGCGCCGACCCGGCACGGCGTACATTTGCCGCACGATTCGGCCGCGCAGAACTCGAACGCGAACCGTGCCATCGCGGCCATGTCCACGGTGTCGTCGAAGACCACGATCCCGCCGTGCCCGACCATCGCCCCGGCTTCGGCGAACGCTTCGTAGTCCATCGGCAGGTCGAACTGCTCGACGGGTAGGTACGCACCGAGCGGTCCACCGACTTGGACGGCTCTCGTCGGCCGTCCACTGGCGGTTCCGCCGCCGAGATCGTTCACCAGTTCGCCGAGGGTGATGCCGAAGGCGGTCTCGACGATCCCGCCGCGGGCGACGTTCCCGCCGAGCTGGAACACGCTGGTGCCTCTGGAACGGCCGGTGCCGTAATCGGCGTAGGCCGCGGCTCCGTTGGCGAGGATAGTCGGGACTGTTGCCAGGGACAACACGTTGTTGACGACGGTCGGCCGGCCGAAGAGCCCTTGTAGCGCAGGGATCGGGGGCTTCGCGCGGACCATGCCACGTTTTCCCTCCAGGCTCTCCAGCATCGACGTCTCTTCGCCGCAGATGTACGCACCCGCGCCGACCCGGAGGTGCAGGTCGAAGCCGAACCCTGAGCCGAGAATGTCCGGCCCCAACCAGCCTTCCTGGTGCGCCCGCCCGATCGCCGCCTCGAGCGTCGCGACCGCATCCGGGTACTCCGATCGCAGGTACACGTAGCCTTCCGCGGCACCGACGGCGTACGCCGCGATCGTCATCCCCTCGATCACCGTGAACGGATCGCCCTCGATCAGCATCCGATCCGCGAACGTCCCCGAGTCCCCTTCGTCCGCGTTGCAGCACACGAACTTGAGATCCGCCTCGGCGCCAAGCACCGTCCGCCACTTGATCCCGGTCGGAAACCCGGCCCCGCCCCGCCCGCGCAACCCGGACTCGACGACAGTCTCGACCACCTCGGACGGCGTCAGCGTGAACGCCTTCCGCAGCCCGCTCATCCCACCGTGGGCTTCGTAGTCCGCGGCAGACAGCGGATCGATCACGCCAACGCGCGAAAACGTCAACCGCTCCTGCCGCTGCATCCAGGGCAGCTCCTGCACCAGCCCCAGATAGTTGCCGGTGTCCACCCCGTCGAGCATCCCGGCCGCGATCAGCCCATCCACATCCTCCGGAGCGACCGGCCCATACCCGACCCGCCCCGCCGATGTCTCCAGCTCAACCAGAGGCTCCAACCACAACATCCCCCGGGACCCCGTCCGAACAACCTCCGGAGCGCTCTCCTGGATGGACGCAGCGATCCGCTCGGCTACCTCGTCAGCCCCCACGGAGCGAGCGGCCGAATCACGCGGGACGAAGATCCTCATCGCGCTTCCCCCAGCAGCGCGTCGAGCCGGGCCGGCGTGACCCGCCCATGCAGCTTCTCGCCGACCTGCACCGTCGGCCCCAGCGCACAGTTCCCGAAGCAGAACACTTCATCGAGCGTGACCCGCCCGTCGTACGTCGTCTCGCCGAACCCACACCCGATGGCACGCTTGGCATGCTCGGCCAGCGACACCGCGCCAACAGCCCGGCACGCCTCCGCCTGACAGATCGCCACCGTCGTCCGCCCGGCCGCCGTACGCCGGAAGTCCTTGTAGAACGTGACGACCCCGTGCACCTCGGCCACGGCGATGTTCAGCACATCCGCGATGACGGCGACGTCCGGCTGGTCGACGTACCCGAACTCCTCCTGCACCGCATGCAGGATCGGGATCAACGCCCCGCGGAGCCCACGCAACTCCTCCGCGATCTCCCGCACACGCTGAGCTCGAACGTCAACTACGACCGCACTAGTCATGTATACAATATTCCGTCGCCACGACCGCCCGGTCAAAGCAATGCTGCCTATCACCCCATAGCCGCCACCTATCAACGCCCCCGCCCTCTCGCGCCAATACCTCGCCCCGAAAGGTTGGGGTCGTCACGCTGCCAGGCCGACCCGCCCGCCGGGCCACTACCCACGCAACCCTGACCCGGGGCGCCATAACCCAGCCGAGCGGCAACGCACCACGGGCCGTCTCAGGGGTTGACCCCCGAGATGGTCGGTTGACACCTCGCCTGCGGGGGGCACAACCGGCAATCTGAGGGGTTGACCCCTCAGACGCTCCAGCTCTCCTTGGCCTGCCGGGGTGGCGTCAGTCGGAGACGCCTGTGAGGATCGATGTTGGTTCGTAGAGGGCCGCTGGCCGGTCCTCGACGTAGGCCCAGTAGCGATCGCCGTACGACCAGTGCCACCACTCGGTGGGGTAATTCACCAGGTCGGCTGCGGTGAGTACGTCGGCGAGCAACGACCGGTTCGTGCGGGCCTCGTGGCTGATGTTGGTCGCCGCGAAGAAGCATGCCCCATTGCTCTGCTCAGGTGTCGCGTCGATCGGCGTACCCAGGTCGAGCGGCCCGTGGGCGCCGATCAGCGTCAGATCGACCGCCGCACCGGCAACATGCGGCGCGACCTCCACCGGCGACACGAACCGGCTGGCCAGTACGCGTACCTCGTGATCCGAGATCCCGGGATGCAGCCGTCGCAACTCGGCGCGATAGCCGTCGTAGATCGACTGCTGACTCTCGACCGCCCGCAGCCCTTCGACCACGTGCAGCCGAACCCCCGCCGGTAAGAACGTGTCGGCCAGCGCGAGCCGGTCCGCCACGCTCTCGCGGGCGAACTGTCGCCCGGTCGTCGCCACGGCCCGGGTGAACAGGTCGACCAGCGGTTCGCCGTTCTCGATCGCCGGGATGTTCGTGATCCGGTCGTCGCTCAGCAGTACGGTCATCCGCGCGCCACCGCCGTACGGATCAGGGTGTCGACCACTTCGGCGTACGACATTCCGGCCGCGGCCCACATCCGCGGGAACTGCGACGCGGGCGTGAATCCGGGGAACGTGTTGATCTCGTTGACCACCGGCTCCCCATCGTCCGGCACGAAGAAGTCGACCCGCGCCAACCCCGCACATCCGAGGACCTCGAACACGTCGATCGCCGTACGCCGCAACCGCTCGGCCAACTCCGGCGAGAGCGGAGCGGGTACGACGAATCGCGTCGCAGAGCTGTCGTACTTCGCGGTCGCGTCGAAGAAGGGCTGCTTCGGGTCGGGATGGATCTCCAGCGCCGGGGCAGTCTCGACCCGCCCATCCGGAAACTCCAGCACCGCCAGGTCGATCTCGCGTCCGACCATTTCCCGTTCCACCAGCACGTGCGGGTCGAGTAGGGCGGCGTCCGCGATCGCCGCGAGCAAGGTCGGCAGATTCGTTGCCCTGGACACCCCGAAGCTCGAGCCGCCGTTGCCCGGCTTGACGAACAGCGGGAAGTCCAGGCCGGCCACCTTCAGCTTCTGCAGCGCAGCTTCGGTGTCGGTCAACTCTGTCCCGCGGAGCGTGACACCCGGCGTGACCGGGATGCCGTGTGCCCTCAGGACCGCCTTCGTCAGGTGCTTGTCCAGACCGACCGCGCTGGCCGCGATCCCGCTGCCGACGTACAGGATGTGCAGTTGCTCGAGGAAACCCTGCAGTCGACCGTCCTCGCCGCCCTCGCCGTGCAGCGCCGGGATGGTGACGTCGCACGCCTGCATGATCTCGATCGCCTCGTGCTGACCGTCGACCCAGTTGCCGTCAGCATCGATCAGTAGCGGGATCGCTGTGTGGCCGAGGAGTTCGACCGCCTTCGTGATCCCTTTGCCGCTGGCAAGCGAAACCTCGTACTCCGGGCTCGCGCCACCCGTCACGACCGCGACCTTCATCGGTTGCCCTCCTCATAGCGACGAGGCACCCGGGACCCGATGCCGCAATAGATCTCGTGCGGGATGGTGCCGGCCCAATCGGCCCAGTCAGCGGCAGTCGGTTCACCCGCGGAACCGTCACCGAAGATCGTCACCGGTTCGCCTGGCTCGACGGCGGCATCACCGGCATCGACGACGAATTGGTCCATCGCGATCCGCCCGATCACCGGCATCTGTACGCCGTGGCACAGCACGCTCGCCCGCTGCACCGCGACCCGGGGGATGCCGTCGGCGTACCCGATCGGGACCAGGCCGATCGTGGTGTCCCGATCCGTCACGAAGTCGTGCCCGTACGAAACCCCTTCACCCGCACGGATCCGGCGTACCTGGGTCAGCTTGCTCATCAGCCGCATCGCGGGCCGCAGCCCGAGCCCTACCTCGTCGATCCCGTACAACCCGGCACCGATCCGGACCAGGTTGCAGTCCGGCGCGTCGAGCGTGATCGCACCGGCCGAGTTCGCCAGATGTACGACGCTGGGGCGCAGGCCGGCCCGGCGCGCGAGACCCACCCCGGTCCGCAGGAGCTGCAACTGCCGCGTGCTCTGCATGGCGTCGACGGAGTCGCCGTGCGAGAGATGCGACCAGATCCCACGGACCGTGACGGCGCCGAGCGCCTCGTAATGCGCCGCCGTTCGGGTGAGCTCGATCCACTGGTCGGGTGCACTGCCGGCCCGGTGCAAACCGGTGTCCAGCTTGAGGTGCACGTAGTGGACGGACGGGATGGAGACGACCCGCTGCAGTTCGGCGACGGTCGAGACGCTGACGTCCACGTCTACATCGCCGAGCAGCACCAGTTCCGCGGCGTCGTACAGCCAGGTCAGGATCGGTACGGTCAGCCCGGCCGAGCGCAGTTGCAACGCCTCGTCGGCCCGGGCGACGCCGAGCCAGGTCGCCCCGGCCTCGACCGCTGCCCGGGCGACCGGTACGGCGCCGTGCCCGAAGCCGTCGGCCTTGACCACGGCCAGGACGTCCTGCGGAACGCGCCGCCGGAACGCCCGGACGTTGTCGCGAATGGCGGCGAGGTCGACGACGGCCTCCGACAATCCGGCGATCCCACGTGGCGCCGGGCGGTGGCGGGACTGAACCAGGTACATGTCAGTCATTGTTGTTTCCGGCAACGATCAGCTTCATCGGATCGCGGACGGATGTGCGGAACCGGTGTCTACGACCCTGGTATGACCCACCTCATCCCTCTGAATGAGCTTCCCACCGCCGGTCAACCAGGGATACTGGGCGGATGGAGGCCACCGATCACCTGAAGGCGTCGTTGTCCGCGGCGATCGCGCTGGCGAACGCCTTCGGATCCGATCCGCGCCAGGGTCGTCCGGCGGCGACTCCCGACGCCGACGCCGTCCGCGCCGCTCTTCGCCTCACGACCAACCGTGTCCCCGCCGTCGAGGCCGGCGACTACGAGGCCGGCGCCAAGATCCTGTACGACGCTCTCCGCCGCCTGCCGGATGTCGACGCCGCCGTCGACCTGGTGAACGGGATGCTCCGGGACACGCAGGCAGCGCCGCACCTCGTCCGGGACCCGGGGGCGCCGTGGCACCTGCACTTCGGCAGCCCGGACGAGGCCACCGGATGGCTGGCCGAGCTCGCTACGGCTGTGGCGATGCTGCTCGGCAGCGACGAGGTCGAGCGGCTCCGCCGCTGTGAGGCGACCCGTTGTGAGGACGTTTTCCTGGACTCGACCCGGAACCGCACGCAGCGGTTCTGCTCAACGGCCTGTCAGAACCGCACCAAGGTCGCCGCTCACCGCGCGCGCGTCTCCTGACGCCGTCACCATGGTTGCTTCAGGCAACCAGCCGAGTTTCCGGTACAAGTGGAAGCCGTCGGTGGTCGCCATCAGCAGACCGGTGGTCGCACCGCGCTCGAGTGCCCGCCGGCTCAGCGCCCCCATGACGATGCTGCCGAGGCCCCGGCGCCGGTAGGCCGGGTCGGTCTGGATGTCGTGCATCACCGCATCGGCGCCGACGATCGCCGCCATGCCGTGGGCCGCGACCGTGCCGTCGATCAGCACCCGCACGTACTCCAACGGGCCGTCCGACTCGAACTCGGCAGCCGCCGACGGATGGTCGTGCAGGTCGATCGACATCAGCGTTTTCTGCTCCTCGAACGGCTGTGCGCCGGCGGCCGCGAGTCGACGCGCAATCTCGTTACCGGTTTGTGTGGTAACAGTCAGCCAGGTGTCCGCGGTCAGTCCGGCGGCGAGCCGGTCCACGGTCCCCGCGTCGTCAGTGCGCGCGAACAGTTCCCGTTCGCGACCGGGCAAGCGCAGTACGGCGGCGTACGCGTCGTCGTACTCGATCACCGGCTCCAGGCCGCGGCACAACCGCCAGCCCTCCAACCATCGCCTCACGATGTCCATGCCGGAGAGTGTAACTGCTTATCGGCGAATAGTCAGTTACGTAGTGCCGAGGACGAAGGTCTGGATGGCGACGACCGCGGCGCCGCGCGCCCATTCGCTGAAATCGGCGGGCTGCAGG
Organism: Kribbella sp. NBC_00709; assembly: GCF_036226565.1. Lineage (GTDB taxonomy): Bacteria > Actinomycetota > Actinomycetes > Propionibacteriales > Kribbellaceae > Kribbella. The sequence continues at coordinate 3,761,476 of NZ_CP108996.1, forward strand.
ACCATCCGCAGTTCGGCGGCCGACGGGTGCCGGTCGGCGTGCAGGGCAGTCAGCAGGTCGTCGTGCGCGACCTCGGCCAGCCGGACGCCCTCGCCGCCGAGGACGACGAGCTCGGGCATGGTGAAGTTCGCCGCTGCCGCGATCAGCTTGCCGAGGGCGCGACCGGCGCGGCCGATCACCTCCCGCGCGGCCGGATCGCCTTTGGCCGCGAGATCGAGTGCCTCGTCGTACCCGACCGGCCTGCCGACCGCCGCGCCGACCTGCTCGGTGATGGCGCCGACCGTGAGCAGACTGAGCGCGCAGCCGTGGTGACCGCGATCGCAGCGCGGGCCGTCCGGTATCAGCGGGTGGTGCCCGATCAGGCCGATGGTGACGTCCGGGCTGTCCACGATCCGGTTGTGGATGACGAGTCCGTACCCGACGCCGGCACCGATCGTGAGCAGCACGAAGCGGTCCGAGTTGCGGCCGGCGCCGAACCAGTGGGTCGCCTCGGTCAGCGAGGTCAGGTCGTTCGTGACCACGACCGGGACGCTCGTGTGTGCGGCGAGGATGGCGCCGAACGGTACGTCGACCCAGTTGAGATACGGGCCCCAGCGGACCTCCGAGCCGTCCGCCACCCGGCCGCCGATCGAGACGCCGAGCCCGGTGATCGCCGTACCGCCCGGCACCTGGATCGCCAGCTCGTCGGTGAGCTCGAGGACGAGGTCGGCCACCACGGAGGGGGTGGGATCGGTGAGCGGACGTTCGACGCTCGCGATCACGTCCGCCCGCAGAGTCGTGAGTACGCCGATCGCCGAGTCGCCGGTCAGCTTGATGCCGACGAAGTGGTGCGCGTTCGCATCCAGATCGAGCGGCTGCGACGGGCGGCCGACCCTGGCGTCCGTCGGGCCGCCTTCGACCTCGACCAGCAGGCCCGACTCGACCATCGGCTTGGTCAGGCGGGTGAGGCTGCCAGGCGAAAGGCCGACGCGGCGCGAGAGCTCGGCGCGCGACAACGGCCCGTCCAGCAGGATCTCCAACGCCACCTGCCGTGACGGACTGGACAACGGCTGCCAGGCACCCATTGCGTCAGGGTAACCGGCAGCTCACCTGGACGAGCTGGTGGCGCGATGAGTGAGGACGCCGAGACGTGACCCGGTCCGCGGTTCTGGCCGCACAAATCCCGGCGTCATGCTCACTCAATGACAGACAGATGTCCACAACCCCTCGAACCGGGTGAACACCGTGGAGGCGGAGTACCCAACTCTTCTCGAAGTATGCAACGGATTTCGCTCCGTGTTGCCTGGACAACGGTGTCAGAATCCGCCGGGGTCACTCAGTGCGGCAACTTCCGGGTGTCGATCAGGTGCTGGGCGACGTCGCGGAGCTTCGTGTTGGTGTCCTGCGAGTAGCGCTTCAGGATCGCGAACGCCCGGTCCGCGTCCACGTCGAAACGCTCCATCAGGATGCCCATCGCCTGGCCGACGAGCTTCCGCGCATCGACCGCCTGCGCCATCGTCTCCTCGTGCCGCGCCGACGCCACCGCGACCGACGCGTGCCGCGCGAGGATGTGCGCGATCGCCTCGTCGTCCTCGCTGAACGCGTCCGGCTCCGGGCTGTACAACCCCAGCACACCGACTGTCTGTCGCGCTGCGTCACCGGTCGCCAACGGTACGTCGAGCGCGCTGCGGACTCCGAGCGCCGCAACCTTCGCCGCCCACTCGGGCCAACGCTCGTCGGTACTCGTGTCCCGGATCAGAACCGGGGTCCGATCCCGCAGCGCGGTGACCAGCGGACCCGTCTCGGTGGTGATCTGCAGTTCGTACACGTCAGCGACGACCGGGTCCGTGACCGCGGCGATCTCCGCTCGCGAACCACGCGTGTACAAGGTCACACCGGCGTACGTGCAGTTCAAAGCCTGCAGCGCGAACTGCACGACGGCGTCGATCGTCTCCTCGACACCAGGCGCATCATGCAACTCGATCGCCAGCCGGGCGAAAGTATCCGCCGACGTAGCGAGATCGGGCTCGGTCACAGGGGCTCCAGGACATGGTCGTGCAGTTGGGGCAGGGCAATCATGCAGCCCAACAGCCATGGAGTGTTAGCCGGTCCACCGAAACGATATGGAAGACCTCCCGCAGCGCTAATTGACCGGTACTACGCGGTTCCGCGCGCAGCTGGCTGGTCGACCCACGCGGCACTACGCGCGGCTCCGTCGTCGCCGTGCTACGCGCCGCTCGCACCCGCCCTCCGGCTCATCGCCACCAGGGAACCTGCAGTTAGCCGAGGCGGCGTAGCGCTGTCTCGATGGCGACCTCGACGCGGGATGCCATGCCGGGCACATCGACGGGACGGCGCCCGGCGACCTGACCGCGGATCCACTTCGACCCGCTGTCGTCGTAGTGCAGCAGGGCATACAGGTCCCACCACGGATCGAGGGTCACCCCGGCGATCGACTCGTAGAGCGACCGAAGCTGCTCCGACCACTCGGGCGAGTAGAGCGCCGCGAGGTATCGCCGACACTGTCCGACGTCAATGGCGCGTGCTCCCCGATGGATGGAGTTCCAGTCGGTCAGTCCGCTAATCCTCCCGCGCGACCACAGCATGTTGACGGGCAGGAAATCACAGTGCAGGAAGACGGCAGGGTCCTTTGGTGGCGGCGCCGCCATGACACCGAACGCCGCCTTCCAGACAGCCGGCTTCTGTGCGCCGACCGGCACCTTGAACTCGTCCAGAGGAGCGATCCAAGAATCTGTCCAGGGGTTGAACGTCTTCGCGGGGAGATCGAGGGAATGCAGCAAGACAGCAATCTCGGCGATCCTCGTCAGCCACGACCGAGGTTCCACCGGATTGAGGTGAACATGCCCCGGCAACCGTGTCATCAGCAACGCCGGCGCGCCCCCGGTCGAAGTACCAGCAACATCAGCAGCCAGGATGCGCGGAACCGGGAGCCCGCTTCCCGCCACCACACCAAGGTTGGCGATCTCCTTCTCGAGGGCCGCCTCCAGGCCGAGCCCGCCAGGGTACTGCCGCAGTACGACGAACCTTCGCACTCCACGTCGCTCGACAGTCAGCCGATGTACGGCGGAGCAGACGCCGCCGGTCATTCGGCGATGGCCAACGACGCGACTGCCCCGACCCATCGCCGCCGCAACCCAGGCGAGCGTTTCCGCGGAGGGCCGACGCTGCCTGAACCCGCTGTCCCTCCAGTCGCCGTCGGTCATGAACGCGAACCTAGTCGTCAGGAGCCTGCGGCGACACGGGTTTTCCAACCCGCCCGAGGCTGCTGGACTGCGCTGCCCGGACGGAAACGTCGAGGGAAGATGCCCGCCATCGCGCTGATCGTTACCAGGGCACTGTTCCGGCGTCGTCGAAGAATCCGCCGGTCGGTCCGTCGTCGGGCAGGGTCGCGAGGTGAATCGCGATGGCCGCGCCCTGTTGTGGTGTGCGGACGCCGCGGAATCCGTTGAGGTCGGTGGCGGTGAAGCCGGGGCAGCCGGAGTTGATCAGGATGTTGGTGTCGCCCAGTTCTTTGGCGTATTGGATGGTGATGGCGTTGAGGAAGGTCTTCGACGCCAGGTAGGCGGCGGGAACCGGGCCCATGTCGAGGCCGGGTGTGGTTTGCAGAGCGAGCGAGCCGACGCTGCTGGACAGGTTGACGATTCGCGGTGATGCGGAGGTACGCAGCAGCGGCAGCATCGCGTTGGTGACCCGGATGACGCCGATCACGTTGGATTCCACGACGTCTCTCACGACCGCGGGATCGAGCGTGGTGGGCGTCTGTGGCATAGCTCCGGTGATCGCGGCGTTGTTGACCAGGACGTCGAGCCAGGGGACACGGTCGGCGATCAGTTCGGCCGCCGCGGCCACGCTCGCGTCGTCGGTCACGTCGAGCGGTACACCGAACGCATCGGTGCCGGCCGCGCGCAGCTTCTCGACCGCGGTGTCGCGGCGTTCTTGATCCCTCGCGCCCACACCGATGCGCCAGCCGAGGTCGCCCAGGCCTGCGGCGATCTCGTACCCGATTCCTTTGTTCGCGCCGGTCACCAGCGCGATCCTCGGTTCACTCATGCCGTCGATCATGTTGCGGACTCGGGTGGGGCGTCCAAGACCGGTCGGGTGGGCGGCGATACCGCACAGGTATTGGTCGTGGTCAGCGCCGGATACGATCAGTTGGTGGAGACGCGGGAGCTGCGGTACTTCGTCGCCGTCGCCGAGGAGCTGCACTTCGGGCGGGCGGCACAACGGCTCGCGATGGCGCAACCTCCACTGTCGCGGGCGATTCAGCAGCTGGAACGGCGGCTCGGAGTCGTTCTGCTGCACCGCACTGCACGCGCAATCACTTTGACCGAAGCCGGATCGGTGCTGTTGCTGGAGGCCCGGACCGTGCTCGACGCGGTCGAAGCCGCCGAGCGCCGCACCCGCCGCGCCGCCGACCAACCTGGTGTGGTGCTGGCCGCCAAGGCCGGAGCGTCCAGTGAACTGTTGTCGAAGCTGCTGGACGCGTACGCCGCTGAACCGGGCGCTGTCGCGGTCGAGGTGATGCTGTGCGGGCCCGGCGAACCGGCAAGCTTGCTACGCACCGGGCGTGCCGACGTCGCGCTGCTCCACCGGCCCTACGACACAACGGCCGGATTCGACACCGAGGACCTACACACCGAACAGCAAGTCGTGGTGTTGCCGGCGGGACACCCCCTCGCCAACCGACCCCAGATGTCGATGGCCGAGGTCAACGCCCTGACGGACCTGCCCCTGCCGCGCTGGCCTCGACGAGATGGGACTTATCCGGACGGCCTCGGTCCACAGGTCCGCGACCATACCCAGTTGACCCAGCTGATCACGCTCGGCCGGGCCTGCGCGCTCATGCCCGAGTCGCTCGGAGCCCAGCTACGCGACGATCACGCCATCGTGCCGGTGCCGGACGCTCCGGCCGTCACGACCGTCATCGCCTGGCAACCACTCAGCCGATCCCAAGCTGTCGCCGACCTCGTCCGCACCGCGACACGCCTCTAGCCGCGCAGCAGGCGGGCGTTGGATCCACCAGTCAGCTGCGTGGGATGGACCGCGGTGGCTGGCTGTTGCCGATTACAGTGTGCGGCATGGCGGACTTGTCTGGTCTGTTGAGTGGGCGGACCAACTGGCGGCGGGAGTTCGCCGCGCCGATGCGGTCTTTTCTGCGGACCGAGGCGGGTAGTTCCGGTGTGCTCGCGGCCGCGATCCTGCTCGCTCTGGTCTGGGCCAATGTGGCCCCGGGGATGTACGACGATCTGTGGCGGACGCATCTGTCGATCGGGCTCGGTGACGACGTACTGAGTCTGGATCTGCGGGAGTGGATCAACAGCGGGTTGATGACGCTGTTCTTCCTGGTTGTGGGCCTGGAGGCGCGCCGCGAGTTCGACCTGGGTGATCTGCGGGACCGCACCCGGTTCGTGCTGCCCATGCTGGCCGGCATCGCCGGGATGGTGGCGCCCGTACTCATCTATCTCGCCTTCAACGCCGGCGGACCGGGCTCCCACGGCTGGGGCGTCGCGATGTCCACGGACACCGCGCTCGCGCTCGGCCTGCTCGCGCTGGTCGGCCGTGGCGTCCCGGATCGGGTGCGGGTGTTCCTGCTGACGGTGTTCGTCGTCGACGACCTGCTCGCACTGGTCGTCATCGCGGTCGTCTACAGCGAGGACATCAAGCTGATGCCGCTGGTACTGGCGATCATCGCGTTCGCGATCGTGCTGGTCCTCTCCCTGTTCCACGTCCGCAAAGCCTGGGTGTACGTCGTTCTCGGCGTACTCATGTGGGCCGCGCTGCTGAAGAGCGGTGTCGACCCGGTCGTCGCCGGACTGGCGATCGGGCTGACCGCGCCGGCGTACTCGCCCGGCCGGGAGGAGCTCGAGGAGGCGACCGGCCTGTTCCGGCTGTTCCGCGAGCAACCGACGCCGGAGCTGGCGCGCTCCGCGACTGTCGGCCTCACCACCACGATCTCGCCCAACGAGCGCCTGCAGTACCTGTACCACCCGTGGACCAGCTACCTGATCGTCCCGTTGTTCGGCCTCGCGAACGCCGGGGTGACGATCGACATGGCGTTCCTCGGGCGTGCGTTCACGTCGCCGATCACGCTCGGCATCCTGCTCGGGTACGTGATCGGCAAGCCGGTCGCCGTGACGACGGTGTCCTGGTTGCTGGAGCGTCTCAGCGGCGGGCGGATCCGGCCGGGAGTGGGCTGGGCCGCGGTGCTCGGCAGCGGGACGATCGCCGGCATCGGGTTCACCGTCTCCTTGCTGATCGCAACGATCGCATTCGACGGTGCGCAGTTGGCCGAGGCGAAGGTCGGTCTGCTGTCGGCGGTGGTCATCGCATCGGGCCTCACCTGGCTGGTGTTCCGCGCGGCCAAGCTGCTCTCGCCGCCGAAGAAGGCGCTGGCGCTGCTCGGCAAGGCGGAGCAGCTGCAGGACCTGACCGACCCGGTCGATCCGGAGCGTGACCACATCCGTGGCCCGGAGAACGCGTCGGTCACGCTGGTTGAGTACGGCGACTTCGAGTGCCCGTACTGCGGGATGGCCGAGCCGATCGTCCGCGACATCATGCAGGACGACGACCTGCGATTCGTCTGGCGCCACCTGCCACTGTCCGACGTCCACCCACGGGCGCAGATCGCCGCCGAGGTGTCGGAGGCGGCCGCTGCGCAGGGTGCGTTCTGGGAGATGCACGACCTGCTCCTCGCGAACCAGGACAACCTGCAGCCGACCGACCTGATCGGGTACGCCGGGCAGCTCGGGCTGGACGCCGACAAGCTGCACGACGAGGTGAAGCGGCACGTGGCCGCGGCCCGGGTCGCGCAGGACGTCGAGTCCGCCGACACGAGTGGGGTCTCCGGTACGCCGACGTTCTTCGTGAACGGTCAGCGGCACTACGGTGCGTACGACGTGGAGTCGTTGAAGGCGGCGATCAAGGTGGCGCGGGCGCGGGCCAAGATCACCAAACCGCGTGGCTGAATCTTGATGTACTAGGGCATTTCTGCCACTGTTCGCCGTACCGTCCGATGGCTGACGCTGACTGCATGACCAAACAGATCGACCAGGCCGCCGTCGCACACTTCGCGGAACGGCTGGCGTACGAGACGGACGTGTCGGATGTCGCCTCGGACATCGGCGGCGGCGTGACCGGTTGGGTGCTGATCGACAGCCGCAGCCAGGAGAGCTGGGACCAGGGCCACGTCCCCGGAGCGGTCCACCTGCCGACCAGAGAGATCGCGGCTCGCGCGGCGTCCGTCGTACCTGACGGCGTTGCCGTGGTGACGTACTGCTGGGGGCCGGGCTGCAACGGTGCGACCCGCGCAGCCCTGGAGTTCGCGAAGCTGGGGTATCCGGTGAAGGAGATGATCGGCGGGTTCGAGTACTGGACCCGTGAGGGGCTGCCGGTGGAGACCGCCGACGGGATCGATCGCCGGCTGCCGGATCCGCTCACCGCACCGCGCGGGGTGGCGTGCGCGTGCTGAAACCCCTGTGAATGTTGAGGTTTTACACAGACTGAACTCGCCGTGGTGAAACGCTGACTCTCTGTGCGTTACCCTCGTAGTGGACGACGAGCAGCGCCCTCGACGCGAGGAGACAGTGTGAGTGATCAGCCGATGCACGACGGCGGGCTGGTCGCGTTCGGGATCGACTCCACGCGTCCGAGTGTGGCCCGGGTCTACGACTACGCCCTCGGCGGCAAGGACAACTACGAGGCCGACCGTGAGCTGTATCGGCAGATCATGAAGATCGCGCCGGAGACGCCCGTGTGGGCCCGGGAGAACCGGCGCTGGCTCAACACCGCCATCACCTGGCTGGCCGAAGAGGCCGGGGTCCGCCGGTTCATCGACGCGGGCTCCGGCCTGCCGACCGTCGAGAACACCCACCAGATCGCTCAGAAGGCCGACGTGGACGCCTCGGTGATCTACATCGACAACGACCCGTCCGTCGTCGCCCACGGGCGGGCCCTGCTGCTGGACAACGACCGGACCCAGTTCACCGCCGCGGACCTCACGAAGCCCGAGCAGGTGCTGGCCGACCCCGCGGTCGCCGAGCTGCTGGCCGCCGGCGAGCCGGTCGCGCTGGTGATGGCGCTGATGCTGCACCACATCGCCGACTACGAGCAGACCCGCGAGATCGCCGGCAAGTACGCCGACGCGCTGCCGCCGGGGTCGTATCTGGCGATCACGCACGCGTGCAACCCGGGCGACGGGGGTGCCGTCGATGTGCTCGTGACCGAGCTGGTCGAGAAGGTCAAGGACGCGTTCCCGACGCTGGCGTTCCGTTCGGTCGAGCAGATCTCGTCGCTGTTCGGTGAGCTCGAGATCCTCGAGCCGGGCGTCGTCCCGCTGGGCGAGTGGCACGTTCCCGGCGGCCGGGTCGAGGACGAGCGTCCGGCCGACATCCGCGACGCCATCTACGGCGCCGTCGCGCGCAAGGCGTAGAGCCGGCCCTAGCCGAGGTTGGCCAGGTAGTCCGCGTTGCCGCGGATGGCGGCCTCGTAGCGTTTGATCTCCGCGGAGTCGACCTTGTCGGCGATCACCAGCAGCAGTGTCGCCAGCGCCTTGTCCTTGTTCCCGGCGGCGTGCAGGGTCAGCGCCTTGAAGACCCGCAGCGAGTCCGACTCGGGGAACTCCGCGCAGGCGTCCTTGAACACCGCGAGCGACTCGTCGAAACGGTCGAGATTGCGCAGCGTGCTGCCGTACTGCAGCAGGCACTTGCGGCGCGTCTCGCCGGTCAGCCCCGGCAGCGCGCGCTCGTAGTACCCGACCGCCTTCTCTTCCTGACCGGCGGTGTCGTACGACCCACCGACCTCGTAGAGCACATACGCGTTGTCCGGATACTCGCTCAGCAGCTTCTCGAAGAAGGCGATCGTCGGGCCCATGTTCTCGCGGTCCCGCGCGGCGAACGCCGCCTCGATCGTCGCGGCCAGCTCCGGAGTCAGATCTGTCGTCACAGCTCCATCATGCCGCGTCCGACTGCCCGGTCCGTCGTTGCTGCCACGGCCAGGACCCGGAGATCTCCACTTCGAGCGCGAAACTGAGCACCGTCCGGATCACCACGATCAGGCCGAGCACCAGCACGCTCTGGACCGACGTCTCCACGATGATCGTCCGGATGATGTCGCCGACGATCAGGATCTCCAGGCCGAGCAGGATCACCCGGCCGAGGTTCACCCGGAGTTGCTGGTAGCTGCCGGTGCCTTTGCGGACGACGTCGTACGCGTAGCGGATCAGGACACCGGCCAGGCCGATGGCCATGATGACCACGCCGGTGCCCTCGATCACCCGGGCCACATCCGCGAAGACAGACTCGAAGTCCACGCTCCAGAGGTACCAGTCAGGCGGCGCTCTCCGCACTCGCCTCGCCGGGGCAGATGTTCTGGTTGAGGTGGAAGACATTCGCCGGGTCGTACGCCGTCTTCAGCGCCACCAGTCGCTCCAGCTTGGCCGGCGGGAACGCGCGCTGGATCGGGTCGCCGTTCAGCGTGTTCATGTACGCCCCACTCGCGTACGGCGCCAGCGTGGCGGCGTACTCGCGCAGCTGGGCGATCCGCGCGTGGTCCTCGTCCGCGTCCTCCCACCGGGTCGCGGTGACGAACTCGAACAGCGTGTCCCGGTGGCTGAACGCCGCATCGCCATCCGGTACGTCGGCGATCGCGCCGCCGTATGCCTGCAGGCTCGCGGCCACACCAGGCGTCCGCAGCAACGCGCGGATCGCCTCGTCGGGAAGGGCCTTGAAGTAGTGCCCCTTCCAGTACCGCCGGTACCGGTGACCCTGCACGCTGTCGTCACGCGTCTGCAGTTTCAGGTACGTAGTCTCCTCGACGACCTCGTCGGCGACCGGGCCGAGCGCGCGGAACGCCGGCAGCAGGCTGTACCCGCCCTCGCCGACCCACACGTACCCGACGGTCACCGAGTCCGGCTTGATGGTCGCGGTGAACGTCGCTTCCCGCGGCGCGTGCTCGTTCAGGTCGCGCCAGCCGCGCAGCACGTGGAAGCCGGCCGACGCCGGAAAGGTGAGCTCGACGCTCAACGCCCGGGTCCCGACCTCGTGCAACCGGAACTCGAACCTCGTCACGATCCCGAAGTTCCCGCCACCACCGCGCAGGCCCCAGAACAGCTCCGGATTCTCGTCGGCACTCGCCAGGACGACCTCGCCGTCCGCGGTCACGACCTCGTACGACACCACGTTGTCGCAGGCCAGACCGAACCGACGGGCCAGCCATCCCATCCCGCCGCCGAGCGTCAGCCCACCGACACCGGTGTGGGAGACGTTCCCCGCGGTCGTCGCCAGGCCGTACTCCTGCGCCGCCTTGTCCAGCTCGCCCAGCAACGCGCCACCCTGCACCCACGCTCGCTTCAGCGACGGATCCACCTGCACCGCGTTCATCAGCGTCAGGTCGATCATCAACCCGCCATCGGGTACGGCGAGGCCGGCGATGTTGTGCCCGCCGCAGCGGACCGCGATCTCCAGTCCGGCGGCCCGGCCGAACCGCACTGCCTCGGCGACGTCCGCGGTGCTCGAACACCGGGCGATCACGGCCGGCCTGCGGTCGACCATCGCGTTCCAGACGGTCCGGGCCTCGTCGTACCCGGCGTCGCCGGTGCGCAGCAGCGTGGTCATCGGGCCTCCCGGCCTGGACTGAGGAGTGGAGGGAGCGGAGCGACCGGAGCGACGAGGGAAGGCCGGGAGTTACAGCCCCATGACCCGCCGCGCCGGAGGCGTGGCATCAATAGAGTCATCGCTCTCAACTCCTGTCGTTTGGTCTGTTCACCACCCTGACAGCGAAGCGGTACTCCGATAAGGTCCAGTTGTGTGAGCCGAATGAGGACCAGTTCCGGAGCCGGCGAACTCCTGGTCGAGCTCCAGCGGGAGAGCGGCGTACCACTCCACCAGCAACTGGAAGGCGGGATCCGGACCCGGATCCGGGCCGGCCTGCTGCGGGCGGAGACGGTGATGCCGTCCACCCGCGCGCTTGCGCAAGACCTCGGGCTGTCCCGCGGCGTGGTCGTCGAGGCTTACCAGCAGCTCGTCGCGGAGGGATATCTGATCAGCCGCGGCGGTGGGTACACGCAGGTCGCGGACATCGCGGTGGTCGAACCGACGCCCACGCGGCGGTCCGCGAGCGGCCCGCCGCGGATCGACTTCCGCTACAGCCGGCCGGATGTCTCACAGTTCCCCCGCGCCGCGTGGCTCCGATCGATCCGCCGAGTGCTGAACGAGACGCCGTACCGCAGCCTCGCCTACATCGACGGTCGCGGCACGATCGAGCTGCGAATGTCGCTCGCCGACTACCTCAACCGGGTCCGCGGTACGGCGGCCCGCCCGGAGAACATGCTGATCTGCAACGGGTTCGCGCAGGGCTCACGGTTGCTGCTGCAGGTGCTGGCGGCGCACGGGTACCGGCGGCTGGCGGTCGAAGATCCGTCCGACAACGATCTGCGCGAGGTTGCGCGGGCGGCCGGGCTCGAGGCGGTCGGCGTACCCGTGCTCGAGTCGGGGATCGATGTCGACGCGCTCGAGCGGTCCGGCGCGGACGTGGTGCTCGTGACGGCGGCGCATCAGTTCCCGACCGGGGCGGTGGCCTCGGCGGAGACGCGGGCCGCGCTGGTCGCGTGGGCGGCCCGGAACGACAGGCTGGTGATCGAGGACGACTACGACGCGGAGTACCGCTACGACCGCGAACCGATCGGCGCGATGCAAGGGCTGGCGCCGGAGCGGGTCGCGTACGCCGGGACGGCGAGCAAGACGCTTGCGCCCGGGCTGCGGCTGGGCTGGTTGATCCTGCCGGCCTGGCTGGTCGAGCCGATGGCGCAGGCGAAGCTGATGGACGATCGCGGGTCGCCGGTGTTCGACCAGTTGGCGTTCGCAGACTTCGTGGCGCGGGGTGAGTTCGACCGGCACCTGCGCCGGATGCGGCCGCGGTACCGGCTGCTGCGGGACACGCTCGTCGACCAACTGGCGGCGCGGATCCCGGAGCTCGAGCCGGTCGGGGTGTCGGCCGGGCTGCATGTGATGACGTTCCTGCCGCCGGACCTCACCGAGGACGCGGTCCGGGCGGCGGCGTCGGAGCGCGGGGTCGGGGTGTACGGACTGGCGCCGTACTGGGTGTCCGGATCGGGTCCGGCCGGCCTCGTCTTCGGGTACGGATCGCTCAACCGGACAGAAGTTGTCGAGGGCATCGACCTGCTCGCGGACGCCGTCGCGACGATTCGCCGTCGATGAATAAACATCCAATTGATTGCAATTTGATCCGGGCGGGCCTACTCTTGGTGAGGTGATCGCCGCAGCTCATATCGACGCCCTGATGAACCAAGGCTGGCCCGCCGCGCACAGCACCGAACTCGACGGCTGGCTGGTCCGACACAACGACGGAGTGACCCTCCGAGCGAACTCGGTCCTGCCCGCGAGCGCACCCTTCGACCTCGACAGGGCCTTGGACTACGTGGAAAACCTGTATGCCGCGCACCAGATCGCGCCGTCCTTCCAGGTCGGTCCGGCGGCCCAGCCCGGTGACCTCGACGAGTACCTCGCGGCCCGCGGCTACGAGGTCCGCAACCCGACGCTGGTGATGTGCGCCGAGGTCGCCGACGTCCTCGCGAAGCTGCCCGAGCCGGCCGCCGCAGTGAATATTTCCTCGGCGCCCGACGACGACTGGATGGACTTCTGGTGGGCCGTCGACGGCCGCGGCGGATCTGCCGCGCAGGCCGCTGCCCGGCAGATCCTCAACCGCGCCCGCGCCCTGTACGGCGTGATCCCGGCCGGACCGCCGGCCAAGGCGATCGGCCGCCTCGCCCTGGTCGGCGACTGGGCCGGCATCTACTGCCTCGCCGTCGACGGCGAGTACCGCCGGCAGGGTCTCGCGCAGGCGACCATCCACGGTTTGTTGCAGAAGGCAACGACTCTCGGTGTTACCCGGGTCTGGCTGCAGGTGGTCGAGGCCAACGCCCCGGCCCGCGCCCTCTACGACCGCCTCGGCTTCCAGACCGTCTCGCGGTACCACTACCGCGTCAAAGCGTGACCTTCTGCAGGTGATCGAGGACGACGAGCTCGGCGCCTCGCTGTTGGACCGACTTCCGGAGCGGGGTGAGGTCGGTCCACGGGACGCCGGGCTCGTCGAGGGGCTTGTCGAAGTCGTCCCAGTGGGTGGCGATCACCTTCCGCACCGGCTTGATCGTCTGCAGCAGGCGGTCGGTGATGCCAGGTTCGCCGCCGGGGGCCGCGAAGACGACGTCGACCTGCAGGTCGCGCAGGGCGTTCGGGTCGAAGTTCGCCGTACTCAGACTGAGGATCCGCAGGCCGCCGATCGTGATCACGAACGCCAGCGTGCCGCCCTCGACCAGGTCCTCGATCACGCGCGGACGCGCCGGTACGTCGTACCGATAGCCCGGGTACGCGTAGGTGTGCCGCTTGCCGCTGCACGAATGCAACGACGGGTACACCTCGACCGCGAAGCCGTCGAACGGCAGGTACTCGCCGCCGCGGACGGGTGAGAGCAGCTCGTCCGGCGTCCGCATCGCGCGCAGCAGGTTGGCATGCGTCTCGGTGCACAGCACGGTCGCCTGCGTCTTCTTCGCGACATACGGCACGTCGGCCATGTGGTCGTAGTGCCCGTGGTGGACCAGGATCGCGTCGGCCGTGCTGAGGTGCTTGTCGATCACCTCGGGCTTGATCACGAGCTTCGTCTTCGGGTCCGCACCCTCCGGCGTGAACGTCCCCGTCTTGAACCGGGTCAGCCACGGATCGGTCAGTACGACGGTCTTGCCGCACCGGATCTGCCACGCGTGCGTCCCGAACCAGGTCAGCTCGACCGAGTCCCGCCGTGGCTGTGCGACCGGGGTCGTCGCCGCCTCGCTCCGGCCCTCGAGCCCGACCACGCCGGCCGCCCCGACTGCCGCTGCACCGACCGCGGCCGCGCCGGTCAGCATTCCCCTCCGACTCACCTTCACGCTGTCTCCTCTCGTCGTCCTGAGCCTTCAGTCAAGGCGAGGGCTGACCGGGCTGTCGAATATGCTCTTGCGCATGAGCCGATTGTCTGGGGATATCACTGCAGGTCAGTCACGTCATGCTCACTGAACGGCATCTGCAGATCTTCATCGCGCTCGCCGAGGAGCAGCACTTCGGGGACGCGGCTCGGGTCGTCGGCATCACCCAGCCGCCGCTGTCACAAGGTCTGCGCCGCCTCGAAGCGCTCGTCGGCGCCAAGCTCTTCGAACGGGGCGCCGGCCAGGTCGAGCTCACCCCCGCCGGCGTCGCGCTCCTGCCGTACGCGCGCCGCGCGCTGACCTCGATCGAGGAGTTGCACCAGGCCGCGGTCGCCCGCGATCCGGAGGGACCGGAGATCCGGCTCGGTCTCGCGCCTGAGGTCCCGCCCGCGGCCGGCGCTGCGGTGGCAGCGGCTTCCGGTGCAGTGATCCCAGGCAGCCGCGTCACGGTGGTGACTGCCTCGACCAGTTCGCTGATCAACCAGGTGAACACGGGCCGGCTGACGATGGCCGCCGTACTGCATCCCGTCGTACTCGACGGACTGGAAGCCGGCCCGGTCTCGCTGCTTCCGACCTGGGCGCTTGCGCCGGCCGGGGCGGTGGATGGGGAGGTCGTCGGGTTGCGCCAGCTCAAAGGGCTGCCGGTCGCGGTCCGGCCGCGGACCGAGGCGCCGGCGGCACGCGATCTGTTCCTGGACACGCTCGCCCTGCATCGACCTACCGGCGGCACAGTCGTCGTGACCGACGAGCGAGCCGGCTTGGCGATGGCCGCCGCCGGACAGGCGATCGTGGTGACCGCGGACCCTGCGCTGACAGCGCCGGGCGTGACGCGGCACCGGCTGGCCGACGATCCGCTGCCGTTGCGGCTCCGCCTCGTCTGGTCGAGGACTCGTATGCCGTTCCTCCGGCCGAACGACGTGATGGCGCAACTGACCGAAGCGTTGGTGGCGTCGTGAACGCCCGGATCCGGGGCGTGTTCGAGGACGCCGGCGTACGCGGCTGGCTGCATGCGATCGCGCTCGACGAGCCCGAGTCGATGGTCGAGGTCGACGCGGACGGGATCGTGCCGTTGGCCTCGGTGTACAAGCTGCCCTTGCTGGCCGGATTCTGCCGGCTCGTCGACCTCGGTGAGGTGGATCCACGGGAGCAGATCACACTCGACCCGTCGGCGAAGACGGCCGGGCCGACCGGGTTGTCGGTGTTCGCGGATCCGGTCACGGCATCGCTGCGGGATCTGGCGCTGTCGATGATGACGGTCTCCGACAACGCGTCGGCGGACGCGCTGCTCGACATCGTTGGGTTGCCGCGGCTGGCCGAACTACTGGAGTCGTTCGGCCTGCGTCGGACCCGGGTACGCCGGGGTACGGCGGGCAATCTGCTCGACCTGCAACGCCGTACCAGGACGAACGATCCGGACGCGGCGCTCGCCGTACTCGCGGACAACGACCGGACCGATCCGGTTGGCATCTACGAAGCCGTGAACGCATCGGCGAGCACCGCCCGCGACATGACGCTGTTGCTGCAGCGGTTGTGGTCGGGGGAGTTGCTGTCACCGGAGCAGACCGAATTCGTCAAGGCGACGATGCAGCAGCAGGTGTTCCTGCACCGGATGGCGTCCGGCTTCCCGCACGACGGCGTACGCGTCGCCGGGAAGACCGGGACGTTCGGTGCGTTGCGCCACGAGGTCGGCGTGGTCACCCTCCCGGGCGGCGCATCCTTCGCCATCGCCGTCTTCACCCTCGCCGCCCGCGGCGACAACCGCCAGCCCCGAGTAGACACCGCCATCGGCGAAGCCGCCCGCCTATCCGTCGACCTGCTGCGTTAGACGATCGCGAAGACTTCGATTTCGAGCAGTACGTCGGGGTGGAAGAGGGCGGCTACCTGGACGGCGGAGGCGGCCGGCTTGGTGCCGGGGATGTACCGGTCGCGCACCGCCCGGATCGCCGGCATGTTCGCCATGTCGGTGACGAAGATCGTCATCTTCGCCACGTCCTCGAAGGTCGCGCCGGCGCCGGCCAGGCAGCGCTCGAGATTCGCGAACACCTGCTCGGCCTGGGCGCCCGGATCGCCGACGCCGACGAGCTTCCCGTCCGGGTCCAGCGCGACCTGTCCGGCGATCGCCACCCACTGCCCGTGACCGGTCACCACATGGCTGTAACCGTTGCCCGGGGCAACTCCGACCGCACGCGGATACTCCAGTTTGCTCATGCGTCAGATATACCCGGACAGGGGTTGAGAAACCGGTTTCCGTCGGGAGAGGATACGGAGGTGGGCCGGACACCGAAGGACTCGATCACGATCGCCGACGTCGCGCGGGCGGCGGAGGTGTCGCGGGCGACCGTGTCCCGGGTGATGAACGGCCGGCTCAGTGTCGCGCCCGAGATCGTCGCCCGGGTGCGCGCCGCGGCGGACCGGCTCAACTACCGGCCCAGCGACCTGGCCCGCAGCCTGTCCCTCGGCCGGACGAACATGGTCGCGCTGGTGGTCCCCGACCTCGGCAACCCGCTGTTCCAGCAGATCCTGCGTGGCATCACGAACGCGTCCGCGGCGGCCGGCTACCGCGTGCTGGTCGCCGAGACCGACGAGGACCCGGCCGCCGAGGCGGAGATCGCGATCGAAGCGCGGCGGCGGTGCGACGCGCTGATCATGGTCTCGCCGCGGTTGGACGAGGAGCGGCTGCTCGAGCTGTTGCCGCAGGTGCAGCCGGTCATCCTCGTCAACCGGCAGGGGCCGGAAGAGGTCTCGTCGGTGGTCGTCGACTACGGCCGCGCCGTCCGGATCGTCGTCGATCACCTGGTCGGTCTGGGCCATCGGCGGCTCGCGTTCCTGTCGGGGCCGGCGGCAAGCGCGTCCAACACGCTCCGGGTGCGGGCGCTCGACGTCGCCGAGCGGGAGATCCCAGGGCTGGAGCTCGTCCGGCTCGAGTGCGGCCGCTCGATCGAGGACGGGTACGCCGCGGTTGAACGGGTGCTGGAGTCGCACGTGACCGCGGTGGTCGCGTTCAACGATCTGGTCGCGTTCGGTTTGCTGGCCAGGCTCAACGAGGTCGGCGTCGCCGTACCGGCTGATCTGTCGGTGACGGGCATGGACGACATCGGGCTCGCGCGGTTCGCCGTACCGTCGCTGACTACGGTCCGCGTTCCGCAGAAGGATCTTGGGGAGTTGGCGTGGCGGCGGTTGCACGCGTCGATTGCTGCACCGAACGGCGATGCGGACGCCGTACCGGAGCTGCGGTTGGCGGTGCGTGCGAGCACTGGGCCGGTGCCACAGGAGCCGCGGTTGCACGGCGGTACGTCGGCAGGCCGCGTCGGATGGCAGCAGCAGGGTGACATCTTTGCGCTGGGGAGCGATTCGGGGCTGCTGGCGCGGTACGAGTTCGGTCGACGGATGCCGCAAGTACACGCACCACGGCCGTACCTGCACCCGGTCCGCACGCTCGGCGGACACCCGCTGACCGAGGTCAGTCCGGTCGACCATCGGCACCACTACGGCGTCTCGCTAGCCGTGCCGATGGTCAACGGGACCTCACACTGGGGCGGCCGGACCTACGTCCGCGAGCAGGGCCCGACCCTCCTGACGAACCATGGCCAGCAACGCAGCCGCGGCGTCACGGCCAACGGTGACGAGTTGATCGACGACATCACCTGGTACGACGAACAAGGGCGACCGCAGCTGGTCGAGCGCCGTCGTCTCCTCGGTGGACTCAGCGCAGGCGGATGGCGACTCGACTGGCGCAGCGTCCTGACTGCCCGCTACGGCTCGCTGCAGATCGAAAGCCCAGCCACGTCCGGTCGCGAAGGCGCTGCGTACGGCGGGATCTTCTGGCGACTGCCCGCGGCCGAGACGACGGTGCTCTCAGCCGACGGTGAAGGCCTGGACGCCGCCTTCGGCTCGGTGAGCCCTTGGCTCGCCTTCGTCCAGGGCGACGTGACACTGATGCTGGTGCAGCCCGACGACGTGCGGCCGTGGTTCCTCCGCGTCGAGGGGTACGTCGGCGCGTGCCCAGCGCTCGCGTGGGACAGCCCGCTGACGTTGCAACCCAATCAGGAGCTGTCGCTGTCGCTCACCGCACTCCTACTGGATCGGCCTGTAGACCGGGCCGAGGCTAGAACGTTGGCAGCCCAGCTGTAGGCGACGACGCGAGCGCCGACTGCCAGCGGCGCGGGACCCGGCCGGCGAGGCGTGCGGCCCGGCCCGCGGAGACGGCGTCGCGCATCGCGGCGGCCATCAGCGCGGGCTTCTCCGCGCGGGTGACCGGGGTCGCGAGCATGACCGCGTCACAGCCGAGCTCCATCGCCAGTGCGGCGTCGCTCGCCGTACCGATCCCGGCATCGACGATGACCGGAACGTTCGCCGCTTCCGCGATCAGCGCGAGGTTGTGCGGGTTGCGGATGCCGAGCGCGGA
The DNA here is from genome assembly GCF_036226565.1 of Kribbella sp. NBC_00709. Taxonomy (GTDB): domain Bacteria; phylum Actinomycetota; class Actinomycetes; order Propionibacteriales; family Kribbellaceae; genus Kribbella. The sequence goes on from NZ_CP108996.1 coordinate 3,779,853, forward strand.
ACCGATTGGTGCGGCCAACGGCATCACGGCCGCGCAGCCTGCCTGCTCGAGCCGGCGGGCGAGAATCGGATCATCGTTCGTGTACGGCAGCACGGTGAAACCGTCGGCCACCAGCGTTTCCACGGCATCGAGCAGCTCGAACGGATCGGGCAGCAGCAGGTGGTCGTCGGCGACGACCTCGACCTTGATCAGGTCGGTCTCCAACGCCTCCCGGGCCAGCTTCGCCGTCAGCACGGCCTCGGCCGCGGTGTGGCAGCCGGCCGTGTTCGGCAGTACGTCGATGCTGTGCTTCTTGAGCACATCGAGCACCGAGCCCTCGTGCCCGGTGCCGAGCCGACGCATCGCGACCGTGGTCAGTTGGGTGCCGGAGGCAATCAATGCCTCCTCCATCACTTCCAGGCTGGCCGAACCGCCGGTCCCCATGATGAGCCGGGACGTGTACGTCCGCCCGCCGAGCTCCAGTGGATCATCCATCTCAGCCTCCCTGCGTCGCGCTGACGATCTCGACCCGGTCGCCGGGCTGCAACGCGGTCTGCGCCCACTCGGCCTTGGTCAGCACGGTCTGATTCACCGCGACCGCGATCCCGGTGGTGCGATCGGAGTACTCCGTGATCAGCTCGGCCACGGACTTGCCGGCCGGTACGTCGATCGCCGTACCGTTCACCCAGACGGATTCCATCGCGCTTCCTCCCTACGCCGGAATTACCCGATTCAGGTTCAGCGGTCGGTGACGGCGTAGTCACCCTCTCAGCCCACTCCCGGCGAGCTCCCGCGGACGTCTCGACTATAGCGTCTCGGCCACGCGGGGCGGCTATCGTGACCAAAAGTGCGGGGAGGGGAGCGTCTTGGCGAAGCGGGTTGCGATCTCGGACGTGGCCGCTCGGGCGGGAGTCAGTCCGACGACGGTTTCGCATGTGCTGTCCGGGCGGCGGCACGTGTCGGAGGTGACGCGGGCGCGGGTGCGGTCGGTGATGGACGAGCTGGGCTGGGAGCCGAACCAGCTCGCGCGCAGCCTGCGGATGCAGCGGACCCAGACGATCGCGCTGATCGTGCCCGACATCACGAACCCGTTCTACCCGTCGGTCGCGCGCGGGTTGCTCGACGTGGTCAGCGAGCCCGGGTACCAGGTGCTGATCGGCAACACCGACGGGTCGCCGTACGCCGAGAAGGACCTCGTCGCGCGGATGGTGACTCGCAGCGTCGACGCGATCGTGTTCGCCGGCTACTACAGCAAGGCGAGCGACGTCGCGGCCGCTGTCGAGGCGGGGATCCCGGTAGCGCTGATGGGCGGGCGGCGGGCGTCGGCCGGGATCGACGTACTGACGTCCGACGATCTCGCGGCGGGGGAGATCGCCACGCGGTACCTGATCGGCCGCGGCTATCACCGGATCGGCTTCATCACCGGCCCGTCCGGGGACGGACCACCCGCCGACCGGGTGAAGGGCTACCGCCGCGCGCTCACCTCGGCCGGGCTGCGGTTCAACAGCCGGCTGATCGTGCGCGAGGAGTTCTCCCGCGCCGGCGGTACGGCGGGTCTGCAGAAGCTGCTCGAGCTGCGGAAACCGCCCCGGGCGGTGCTGTGTACGAACGACATGGTCGCGATCGGCGCGCTCGACGTCGCCCGGGCACGCGGCCTTCGAGTACCCGACGACCTCGCCGTGATGGGCTTCGACGACATCGAGGCCGCCGCGCTGATCTCGCCGTCGTTGACCACGATCGCGGGCGATCCGCGCGAGCAGGGTCGCGCGGTCGGCCGTGTCCTGCTGGGCAGGCTGGCGGGGACGGCCGCCGGCCTGCCGCAGCGCATCCTGTTCGCGCCTTCCGTCGTACCGCGGGAATCCGCCTAGGGCGCGGTCACCGAGGTCACCGTCGAGCCCGAGATGTACGTCGGCCACACGCCGACCGTGACCGTGATCTGGCCGCTCGCGTTGGGTGTCTGCGTGCTGGTCAGGCCGTACAGGCTGGTGACCTGGACGGGTCCGGTCGCGTTGACCGTCACCGTCGTGTTCGCCCCGGATGCGGCCCAGATCGCGCGGAACGGCGTACCGTCGTTCGCCGCGTACACCTGATCGATCAGGCCGTTGCCCGGGTTCTCCTTGCCGAGGAACGTCGCGCCGCGGAGCTGACGGGCAGCGGTCGCGTAGGCGACGTACGACGGCTTGGGGGTGTACTTGCCGAGCGCGTCGGCCTCGTTGTGCACGAGCCCGAAGTTGTTCTCCGACGCGGCCGGATCGATGCCGTCGTTCTTGAAGTCGTACATGTAGAACCGGTCGACGTCATGCCCGGGGACGTTGAGCATCGCGCGCGCCATGTACGTCGCCTGGGTGGGCTCGTCGACCGGGACCGCGCTGCCGGAGCCGGTGTACCAACCGGCCTCGGTGATCCAGATCGGCTTGTCCACGCCGCCGTTGTACTGCCGGATCGTCGCCCGGACCTGGTCGATCGCGGCGCCGAGCCCCTCGGGCGCGTGGAGGAAGTTGTACGGGTGGATGGACACCACGTCGAGGTACTTCAGCCCGCCCAGCTGGCAGAACGTCTGGAACCAGGCCTGCTGCGTCACGTCCGTATCGCCGCCGGCGACGATGGTGACATCGGGATGGGTTGCCTTGAGCTTCGTGTACGTCGCCTTGAGGAGCGCGAGGTAGCTGTCGGGGGTCTTGTTCGCCGGACCGGCGGCGTTGTTGTCCCACTCGTTCCACACTGCGACGTTGTGGATCTGCGGGTACTGGTTCAGCAGAGCGTTCGCGTAGTTGGCGAACGCGGTTCGGCCGGCGTCGGTGTACGGCGCGTTGAAGAGCTGATCGGGGCAGTCGTAGAGGCAGTTGCCGTAGTCCGCGACGAGCAAGGGGTCGATGCCGTTGCTCTGGTAGGCCTGCAGGTAGTTGGTGACCTTCGCGGGGAAGGCGTACGTGCCGGCTGTCGTCTCGGCGCTGGCCCAATAGGCCTCGTCGCGGCCGGCCCGGGCTCCGGACTGCGCGAGCACTGGCGCCAGGTCCGTGCTCCACGATCCGCCGAAGTGGGTGCCCGCGCCCATCACGGATGCGGGCGTGGTCGCTGCGACCGCGTCGATGTTGACGGCGGCCGTCGTACCGCCGCCGATGATCAGGCTCTTGTCCAGGGTGAGCATGATCGCCTTCGCCGGGCCGTGCCAGACACCGTCGTCGGCGCCGCCGAAGTGCAGGTAGGCGGTGCCTCCGTCGAAGCGGGTGACGTTGAGCTGCTGCCAGGCCGTCGATCCGGACAGCGTGAGGCGTTGCTGGTGGACCTGTCCGGTCGCGTCGGTCATCCGGAGGCCGATGCCGGACAGTTGGCTGGTCTTCACCCAGAGGCTGAGCGCGGTCAGGTTGACCGGGACGAGATTGCGCTGGATGGCGACGTAGTTGCCGCCGCCGGTGAAGTCCCCGGAGAGCTTGGCGGATTGGGCACCGGCCTGCAGACTCGTGGTGTCGTAGGTGAGGCTGCCGGTCGCGCCGGCGAACTCGCTGCCGGGGTAGAACGACCAGCCTTCCGCCGCGCTCTCGTAGTCGCCGAGCGGTGTGGTCGGCTTGCTCGAGAGAGCGTTGAGCGTGAAGTCGTCGAGGCTCAGGCTGGTGCTCGTCGCGCCGGTGATCGCGCCTTTGTCGAGAACGATCTCGAGCCCCTTGGCGGGGCCGTGCCAGACGCCGTCGTTCGCGCCGCCGAAGTGGACGTACTGCTTGCCGCCGTCGAACCGGGTGACGCTCAACGGCTGCCAATCAGTTGCCCCTGACAACGTCACGCGCTGCTGGTGGACCTGGCCGGTGGAGTCGGTGATCCGGAACGTGAGGAAGGAAAGGTTCGAGGTCTTCGCCCAGAAGCTGACGCTGGATGCGTTGACCGATGGGAGGGTCCGGTTGACGCTGACGTACGCACCGCCGGCGCTGAAGTTTCCGGACAGCTTGCCGGAACTGGTGCCGGAGTGGTTGTCGGTGGTGTCGAGCGCGAAGCCCCCGGTGGCGCCGGGGAATTCGCTGCCTGGATAGTAGGTCCAGCCTTCCGCGGTGTTCTCGAAATCGCCGACCCGGTTGGTGGTGAGGCCCGCGACCGACGCCGTACTGAGCGGGCTGAGGATCGCGAAGGTCGTCTGGGCGGCCACCGTGCCTGCTTGGACGGTCAGCTTGTACCAGCCGCGGTTGGTGACCGAGACCTGCAGTGTGCTCGCGGTGGCCTGGCTGCCGGTCGCGACGACCGTGCCGTTGACGTCGGCTGCGGACCAGGTGACGGACGACGCGTCGGTGCTCAGACCGACCTTCACCGCCTGGCCGTCGGTGAACACGTTGCCAGGGGTGATGGGTGTGAGGGCGAGCGTCGCCGCGTGGGCAGGGGTGATGGTGCCTAGGCAGAGGAGGAGAACTCCGAGAACGATGGCAAGACTACGTCTCATGCCGACTCCTTGAATCAGGGCGGTGTAGGTGAGACGTCGGCTGCCACGACGCGATGCAAATCGATTTGTACTATCGCTGTGGGTGATCGCCGTGTCAACAGCTCAGCTTCTAGTCGAGGTCCGCGCCGGGTTCGGCGTCGGCCCCGGCACCTGTCAGTAGGGCCGCGAGTTCCGTTGGCCGGTACAGCACCTGCTTGCCGGTGCGTTGCGGCTCGACCAGGCCGGTACGGCGCAGCAGTTGGAGGTGCTGGCTCACGGCCGACGGCGTCACCTTCAGTTCGCCGGCGAGGTCGGTCGTGGTGCGCGGATGGGTCAGCAGTTCGAGGATGTGCGCTCGCGGCGTACCGATCAACTGGGCGAGATCCTGTTGCGACGGCGGCTCGACGACGGACCACAGGTTGGCCTGACCGCGAGGCGGATACCCCAGTATCGGTTCGGCTCCCGGGTCGAACGGGATCACCGCGTGCGGCCCGAAGAGGCTCGGCTGCAACACGAGCCCGCGTCCGTCGACGGCCTCGGTCCGGCTGTTCGCGGCGACTCGATCCACCTTCAGTAGGCCGTCCGCGTAACTGATCGCCGGGCCCAGTCCGTTGAGCATCGCGCCGGTCCCGTGCTGGGTGAGGACGTGCCCGCGATAGCTGATGTCGGCCGAGAGGAGGGTCCGCATCCGGTCCCAGTACGGCGCCATCATCGCTGCCCAGTACTGCCGCAGCGCCTCGACGACCTTGTCGATGGTCAGGTCGTCGGGGAGTTCACCGTGGACCGCGGCGAACTGCCGCTCGAACGTTTCGTGGTCCACGTCACCGATCAGCTGGAGCTCGTCGGCGAGCTGGGTGAGCGGGGACGTCGGCCGTGGCGTCAGGAAGTCCGGGCTGCCCATCGTGTCGTTGACCAGCCACCGCAGTACGTCCCAGTCCAGCTCCGCCACCCGAGGCTGCACCGCCCGAACCCACCCCAACTGCAACGGAAACCGCCCCGGCTCCCGCAAGGCCCGCATCGACAACACCATCTCCGCAACCGGCGAAACCGCGAACCGCACCTCCGCCAAGTCCCGCGAAGTCAGCTGGTAAGTCAGCACGCCAGTCCCTCCGTCGATGTAGCCCGATCCTAAATCGACGATCCCTGACTAGTGGTGTCCCGCTCCGTCATCCGACAACGATCCCGACCGCCGCTCACCGTGCCCACCCTTGTCGTCGCCGGGTTCGGTGATCCGGTGATTCTGCTGCCCGCCTTTGTCGTCGACCGACCAGGCTGCGGTGCCGATACCGGCCATCGCCCCGAGGACGATCACGCCGGCACCCGCCCAGGCGACGTACCGCCGCGACCGCCCTCCACCCGTCCGGACACTCTGCTGGTTCACGCTGTTCTGCTCATCAGTTGTCATGCCTAGATGCTCACCCGCCACACCGGGCGCCGACCATCGGACCTTGGTCGTACTACTCCTGGCCGACCGACCTCGTGTGCCAAGAACTGTCGGTGGGTAATGGCAGTGTCCATGTCGACGGCAGAAGTGGAGGAAACATGGGTTTTCGTACGATGAAGGACGACGAAGCAGCCGAGTTCCTGGCGCAGCCGTTGGTGGCCGTGCTGGCGATCGACGACCCGGGGTGGTCGCCGCATGTGACGCCGGTGTGGTTCCACCACCTGCCCGACAGCAACACGTTTCAGGTGATGACGCCGGCGAAATCGAAGAAGACCAGGCTGCACCGCACCGGCTCGGGCGAGTTGTCGCTCTCGGTTCAGACCGCTGACGGACCAACCGCGAAGTACCTCAATATGCAGGGCGTGGCCCGCCTCCTGCCGCTGAGCGACGACCTGCTGCACGCGATGGTGGAGAAGTACCTGCCGGCGGAGTTCCGCGCGGCGTACCTGGCCGACCCGCCGGAGGATTCCATGTTCGACATCACCCCGCGGCGCATCACCACGGGGGTCATCGGCTGACACTTCGACTCGCTGCCTCGTCGTTCCCGGTATGACGACTACGACGAGACTGAGCGAGCTCAACGGAGATTACGTGCTCGACACCGGGCGAACACGGATCGGATTCGTCGCGCGGCACCGGATGGCTACCCGGGTGCGCGGGCGGTTCGACGTGTTCGAGGGCGCCGTACACCTGGACGGTGACGACCCCGGCAGGTCGAGCGCGCAGCTCACGATCCGTGCCGACAGCATCGACACGGGCGATCGACGGCGCGATGCTCAACTCCGCAAGGACTTTCTCGGCGCGGCGGCGTACCCGATCATCACCTTCGTCTCGACGAAGGTCGCACAGGTCGACGAGACGAAGTTCGACGTCACGGGTGACCTGACGATGCGGGGCGTGACGCATCCTGTCACGGTTCCGTTCGAGCTCGTCGGCACGGCGGACGGCGTCGCTTTCGCCGCCAGGCTGACGATCGAGCGGGCCCAGTGGCAGGTCAACTGGAACGGCTTGACGTCGCTCCTGGTCAGCCCGACCGTCGTCCTCGACCTCGAGGTGTTCGCCACGCCTTAGTCTGCGGGCAAGTTTGCAGGCTAGTTTTCGCAGGCGATCCCGTCGTGGTCGGCGTCGAGGCGGTAGATGTCGTTGCCGATGACTTCGATCGGTCCGGCAACGTACTCCGGCCCGTTGCCGCTGCCACCCGAACAGTCGACGTCACTCGCAATCGGGACACAGCCCGAGTAGTTCGGGTCGCAACCGGACTGTTCCGGCTCGTCAACCTTGGTGCCGACCGCGGTGATCTGCGTACGCGGCTCCTTGGCAACCTCCTGCCGGAGCAGATGTTTCGCCGTCTGTACGCCGTTCACCAACGTCACGCGATAGGTCAGGCGACGCGTGCCGTTCACGCCCTTCGTCCGAACCGTCTTCTCACCCTTGGCCATCGAGTCATCCGTAACCGTCTTCTTCTTGAACGGAATAACCCGAACCTCGACAACTTCCTTGGACGTGGTCGTCGCCGCCTTCTTGGCCGGTGTGCTCGTCGTGGCCTTCGCGCTCGGTCCAGCGCTCGGCGTCGGCGTCGTTCCAGTCGTCGGCTCGCTCACCGTCGCCGAAGACTCCGGCGTGGCGCTGACCGTGAAACTAGCGATCGCAGCCGGCTGCTCCGCCGTACCCGAGTCCGCCCCACACCCGACAACAAGCCCACCCAGGACCACCACAACCGGCACCAGCGCAGCACGAATGCCTAACACAATTCCCCCCAACCCGCCGTCGGTTCCCCCCGCGGCAGGATTGTCAGCGCCCGGCCTCCCCGAGCAAGTTCCGATCTGTACCACCACCCCCAACCCAGCCGCGACCCCCAGCCCCCGATCCCCCCAAACCGCATCACTTCCGTGACCTACCCCGCAGTACCACCACTACCCACCGTCACCACCCACCGCCCACCCCACCCAAGCAATCCCAACCCAAACCTGACACACTGTTCCCCTCATCTAATGAGGGCCTCTAGCTCAACTGGCAGAGCAGCGGACTTTTAATCCGCGGGTTGTGGGTTCGAGTCCCACGGGGCCTACCAGTTTCCGCAGGTCAGGCGCAGATCGGCGCCTCGGCCGTGAAAGTCGTGTCTGCGCAAACTCTGCCAATACTCACAGTGGCCGATGCATGCCCGTCTGAGAGTGCTCGGCGGCTCCACGCACCCAACTGGCGGCGCGTTGCTGAGCGACGTATCGCATCGTGTCGCACTACTCCTGTTTCGTCCGATCCCCGGCCCGCCAAGACGTTGAGCTGCCACGTGCAGCTGGACTGTGGAGGGCCTAGATGAGCAGACCGCACCTTCCGATCGGAACGTGGGGCAACGTCCGATCCCGTGCGCAGAGGAAGGACGTCGAGGGCAAGGTGGTCTCCTGGCGCGCGTCCGCGTACTTCCGTGACCACGACGGACATACCCGCGAGGTCACCGCGTCCGCCAAGACCAAAGGCGCAGCCGAGCACCGCCTATTAACGAAGCTGCGAGACCGGGCAAAGGTCTCGCAGTACGGCGAGCTGAGCCCGACCGACAAGATCAACGACCTCATCGACCTCTGGATCGAGAAGTTAGAGGAACGCATCGAAGACGGCCGGCGATCACCGACGACGCTGACGACGTACCGCACGGCCATCAAGAACTACGTACGCCCTGCCCTCGGCGAACTCCTGATCGGTGAGGCAACCACGCCCCGCATCGACAGAGTGATCGGAACCATCAAGCGCAACGCCGGCCGCCCCACCGCGAAGACTTGCCGAGCGGTCATCTCCGGGATGATGCAACTCGCCGTCCGGTACGGCGCCCTGACCGTCAACCCGGTCCGCGAGGTCGAAGCAGTCGAGGCCCGTCCAAAGGACCCGCCTCGAGCGCTGACCACCGAAGAGATCGCCCTCCTGCGCCAACAGCTGACCACCGATGAAGCCGCCCGGCACGCCGACCTACCGGACCTCGTCGTCTTCATGCTCGGAACAGGCGTCCGAATCGGTGAGTCTCTCGCGGTTCTGTGGTCGCAGGTCGACCTAGAAGCTGGCACCGTCCAAATCACTCACACCGTTGTTCGCGTTCCAGGCCAAGGCCTGATCCGCAAGGCCCCGAAGTCCAGGGCAGGCGTACGTGCCCTACCCCTGCCCGACTGGGCCGTCACCATGCTCGGCCGCCGCCACGCAGCCGGCGTCCACCCCGACGAACCCATCTTCGCCGACTCCCTCAGAGGCTTCCGCGACCCGTCCAACGTCCGCCGAGCCCTCCGCCGCGCATTGTCCCCCGTAGCGAGCACCGCCCGCCGCGACCTAGGCGAGACCCTCCGATCCGCCCGCCTCCAAGCCGGCCTTACCCGGAAGCAGGTCGTCACGAAGCTCGGCTGGCCAAAGACCAGACTCGAGCTAATCGAGAACGGCCGCATCAAGCTCGACCGCGAACTCGTAGCCACGCTCGTCAAGATCTACCGCATAAACCTCGACGCGTCGCCCAGCCTGAGCGCCCAGGTAGACCAGGCAGCCCAACCCTCACCCTCAGACGCCCTGACCTGGATCCGCTCCCACACCTTCCGCAAAACCACAGCCACCGCCCTAGACCGCCGAGGCCAATCCGCCCGTCAAATAGCCGACCACCTAGGCCAAGCCCAAGTCTCCATAACCCAAGACGTCTACATGGGCCGCCGAATCCACAACCCCTCCGCCGCAACTGCCCTGGACGAAGAGTTCGCCGACCTCGACCTCTGGTGAGCGCGGAGCCGGCACCTCCCGCTTCGGGCGAGCGTGCACTCTGGTGAGTTTCTTGGATCGGTTGTCACAGACCGACCCATTTTCCTGCCTTCTACGGGTACCAGCCCGGGGCAGTGGGATCTCGGGCACGAATCCCGGAGACCACCGATGACGACGTCGGCCCGCGCTGCAAGGCGATGAAGACCCGCCGATCTGCCCGAGTCCCGCTTGAGAACGTGACCATGCTGTTCAACGCGCTCACCCCGCTCGTCCTGGCGCTCATCTCGCTGGCTGTGGCTGTCCTGCGCTGATCGCCCAGGTACGTGATCTGGTCTTGGGCTGGCCTGGTGCCTCGAGTGGACAGCTCCGCTCGGTCTCCGCGACACGCCCCGCGCAGGCATGCTGCGCCAAGCGGCTGAGGGATGCACGACCAACCAACTTGGCCGACCGCCGATCATCCCCAGAAGATGCTCGTGGGGTCGCGGTCGATCTCGGTCAGTAGGTCGTCGATACTCTGCGATGGGGCGAGTCTGTCGTAGGTGTGGAAGCGCTGGTGCCGGTCGGCCCAGTACAACGTCCACGACTTATGAGTGGCGTTGTAGCGCAAGCGAGCAATTGCGGAGCTGGTCCAATCCGCCTGGACGTCGTCGTTCCAGGGCGGGCGCCGTTCAACGATCGTTAGGTGGCGTGGAGCGACTTCGCACTCGATACGCAGTTGGTCGCGAGCCTGCTCCGGAACCCGTGCGGCGCACCATCGCTGCACGCGTGCAACATCCAGTTCGGACAGAGCCATTCAATTCACCAGTCGTCGGGCGGCCTGAGCTGTGCCGATCTTGTCAGCAGCTTTGCCGGTCGGGCGTGCGGAGCAGGCGGTAGATCGACTCATTCACCGAGTGTGCGCGCAGGTCGACGTCGCCGTACCTCAGACCCTACCGACCCACGGTCGGTCGGGTCTGGCCGATCGCCATACTGCGGTCTGGATACTTGAGAAGTGACGAATCCATCGCTTACTTTCTTTGAAAGTAACGTCTAGATGTTACTGTTGAAGCGTGTGGAGGTGAGAATGATGCGTGCGGTTGACGTGTTGGAGTCGCTGGAACTGGTTGGTTCCAGCCAGTGGGGACTGGTGACGACGGCCCAGGCCCACGAGGCAGGTGTGTCCAAGATGCACCTGTCCCGCCTTGCCGAGCGCGGAACTGTGCAGCGTGTTCGCCATGGCGTCTATGCACTCCCTTCCGCCGACACCGGACCATTGCAGGGTCTGCGCGCAGCCTGGCTAGCCACCGGCAGCCAGCCGGCAGGCAACCAGCCGCTGGCCGTGGTGTCTGGTGAGTCCGCGGCAGTCGTGTACGGCCTCGGCGATGTGCTGGCTTCCAGGTACGAGTTCAGTACGGCCGTACGTCGACAGACCACGCAGCCGGACATCCGGTATCTCAAGCGCGACCTACTGGACGGAGATGTCGCGTGGGTTGATGGGCTGCCGGTGACATCCGTCGCGCGCACTGTCAACGACCTGGCCACCGGCGGTACCGACTTCGACCACCTCGCTGCGGTGGTCCGCGATGCAGTCGCCACCACCGACGTCACGTCCGGTTCCCTCGTACAGGCGCTCGAGCCGGCGGCCGAGCGGTTCGGATCTCCGGACGGCAACGCCATGCTCGCGGCGTTCCTGAAGGCAGCTGGCTTCCGACCTGACACCGGGCTTCTGGAGTTGGCGGCCCCTGAGCTGCGGGAGAAGCTCCTCCGCGCACTCGCTCCCCAGTTCGAAGACATCGTCAGCCGGGCCGTTGACGAGCAACTTCGCCAATTGGGGCAAAGGATCGACTACACCTCGGCGACTCAACACCTAGTCAATGCAGCGCGCCCTGACGGAACACGAGATGCCGCACGCCGGCAGGACAGGAAGATCGACGATGGCGGAGCCGCTGACTCAGCTGGAAGCGAACCGGTTGCGACAGTCCTTGGGGGCCAAGCTGGCCAGCGAGGCCATGAGCCGCGGCGTCGCGGCTGACCCGATCCGCAAGCAGTACATCTTCACGATCTTCCTCAGCCGCATCTTTCAGGACTCCGACGCCCCGTGGGTGCTGCTGGGCGGCAACGCGCTACTGATCCGAACCGGAGGCGGCCGATTCACTCAGGATCTCGATCTCGCTCGCGAGACGCCGTGGACCAGTACCCAAGATGCGTTGTCAGAACTGCGGCAGCTGTCCAGTCGTCCGTATCACGGCGACCCGTTCGAGTTCGAGCTGTACTCAATGACCATCCAGCGGGAGGCCGACCCCTACGGTTATGGCACCAAAACCGCCAAGGTGAAGGCGCGGGCCTTGCTGGGCGGTCGAGAGTTCGAGTCCTTCAGCATCGATCTCACGACCCGGCGACACGTCGATGCCCCGGTCGACCAGGTGCCACTCAAACCGATCATCGACCACGAGACCCTGCAAGACCTGCCCTCTGTCCCCACCACCCCGATCGAACACCACCTCGCCGACAAGATCTGCGCGCTGTACGAACGGCACGGGCCGGACGGTAACGAAGCATCGACCCGCTACCGCGACCTGGCCGACATTGTCCGGATCGTTGCAGCGATCCCGCTCGACGCCGCCCGGCTCACCACGGTCCTCGGGCGGGAAGCCGGCCGCCGCCAGTTGACGCTGCCGAACAAGGTGCATGCGCCGAGCGAGGACTGGGGCGTCGGCTTCCCCCGGTCCGCCGCCGGGTTCGCTGAGTACCCGCGTGAATACTGGGACCTGAACGCTGCACTGACCTTCTGCAGCACCTGCCTGGACGAGATCCTGAACGCCGAGCGAACCACTGGCACCTGGGATCCAACCCGCCTCTCCTGGCAGTAGGACTGCGGGGGCAAGACCGCACCGGTGCGCTCCTAAGGGGCAAGGTCCTTCTTCGGTGCCTGTCCTGCTCATGACTGTCAGCCGGGCTGCGTTGGGGTGGCGGATTCTGGTGCCATCGCCGAGGGATCTGTGTGGTTTGTCGGTCGTTCGGAGGCGCCTGATGAGCAGGCCCTGAGCAGGCTCAGGAGCCGGGAGTGTTGACGGCATCGCACGGCTGCCTTCTCTGGCGGTGCGTCTCCGAGGATCGAAGGCACATGGATCTGGTAGCGCTCTCTGTAGGCGGCGATCTCGCGGACAAGCTCGGCGAGATCCTGGTCCGGTGGGTTGCTGGCGTCTCGATGCAGTTCTCGGTACCAGGCAGGCTGCTCGGCTGAGGCTTTGCTGGCCAGCCAATCGGCGCGTTGTCCAATCTGGGATTCGAGCTCGCGGAGCGGGGCGATCAAGGTCGGGTCGCTGACGTGCGTTGCTGGGCTTACTAGGCCGGCGACCGTAGTCAGGTGTTCGCCTCGGCGCCGGAGGGCTCTGGAAACCAGGCGATCGACCCTGGCATGGAGGACAGCTGCGAGGTCGTTGGCATTCGTCAGAGGCGATTGGTTGACCGCGCGATGGAGAATCTTGGTGACGTTGATGCTGGCGCTCTCGGCGCGGCGGAGCTCGGCGATCAGTGCGCCGTAGGCGGGGGACGCCTGGAGTGCCGCTTGGTCGGCTGGGTCGAGTCCGGAGGCGTCGATGGCCTCCTTGTAGCGGATCTTGGCGTCGAGTTGGCAGAGGTGTTCGTGGATGGGAACAAGGCGGTCGAGGCGGGTGGCGTTGTCGAGTTCTTGGCGGAGTACTTCGTGGGCGGATTGCTCGACGCCGGGGTCGTTGAGGACGGCTTCGAGGACGTCCTGCATGGTCTGTTCGAGGTGCGGCTCGTGGAGATCCGAGGAGGCCTGGTGCGTGGCTACGTACGCCAGGTTGGTGTCGCGGCCGCGGGTCATGCCGACGTACGTCAGGGCTCGGGTGAGTTGCTCGGTGACGAGGAGGTGGGCGGTGTCGACGGTGGCGCCTTGGGCACGGTGGGCGGTGGTGGCGTAAGCGAGGTCGACGGATTCCTGGACGTATGCGCTGGGCAGGGTGACCGTGTCCTCGGCACGGTTTTGGACGGTGAGGGAACCGTCAGGCCAGCGGTGGATGACCGTCCAGTGGTCGCCGTTCTTCACGAACTGGCGCTGACCGTAGGGGAGACGGCGGTTGTTGAGTCGGGTGACGATGTGGTCGCCGAGGCCGACGTGGTTGCCGTTGTGGAGTTCGATGCCGCCGGGTTCGACTTCGCCGCTGGTGACGCGGTCGAGGCGGGCCCGGGCGTTGAACCGTGCAACCGTGGTGTTGTCGGCGGCGATCAGGAGGCTGGTCTTGCCGCTGTTGGTGTCGGCGAGCCAGGCCTTGTAGGCGGCCTCTTCCATTTCGTCTGATGAGCCGGCGGTGAGTCGCTCGTGATTGTCATAGGCATCGATGGCGCTCAGTTCGCCGCGACGCAGCGCGAGGCTGGCGTCGCGCTCCCACGGGTTCGTGAAGCGCCAGACATCGGTGAGCTCGGCTGCCTCGGTGTCTTTGGCGATGAGCCGGAACGCGCCGCCGGTGTCGACGGCGGACAGTTGTGCGTCATCACCGACGAGCAGGATCTTCGCACCAGCCGCATTGGCAGCGCGAGCAAGAGTGGCGAGTTCCACGGTGCTGGCCATGGAGGCTTCGTCGATGATGACGAGCTGGTTCTCGTGGAACGTCCACCGATCGCGCTGGGCTCTGAGGGCTGCAAGCTGAACGATGAGTCGTTGATGGCGGAGACGGCGTTGTGTGCGGTGGGCGAGCTCGGCGGCGTGTTCGGTTTGCAGGATCTGTTCGCGGCGTTGTTCGGCGCCGAGACCGGCCGATTCGTAGATCCATTTGGCGATGTTCTCGGTGGGAGCACCGATGGCATCAGACAGGATGGTTGAGGCGGCTGAGGATGGTGCGAGGGCGATGATCGATCCGTCGCCGTACCTGGCTTCCCAGCTGGCGGTGAGTGCGGACAAGAGGCTGGTCTTGCCGGCGCCTGCAGGTCCGATCAGGGCCTCGAGTTTCTGGCCGCTGGTCGCGATTCGGAGGAGCGCGTCGGCCTTGTCGGCGCTGAGACCGGTGGTGTTGGTCGATGCTGGTGCGATGGTGGGTCCGCTGGCGTCGCGGGCAAGGTCGAGGAGGACTGCTTCGGCGCCGAGGATGACGGGTGAGGTGTAGATCTGGCCGTTGTGGATGGTGAACACGTTCTCGCCGCTGGCGCGGGTGACGGGGATGGTGACCAGGTCTGGGGCGTTGAGGCTGATCGAGTGCTGCTCGGCGCGTTCGACGATCGCTTGCAGCGTGGTGAACCGGTCGCTGGTCGACAGGAAGCGGAGCAGTCGGGTCTGGCGTGCGGCCTCGGCGAGCAGGTTCCAGCGTGTCCAGGTGGCGCGTTTGGTTTGCAGCGTTAGGACAGTTGCGGCGCCGTACGCGTCGACCGTTTCTGGGCTCAGGTCTGCCGCAGCCAGCGGACGCTCGCCGGCCGTGTTCAGGGATCGTCGGATGGCGGCGACGGCGTCGTACCCGATGGCTTGGTCGGCGCGCTTTCGCCACTGCGCCATCAGCGTTGCGAGAGGTTGTGCGAGGTGCTTGGACGGGCGGTTCATGAGGGTCGCCTGCTGCCGTAGGGCATACATTTCGCGGGCGTCGGGTGGGTGGATCTGTTCGCTGCGGTCGTCGAGAAGTGCGTTCAGATTGGCCTCGATCTGTGCGGTTCTGGCCGAGAATTCGCGGATCAGGTCGTCGGGAATCGCGTCGATCTCGAACGCCGGATTCCGTCTGGAACCGCGTTCGCGCAGTTCCCAGTTCACGCCGAGACGCCGGGTGAGGTGGTCGGCGAGAAGCACGTTGTGGATCTCCGACATCGCCACCGCGGCCCGGTACAGCACGCGCCCATCGAGAGTTCGCCATGCGCCGTCCGGGCCTTGGACGCGGTTCGCGACCACCACGTGAGTGTGCAGTTGCGGGTCGCCGCTGCGGCTGTCCCAGTGATCGAACGCGGTCGCGATGACTCCGCGGGTATCCAGTTGCGCGATGCCACCATCGCCGCTCCTGGTAAACGCCGCGTGCTCCTCGATCAGCGTCAGCACATCCGCGATCGCGTCATGATGGGCGGCGACGATCTGCTCCTGAGTGCCAACATCGGTCGTTGCCCACAGCGCCGATACTGACTTGACCGGAGAGAACGTGAAGTCGAAACCGGCAACCGCCTGACGGGACTTCTTCCGCATCTCCTCCCGCCGAATCCGTGCCACCGCGTGCACGCGCTCGGCATCCGACAGTGCCGGGTGGAGGTCACGGATCCGCTCCTGGATGCGCTCCTCCGGGCTCTTGAAAACGCGATACGGCTCGCCGAGCATCCGGCCGGTGAGCGGATCTTCCGCACGGCCAAACAGCGCAGCCATGTGAAGCTCGGTCACCTCGCTTCCGGGCACCAACGCGCCGTCGCCCAGGCCGCGAAGTCCCTGTCCCAACCAGCGGCCGGGAGGGTATCCCGACGCCGTGTAGTACGCCGTCAGCGGTGTGACCATCCGCCGATCAATGTCCCCGGCGGCGACATGCCGAAGCAGGTACTGGTACCCCTCTCCGGCGTTCAAACGGTGGATACTCATCACAGTTGACCGCCCGGAATTTGGCGGGTGCGTGCGTTCACCAGCTCGCTCATGCAAGCTCAACGGCTGAGCGGCCAAGGGACCGATCGGCGCGGCACTTGGCGTGGACCGCCTGACATGCAAGAGGTGTGATCGGCTCGAGGCTGTCGTTTCACGGCCAGCGACGCTCATCGACCCGCGGCGATGTTGCTGCGCTCGGAGCCAGCGCCTCCACCTATTCATGCGGACCTGACGAGTGACCGCAACCCATCCGCAGGACGAGCGGCGGTCGACGGCTGGGAACGCGCTGCACGTCAGCGTCGTGATTTGCGCCGTCTTCCAGGCGATCGCGGATCTTGAGCCGAGCGAGGTAGCGAAGGAAACGCAACTCCGTGAGGTCAGCCCCTGTACGCCGTCAGAGGGCAAGATTGCCTCATGCGACTTCTTATCCTCGGTGGCAGCTGGTTCCTGGGGCGAACGCTGATCGTCGATGCGTTGGCTCGGGGGTGGGAGGTCACAGCCTTCACGCGTGGCAAGAATGGTCAGCCGCCAGCTGGCGCGACGCACGTTCGCGGCGATCGTCGGAACGACGCAGACCTCCAGCGCTTGGCCGAGTCCGGCCCATGGGACGCGTTAATCGACACCAGCGCGTATGAACCTACCGACGTCGCTCGGGTGACGGCGTCGCTCGGCAAGCACACCGAGCAGTATGTGCTGATCTCGACCGTGAGCGCCTACCGCGATTGGCCCGCGGTTTCCGTCAACGAGGATTCGGCGCTCTGGCCATCGTCGCCGACATACACCGAAGATTCCCCCGAACTAGCCGACCTCACGATCGGCGGTCAGTACGGCACGCTCAAGGCGGGCTGCGAGACGGCGGTGATGGAGGGAGTTATACGCAGCTTGATCGTGCGGCCGGGAGTCATCCTGGGGCCAGGTGAGTACGTCGGCCGCGGACTCAAGCTGCTAGCACGAGCTGCACGCGGTGGTCGGTGGCTACTCCCTGCGCCACCTGAGCAGACCATTCAGCCAGTCGACGTACGCGACGTGTCAACGTTCCTCCTCGACTCCGTCGAGGCGAAACGGGACGGCGTCTTCAACCTCGTCGCCCCGATCGGCCACTCGACGTACGGCGCCCTGATCGACGTCTGCCTGGCATTGACCGGACGCCGTGCTCAACCGGTATGGGTGGATCCCAGGTGGCTGGATGAGCAGAGTGTTCGGCAGTGGACTGAGATCCCGCTATGGCGCATCTCTGAAGGCACCTGGCATGTGGACGGCCGGCGGGCCGCTGCGGCGGGATTCGTCTGCAGGCCACTGCGCGACACCCTGTACGACTTCAAAGAGGCGCTTGACCGCGACGGGCTCGTCGACCACCCACGGCAAGGCCAGCTCGGGATGCGCCCCGACCGGGAGGCTGAACTCCTCGCCGCTTGGGATGACGCCCAGTCGTCAAGCGCTCGGTAGCGCCAGTCGCGAGACTGCCTCGGAGTTGAAAATCTCGATCTGATCGCGCAAGTCCACAGCCTCTGCGGAGTCGCGCCAATCGCGACTGGTGAGCCGGTGAGACAACTGCTCCATTCGTCCAGTCACACCATGACGGCGGCTTGGCGCTGGGATCGTCCAGACGGACTCCAGCGCGTTCACGCTGGCGTCAAGGCGGCCGGCCAGGAGCTCCGCAGTTGCCAGGTCGACCTGCGCCCGTGCAGGTGCCAATCCACCCAGCGGGTCCTCTGGCACCAGGGCAATGGCGTCCTGAATGCGAGTCACCGCCGGTTTCCCTTGACCCACGGTCAGCAAAGCCGTTCCAGCGCACGCCGAATGGCGGCTCTGACCCCAGCCGAACTCGCCACCGGCAGCGCTATAAAGTTCGCTGTCCTGCGATTGCCCCATCTCTATGTCGGCCAGGCGCAGGGATTCCTTAACCTGGTCCGGCCGCCCTAGCTCGGCCCATGCCCGTGCCTCAATTGCCCTGAGTCTCGCAGTTGAGGCACCGGCCGGGGCAGCATCGATGCTGCTGGCGATCAGGTCGACCGCTCGCCGACTCTGACCACGCCAGTTGGCGATGACAGCCTGCGTTCCGCGGGACCACGCCTCGAGGTGCGCATCACCAATCAGCTCGGCGTAGGTACGTGCTGAGCGGGCCTGTTCCTCGGCGGCGTCCCAACGCGCCAGGTCGAACGACACGACTGACAGCAGTCCACAGGCTTGTCCTGCCACCTGATAGAGCTGGCTGGTTTGCGCAGGTCGTCTCGTCTTGTCGAGCAACAGGTAAGCCACGTTGCGGATGTGGCGGGCTTCGGTGAGCAACTGCAACGGCGGTTTGGTCTGGTAACCGCGGGCTAGTTCAAGAACTGACTCCTGGAGCAACGAAATGTCGTCCGAGTCAACGGTGCCGGCGATTCGGGCTGCGTGCTCAAAACTCTCGTGGGCGGCCATAACTGCCGCTGCCTCCAACGATTCGACGTCAACGGACAGGCCAGGCGCGGCCGTTCCGTTGCGAAGCTCGAACTCTGCCAACTCATGCGGCAAGCCGAGCAAGACCTCGAAACGGTGACCCCAGAACGCTTCGGCCACGCGCTGTGCGACTGCTCTCGCCTGACCGACGTCGCCGCGCATCCACCGCGCCAACTGGCGCGGCGACAACGTCGCCGACTCCTTCATCTGCTGTGCTCTGATCTCGAACTCTCGGCACGTCTCCTCGACCGTCCAGGGGCCTTCGTGGACGATCTGCTCTAACAGCGTTCTGTACTGCGCCGTAGCCACGCATTCACCGTACGTCAGGCCAATGGGTCGCAAGCGGGTTCCGCGCGTCGATGGCAGCCGAACGTCCGACAGATGGCAGGCAGACGTCATGCCCTGGCCTCTGGCTTTTTGGCGTCAGATGCGCCTCTGCCGCCGTTTCGGCCCCCCCAATGGCAATCAGATGGCAGCCGAGTGTCCGATGTCGTTCATGGTGACGGCAGACCGATCGGCGGGACGCTTCTCGTCACCGAAAGTGCTAACCGCGACGAGGGGGTGACGTTACGTGATATCGGAAAATGTGGTCTCTCTGGCTGCTGGCGGCTCTGCTCTACGTCTTCATGATCCGAGACATCATCCGGGAGGTGAGGGGCGAATGACCGTCACTCGGCTGCCACCGCCGACTGACCGCCGCGTCCGAGTCTGGTTCGGTGAGCACGTCATCGCGGACTACACCGCCGAGCCGGCGGAAGCGATCCGGTACCAAGCGTGCATGACTCGGCGGTTCGCCAGTCTTCGCATCACGATTGAATCGGTACCTGCGGCGGCGGATGAAGATGCTACCGACTCGTGAACGGCCAGCACCGCCGCGGCTGGTGGTCCCGGCTCTGGGAACGCATCCTCGCGACATTCCGCCACTGGATGGACGAGTGAGGGCGACCGACTACACCCGGCCATTGCTCGTTGGATATGCGCGGAGGATCTGTACCTTTCGGATCGGCATGTGAGCGCCATGAGGCGAGAGCTCGCAGGGTTCGCTCAGCTCGAGGGCTTCGTCATGGGATCGGTCTATCTCGAAGGCCCCGACACCGCACCGGCCGCATTCGAGGCGCTGGTGACGTCGGTCAACCGCTACGAGATAACGACAGTGGTCGTGCCAGAGTGGCGACACCTGGCGCTGGTTGGCGATCCGTCTGCGGTACGCGTGCAGTTCGAGCGAACCGCTGGGGCTCGCTTTTTGTTGCACGACGTGCCACCCCCATGAACTGGCGGGGCCGGTGGGGGGAGTCCTCGTCAGTCCCCTCGCTGGGTGATCACGCGCTCCGCCGGCTCCGCCTGTCAACGGTCCCTGTTCGAGTCGCCTCCCCGAGTCCCCTGTTAACCCCTGACTCGGGCAGGGACCTCTACAACCGGCTGGCACGGGACGCGGAAGCGAGTCCGTTCCGTGTCAGCCGCTCAAGCACCGAGGCGCGGACGGTGTCTCGGTTCCGGTCGGCTGAGTGGTTGGGGCGTACGCGCTCGGGCGAGCAGCCACTCAGCCGCCGCAGTTCAAGACCAGCGGGCGGGCGCACAGCCTGCAGAGCGGACGCCCGCCCGCTGTTCCACCTCGACGATAGGAGTGCAGTGGATACGCCTGTAATCCCGCTGGATCGGCCGACCGTCGATCCGGCGATCGAAACGCACTACTCAAGCCGTTGGGACGAGGCTGTTCGGCTGAGCTCGACCGTAAAGGGTCGCTTAGAACAGGCCCGGCTCTACGACTTCCTGGGCCAGTGGTTCCCGCCGCCTCCGGCTCGTGTGGCCGACATTGGCGGTGGTCCTGGTGTGCACGCCGGCTGGCTCCGCGACCAAGGGCACGACGTCGTACTACTCGACCCAGTCCAGCGTCACGTCGACCAAGCCAACGCGGAAGGCATCACCGCCGAACTCGGCGACGGCCGCCGACTCCCATGGTCGAACCAGTCGTTCGACGCAGTACTGATGGCAGGACCGCTCTACCACTTGCCGGAGGCAAGCGACCGTCGCCTGGCACTTCGCGAGGCATTGCGGGTGTTGCGCCCCGGTGGCGTGCTAGCTGCGGTAGCGATCAACCGAGCAGCGAACCTGATTGGCTCCGCACTCGCCAACACGCTCCTGACGCGTCACGGCATCGTGCGCGAAATCCTGGAGACCGGCCACAGCGCCGACAACGAGCGGATGGCGCACTGTTATTACCACCGCGAAAGCGAGCTACGCAGCGAACTCATCGGCGCCGGACTGCGGCCGGTCAACATCTTCGGTCTCACCGGTCCGGGTGGCTGGCTGACGGTCATGATCGACGCCCACTTCAAGAACCAGCGCTACACCAACAAGCTGGCCGAGCACGACCCGCTCGACACGGCGCTGGAGTGCTCGCGGTTGGCCGATCGGATGCCCGAGCTGGTGGCGGCTAGTTCGCTGTTTCTGGCCGTTGCTCAGAAGGGCTGAGCCGTGGTGTCGTGCTGCACGGTTGGCGAGATCTCAGTCGAGCTGGCCGTGCAGTCCGACGTACTCTTCTTCGGCCCGCAGCACCTTCGACAGGACCGCACCGGCGCTCGGCAGTGGATGGAGCGGGAACTTCGAGCCGTCCCACTTCAGCCGGCCGTCGACGGTCGTCGAAGGCGGGATGACCACGGGTGTCCCTGGCTCGATGTACTCAAGGCCGGTAGCCAGCGGGCCGAGGTCGGTTTCGGGCTGGAGCGTGCAGGTGATCCAGTCGCCGTTCGGCAGTTTCATCGTCGGCGGCCAGATCCCAGGTCGATCCTGTTCGTACAGCCGTTTGCCGTAAGCGCCGGCGATCCGTGGCAGGCGCCAGATTGCAACGGTCGGGCACGACGTGATCGCCAGGTTGGGTGGCTCGGCGACGTCCCACACCGCCCGGGCTGTGTCGACATCGGTGATCCAGCTGCCGTCCGGCGTGCCCGCGATAGTTGCCGCCTGCACCGGAATACCACGTTCCACGCATGCGAGAGCCGTGTCCAACAAGGCGTTCTTGCGTCGAATCATCTGCCTGATCGTCCTCCCGTATCGGGAACATCATTGCCGCGTCACTACGCGGCTTGTCAATCGGACCCCAGCAGATCGCTGACTGTCTAACCAAGTGAGGAGCCGTACATGTCCCAAGTCGAACAGATGAAGATGCAGTTGCACGGTTTGGCTGACCAGTCGAGGCAAGGTGCAGCCAGTCTGGCTGGCTTCAAGCAGCGCTTCGAACAGTCCAGCCAGCAGGTGCAGGCCCTCATCCGCGGCACAGCAACCCGTGCGGACCAGGACATCGCGACGATGCTGGACGCGGCCGCAAAGTCGGTCGACCAAGCCGTCCAGTCGCTGCAGATCGCCGAGGCCGGATGTCGCGGCTACGCCGACCAGATTTAGCTGGCCGAGGCAGCGTATGCCTTCCGAGCTGCAGAGGGTCGCCGAACAACTGCTTGCCTGTCTGAACGAGGCTCCGCGGGCGGTCGGCTACCTTCATGACCGAGCCAGAAAGTGCCGCGAAGCCGCGGCGTGGATCGGGAGCACCAGTAACAACCCAAGCGCCCGAGTGGCCGCCATGCAGCTCGATGATGCGGCAAGGCGCTGCGAAGAGGCAGCGCATTACTTGTCTCAGGCTGAAGCTCGAGCGAAGCAGTGGGTCGAGCAGATGGTGAGCGGCATTCGAACCGCCGAGCCAAGCGGCGGCTCGAGGGGTGAACGGTCGCAAGGGCCAGACGGCAGCACGCCTCCCGCGGATCGCCGGCGTGACGACCATGACGACGAACCGGAAGCCAATAAGCCGGACAAGCCCGGACGGGCTGGCGATGAGACGGGTTCGGAGGAAAATGGACCGTCGCGGGGCACGGTCGATGCTCGGCCGCAGGACAGTG
The DNA here is from genome assembly GCF_036226565.1 of Kribbella sp. NBC_00709. Taxonomy (GTDB): domain Bacteria; phylum Actinomycetota; class Actinomycetes; order Propionibacteriales; family Kribbellaceae; genus Kribbella. The sequence continues at coordinate 3,802,262 of NZ_CP108996.1, forward strand.
GCGCCACTGATGAAGCTGGAGATCAGCCGGAGCCCGCTCCGTTCATCGAACAGATCTTTCGGCGGCTACCCGAGCGGCCGGGAGACGTCGGGCCGACATCCGGGATTCTGACCAAGCCGGACGGTGGAGGCCTGATTCATGTGCGCAGCGGGACGCGAGGACCAGGAGGTACGGCGCCAGGTCTCGGCGGCCGAACCGCCAGCCTCGACTCTGCGCGAGAACACGCGGAGGGCCACGCGGCAGCACTCATGCGGCGGGCTGGAATGCCTCGAGAAATGACCCTGTACGTGAACAAGCGTCCCTGCGGTGGACGGTACGGCTGCGACAACACGTTGCCGTGGCAGTTGCCACCCGGTGCCAAGCTGACGGTCTATTGGCCAGGCGGCTATAAGGTCTACATCGGTGATGGGAGAGGACTCGCATGAACGACTTCTTGACGGCCTACTACGACGATGACGCGGGACAGCAGCGCATAGGCAGCCAGGCCGCGCTCGACGAGCTGCTTGACCGAGTCGCAAATCTGCCGCGGCCGACCTGGGTCGAATTGGTCAGTGCGGACGAGCTCACCACGATGAACATTGGACTAGGCGCAGCCTTCAGTTCCTTGACGCTCTACGACGACGTCGATGGCTCCGCGAAGTACCGCTCAGCCGGCACCCTCGCCGAGCCGCAGGAAGCCACCTTCGACTATGGCGGCGTGCCGACGACCATGGGCAAAGGCAGCGCGATCACCGTGAAGGAGGCTCGTGCAGCGGCCTCCGAGTTCTTCGCCACTGGCAGACGTCCTGAGCTGGTGGCCTGGGAGCTGGCAGCCGACTAAGCGCTCCCATGGCGAAGATAGAACATACGCGTATGGTGTGGCCGGTCGAGACTTCGTCCTGCCGAACTGCCGCCAATGGTTGCCAGCAATTGGCTGATCGCTCGGGACGGGGGCACATCTGGCTTCCGGCCCAACCATTGATACCTGACTCAAGGGTGCCAGCGGCTTACGCCAGGGAGCGACCATGACCCTGACCTTGATCCGCCGTACGGGGACCGAGACGCTTGAACTCGTCCCGAGACTAAAGCCGCTCTACGCGAACGCCTACTCCGAACCTCCGTACGAGATGTCGGAGGAAGACATCGAACAGTTCGAGTTCCGGATCACGAAACATGCCGGCCTGGACGGATTCGTTCTCGTCGCCGGGGAGCTCGACGGGCCCTTCGTCGGGTTCTCGTACGGATTTACCTTCCCGCCTGGACGATGGTGGACCGGTGTTAAGACTGATCCGCCTCCTGCAGACGTTGCTTCAGGCCCTCTTTTCGCGATGATCGAGCTCGGCGTACACACCGACTTCCGTGGCCGCGGCTTCTCCAGCCAGCTTGTCGATGCCCTCCTCGCCGGCCGACCAGAGCCCTTCGCGAGTCTCATCTCCCGCCCAGGCGCACAGGCTCACGCGATGTACCAATGCTGGGGGTGGAAGAAAGTCGGAACAGCGCAGACGTACCCGCACTGGCCCGTCGAGGACATCGACGTCCTCCCTTTGCACAACAGCAAGTCACCTGAGCACTCGAGGAAGGGGCCACGATCATGAGCAACCATCCGTTCGGGATCGCGGATGCAGCTTTGGCGCGCTCGCGGACGAACTACCGTAGCGAACGAACTGGCTTGATCAAGCTTGTAGGTTCCGGTCACGAGTTCGGCGCCCGAAGTACGGCAACGGAGGAACAGATCGGGGCACAGCTCCGGCGTTCTGAAGTCTTCCACGTCGGCTGAGCCAGAGGAGACGAGCCGGAACATGACTTGGGATCCTTGGGCGATCAAGCCCGACTCAGAGCGAGAGGTCTGGGAATTCAGCCCGCTCGCGGCTGTAGGACCGCTCATCTTCTGGATGGAGCACCACGAGGTGGAGCAAGCAGTCGGACATCGATCGAGCCTTGGCCGTTGGGGCGACAGACTTAGTAGCGCAAGCTTCAGTCAGGGATTCACGGCGTACTACGAGGATGGACATCTGCACGCGGTTGCAATCGACGCATGTGCAGGTCCACAGGTGAGGTTCGAAGGCGCTCAGTTGGTCGGCCGGCCACCGTCTGAGGTAGCCGACTGGTACGGCGACAATTGCGAGCGACTACAGGCGGACTATGTCATAAACCAGCATGGTGACCCGTCGTCCGACCGTCTCGGCTTCGTCATCCGCACGCAACGCGCAGGTGATCGCCTCCTCACCCGTCCTGTCTTCGTCGGCTGGCAATGGTCCGGCCGCTGCGGCGACATCCAGGAAAGCTACATCCCTGAGGAAGAGTGGCAGGTGCGCTGAGCTGAGGCCTTCAGGCCTGGCTGCTCATGTTTCCGTCTGCTGATCGATCGCGGCCTCGTAGAAGGCGTCCGCGAGCGCGACGACGACGGCGTTGATGCCAGGTCCGTCGCTGAAGAAGTAGTCGGCCATGGTGTTGTGAGCTTCCTGGTTGTCGACAACCGCCTCGGTGACCGCTGCCTGGAAGTCTTGCGACTCCATGAACTGCTTCTTCGAGTTCACCTTGGTCTGGTTCACCAGGTCGGGGTAGGCGAGCAACCGCTGTACCAGCCCTTGCACGAACTCGCGAATCTGAGACTCGGCAAAGGATTCCGCACCGAAGAGGTCGTTCATCTTGTCGATGACGACCTGGAGTGCCACGTACTTGGGCTCCTTCCGGGCCCCCGTGCCCGCGCCGCTGATGCCCTTGAGTTCGCCGTCTCCGGTCAGCGAGATGTTGACCGCGATTCCCTTACTATGCTTGACCCCGACCAGGACCACGTCAGAGAGGTCGACCTCGGCGGTCCAGGACGAGTCTGCGATGACCTTCTCGAGGAGCCGCAGGAAGATGGACAGCATCTCCATGTATGGGTCGCCGTAGTCGACGATTTGGCTCATGAAGTCGTAGAGCCGGACGTAGGTAGAGACGTCCTTGCGGAATAGATCGAGGGTGTTCAGGGTGACCTTGTCATCAGCCTCGATCGCAGCCGCGTATCGGCGGGCGAAGTCGTTCTTGGCCGGGCTGATCGCAGCCGAGAGCGCGTTGTTACCCTTCCGCGTGACCCACAGTTCGGCGACCTCACGCACTTGCTCTTGCGTGTAGATTCCCGCCTGGGCGAGCTTAGTGGCGAGGTGGATGACGACGTACGGGTCGGTCTCGGTCTCCAGGGTAGCGTTGGTGAAGTAGGGCTCGAACGCATCCCGGATGTCCTCGGGCTTGTTCACGAAGTCGATCACAAAAGTCTTGCGTTTCTGCTCTCCGCCCGCAGTGCGGTGAGTTCGGTTGAGCCGGGACAGCGTCTGCACGGCGGTGACGCCGGAGAGCTTTTTGTCGACGTACATCGCCGAGAGCAGCGGCTGATCAAAACCTGTCTGGAACTTGTTTGCGACCAGCATGATCTTGTAGGTCGTGCCCTTGAAGGCGGCGGCAAGGTCCGAGCCGGCGCCAGGGTTCAGGTTGGCCTCCGTGAACTCGTCGTCCTCGCCCGGCCGAGGCCCCCAGTCTGAGACCCACTCCTCGCCTTCGGCCATCGTCACCGATGCGGAGAAGGCGACCAGGGTGCGGTAGTTGTACGAGGCGTCCTCGCCGGCCCGCTTGGCGATGTAGGCGTCGATCGCCTTCTTGTACTTCACCGCGGCCTTGCGTGAGTCAGTCACGACCATCGCCTTTGCTTTGCCCTCGAGCAGGTGGGCGACGTTGGCGTGGAAGTGCTCGACGATGATCTGCACCTTCTGGCTGATGTTGGTTGGGTGCAGCTTCACCCACCGCATTAGTCCCTTGCGAGCGGCGGCCTCCTCCACCTCGCCCCCGTCGCCACTCTCGGCATTGCCGGCGATCTTCAGCGCGGTGTCGTAGGACTGGTAGCCCTTGAGCACGTCGAGGATGTAGCCCTCCTCGATCGCCTGCCGCATCGAGTAGAGGTGAAACTCGACCGGCTTCCCGCCAGGACCCTTGCGACCGAACAGTTCCAGCGTCTTGTTCTTCGGCGTTGCCGTGAACGCGAAGTAGGAGATGTTCTCCGACTCGGCCCGCTCGGTCATCTCCGATGCCAGGATCGCCTCTACGTCGACGGAGCCGCTCTCCTCGATCTCCTTGACCTCCTCCGCGGTCAGCACAGCCTTGAGCTTGGACGAGATCTGGCCGGACTGCGAGGAGTGCGCCTCGTCAGCGATCACCGCGAACCGGCGTCCCTTCAAGGACGAGTCGGCACGGATCTCGTCGAGGGCGAACGGGAAAGTCTGCACCGTCACCGCGATGATCAGCTCTCCGTTCTTCAACGCGGTCGCCAGCAGCCCGGATTTCGACTTAGCCCCCGCCTTGCGGACGTCTTCCGGGCTGATCGTGGCCACGATCTTCCCCGAGCCGTCGATCTGCCGGATCGCGTCCTGGAGCTGCCCGTCAAGGACAGTGCGGTCGACGACCACGATTACGGAGTCGAACACCTTCTCGTCGTTCACATGCAGTCGCGCCAGGCGGTGAGCGGTCCAGGCGATGGTGTTGGTCTTACCCGACCCTGCAGAGTGCTCGATCAGGTAGCGCTGCCCCACGCCTTCCTTGGTCACCGCGGCGACGATGTTCGTCACTGCCTCCCACTGGTGGAAGCGAGGGAAGAGCATGCTGGTACGCCGGACCGAAGTGCCCGTGGTGACGTCCCACTCCTCCTTGGACTCCACGATCATCAGCCGGCCGATGATGTTCAGCCAGGCGTGCTTCTCCCAGACCCGCTCCCACAGGTACGCCGTGGCCGACCACCCGCCCTCGCCCGGTGGATTGCCCGCGCCATGCTCATGGCCGACGTTGAACGGCAGAAAGTGTGTCTTCTCGCCCTCGAGCCGGGTTGTCATCGCGGCCAGATCGTTGGAGACCGCGAAGTGCACCAGCGCCCGATGCCCAAACGACAACAACGGCTCCGGCCGCCCGTTGGTCAACGGGTTGCGATCCTTGCGGTACTGGTTGATCGCCTCGTCCAGCGACTGGGTGAAGTCCGTCTTCAACTCCACGGTCGCGACCGGGAGCCCGTTGACGAAGAAGACCAGGTCGATGCTTCGCTGGTCGGCGGTGGAGAAGCGCACCTGCCGCATCACCCGCACCCGCATCGCCGCATACTGTTCGTTGGTGGTCGCATTCAGACTGGTCGCGGGCCGAAACTGCGCCATCTTCAGCCGACCACCCCCGATGTACTGCACTCCGTTCCGGACGATGTTCAGTGTCCCGCCACCATGCTCCAGCGGCTTGTCGAGCGCCGTCGTCAGAACGTCAAGGAACTTCGCCTCGGACCCCGCTGCCCTCAACGCCTTCTCGTACGCCGCCTGCTGTGTCTCCTTCAACCAGGTGAATAGATCCTCGGGGAACAGCGCACGCGCTTGGTCGTATCCGAGATCGTCTGTCGAGTACACCCACCCGTGGGACTCCAGGTACGCGCAAATCTCGGATTCGAAGACGATCTCATTGTGATCGGCCATCACACCATCTCCCGTACGTCGACCTGCCCAGTCACCGCCGCCGTAATCAACGCTGCCCGCCGCTGTCGGGCGAGTTCGACGAAGCGCTCGGTCTCGGCGACCAGCTGATCGATCCTGGCGGTCTCACGATCCATGTGCGCGAGGATGCGGCGCTGATCGTCCACGGGGGGCAGCGGCATCGGAAGGTTCACGATGTCGGACTGGCTGATGTTGAGCATCGAGTGGCTCGCGCCAGTCGCCTCCAACTCGATAAGGTCACGCCACCTGCGGCTTCCGAGCACTGCTGCTACGAACCGCGAATCGGCTTGGCTCTCATCGAGCGAGAACGCGTACAGCTTGTCGCAGAGCATAAGCCGCGGCAGGTCGTTTTCAACCACTGCGGCGCTGCCGACGAGTTCACGGGTGTTGGCGCGCGACACGATGAGGTCACCTCGAGTTACGACGATGTCCGGGCGCGGGATCTCGTCCTCCGGCAGCTCCTTGTTCTCCATCGGGCGAAAACGACCGCCGTTTGCGGCTCCGGCCTTGAGAACGGCCCATGTCTCGACTCCGTCGGCTGGCCACGCGTAGCACTGCGGGCTCCACCCCTGCCGAACGGATCGAATGATGTGCTTCAGCCGTGCCCCGCTGGTAGCGACGATCGACACTCCCTCCTCAATCGTCGCCCGGCGACGCTCACGAAGGATCTCGAGCAGGCGCTGCTGCTCCTCCACGAGCGCATCGATGCGAGCGGTCTCGCGGTCGAGGTAGTCGGCGATGGCGCGCTGCTCGTCCAGCGGCGGCAGCGGCATCGGAATCCTCGCGAGCTTCTCCGCGGTGAGGTGCGGCATTGAGACAACGTTGGAGTAGGCGCGGATGAAGCCGCTAGCGCGCAGCGCGATCAGATAGAACGCAATGAACCGGCCATCGAAGTCATCAATCGGTCGAAGCCGGTTGATCGAGTTCTGGAAGCCCCAGCCCGGGAGGTCCTCGTCGACATACGCGGCACGGCCGAACCCGCCCTGACCACCCTCGACGACGACAACGTCGCCTGCCCGGATGCTCAGTTGCTCCAACTCGGCCTCACTGAACCACATCTCGCTCACGTCGTCGAGGGCAAGGACGCCGTCGGGCTGCACGTTCGCAGCGCGCATGTACGGGGCGCACACGTCACTGCCGGAGTCCTTACTCTGCAGCATCTTGCCGAGCGTGACAGTCGCAGCCGTCTTGATCTGGCCGACCCGCCACTTGTCCGGCAAGGTGCCCCAGAGCGGTCCCGTCACTGCTCCACCTCTCGCAGTAGATCGAGGATCTTGGCGACCTGTTTCTCCAGATCAGCGTCGATCTCGGCTAGAGGGCGAGGTGGAAGGTACTTGTAGAAGTGGCGGGTAAAGGGGATCTCGTAGCCGGTCTTGACCTTGGCCCAGTCGATCCATGCGTCGGGGACGTGCGGCTTCACCTCAGTGTCGAAGTATGCCTGGATGACATCGATCTTGCCTGCGGTGCCGGCGGATGAACCGCCGTAGGTGAACGGGACGTTCTCAGCGTCGCGCTTCTTCGGATCCGCCTTGGGCTTGCCTTTTCGGTCGACTACCGGCTTGCCGGTCTCATCGTGGAGTGGGCGCTCGACGACGATGGTCCAGTACCCGAACTCGTCGTTGCGCAGCACCTTAGAATAGTCCGGATCCGCGTCGGTGAAATCGGCATACAGCCGGACGACATTGTCGCGGTCCTCCTCACTGAGCTCTCGGTTCTTGGCGCCGAGGTTCTTGCGCATCTTGGTCCAGAACGAGGTGCCGTCAATGAGCTGGACGAGTCCCTGGCGGTCGGGGTGCTTGATGTTGTCCAGGATCCAGATGTAGGTGGCGATGCCTGTATTGAAGAACATGTTGGTCGGCAGGGCGACGATCGCCTCAACCAGGTCCTCCTCCAGCAGGTACTTGCGGATGTTTGACGGTCCGGACTCGGCGGCACCGTTGAAGAGTGGCGAGCCATTCATCACGATGCCGACCCGACCACCGCCGTCCTCCGGCTCGCGCATCTTGTGAACAAGGTGGAGCAGGAAGAGCATCTGTCCATCGGAGGTCGACGGGAGGCCGGGGGCGAACCGGCCGTAGGGGCCCGCAGACGCTCTCTCCTCGGTGATCGCCTTGCCATACTGCTTCCAGTCAACGCCGTACGGCGGGTTGGACATGCAGAAGTCGAACTGGCGGCCTTTGAACGCGTCGTCCGTGAGCGTGTTGCCGAACGCGATGTTGGACGCGTCGTGGCCTTTGGCCAGTAGGTCGGACTTGCAGATCGCGTACGATTGTGGGTTGTACTCCTGACCGTACAGACTCAGCTTCGCGTCCGGGTTTTGCGCGAGCAGGTGCTCCTCGGCCAAAGCGAGCATGCCGCCGGTGCCTGCGGTGGGGTCGTATAACGTGCGGACGATACCAGCCTCTGTCAGGTCGGCGTCCTTCTCGGCGAAGAGCAGGTCGACCAGCAGTCGGATCGCGTCTCGCGGGGTGTAATGGTCACCGGAGGTCTCGTTCGCGGCCTCGTTGAACTTGCGGATGATGTATTCAAACGCATCGCCCATGTCGGCGTTGGAAACGACGTCCGGGTGCAAGTCAACGGCCTTGAAGGATGTGATGACCTGGCGCAGAAGCCCCGCCTTTTGAAGAGCGAGGATCTCCTTCTTGAAGTCGAAGTATTCGAACACGTCGACGTCGGGAGACCACTGGTCGATGTAGTCGGCGAGGTTGTCCGCCAGCCCGTCGGCATCTTCCAGAAGGTTGGCGAACGAGTAGTTCGAGGTGTTGTAGAACGGCCGCCCGGTGGCCTTGTTGACTTCGAGCTTCCTCCGGCCGGGGCTAGCGTACATTGCAGCCAGTTCACGCACTGTTTCCAGGTCAGGCTCTAGAATGCAGTCGAGGCGACGCAGGATCGTAAGCGGGAGAATCACGTTGCCGTACTGGTTGGGGCGGTAGGGTCCCCGAAGCTGGTCGGCTATCGACCAGATGAAGCTACCCAGAGTGCTCACAAGACTCCTTAAAAGACCCGGTCGACGGCATATTGCGGTGGCGCCCAGCGCGACGCCTCGTGCGCCGACCGAGAGGACGGCGTACAGTCGCGGCAACTGTGTGTCACAGCTGCATCATCGCGCATCACGACCCCCTGAGCGCCATCAAGTTGTCACCCACCGGCCCAGCGAATCCGCCGCGGTCATCGCGAATCATCTCCTTTGTCGCACTGATAGCGACGCTGGATCACGGGTACACCACGTGCCTCTGTGCACGTACTTATCGAGCTTAGAATCAGCTCTGTTACAAGCGGCGGGGATACACGCCGGCCAGACGGCGTCAGACAAGACCCTTCTCCAAGGCTTCGCGGCGGATGTCGATCAGGCGCACCAGACGACCATCGACCTGTGTCTGCCAGAAATTCCATCCTGGGCACGCCTTGGTCTGCAGGACAAACTCGCCCGCTCCGGATAGGGATCGGAAGGTCTCGCCGGATGCCACCTGAATCTGGCCGTCGACGAGGACCCGAGCCTGGAAGCGTTCGCCGCGGCGTTGGCCGATCAGCTCAGCATTGACAAGCAGGAGACCCTTGTCGATAAGGTCAGCGACGCTCACGTCGTAACGTGCCCGGGTCCGTGTGCGCGACGGATCTGTTCGTCGAGTGGCGGACACCGGTGCGGTACCAAACACCGCCGGGTTCCAGATGAGCTCGCACAGCCGTTGGTAAAGGGCCTGACGATCGTCGATCGCCTTCTTGTCGAACTTCGCAAAGGCGCGGAGCAGTCTGTCGAGCTTGTACTGCCTGGCGAACTTGTTGAAGGTTGGGTTCCGATCGCGGTGGGCAGTATGCAGCGAGCCGGCTAGCTGGTTCTGGCGCTGGTAGTACTCGACCTTCCTCTCGTAGGGGAGATCTTGGTAGCTTGCGTTATCCGACTTTCGCAAGAGCAGCAGAGCGCCGAGGCGGTTCCGGTACGCGTCGAACATGGCGCGCGTATTCGTCTCCGGTTGGTAGCGCTCGAAGTGATTCGCCCAGATGTGCTCGATCTCGAAAGGGCGGCTGGTGTCGAGGTAGGCGGCCATGTCATCACTCTGGCCACAGCCGGTCTGGACGAACCCGGTGAGGCGTGCCAAGAGGTAGCGCACCTGACTGCTGTTGTTCGAGCGGAGGCCGTACGCCTTCATGTTCTTGAAGTCGTAGTCGAGTGCGGAGACTTCGTCGGCGAGGATTGTGCGTAGTTTGTCCGTACTGACGCCGCCACGCACCCTCTCGACCAGGCGCGCGGCGTAGCTGTCGAGCCCTGACGAGGGCAGATCGTTGACGACTCGACGGGCGAACAAGAGGTCGAGGTAGTCGGCGATCAGCTGTGCCTTCGTCTTGAAGCTTGCGGAGTCGTCCTTCGGCTCGACGGCAGCCAAGATAGGCGCCGCCTGGGACTTGATGCCGTTGTATGCGTTGAAGAAGACGCTTTGGAGCTCGCGGTCATAGGCCTTGGTCGCTGCTGCAAGCGTGCGGAAGCGCTCGGAGTACTTGGCCAGATCCTCGACCAGGCCACGGAAATCCGATGCCCTCTGCAGGTCGAGACGTTCCACATTGTCCTTTACCCAGGCGTGGAATGGGCCATTGATGCGCTCGACGTCGGTCGGCTTGTCGCCTGGCTCCATGCTCACGTCGGCGTAGCGGCTGATGAGGAAGGTCTTGATGAACTCAGCCGGCGCGTTCACATCGATCCCTGCCAGATCAGAGACCATCTGCCGCCACAGCTTGTCAATACCACCTTTCTCGCCGCCGATCTTCGATAGCAAGAAACTCTTGAGCAGATCAATCGGCCCGAGGCGTACGCCGCGGTCGTTCATCGACTCGTAGATCTCCCACCCCTGCTCGGACGTCGCCGCTCGGATGCCCACCATGCAGACGCCGTCTAGCAGCCAATCAACAAAGTACGGCAGCGCATCGCCGCGAAGCTCGTCCGGAAACTCTTCCTGAAGTACCCGTGCCCCTTCCCAAAGGCGACGAAGGTCACCGGGCGCGTTGTCGGGCAGGGCGTAATCTTGCGCGCTGAACACTTGCTCGAGAAACGGCCCGCGGTCCGGGATATCGAGCGTGTATACGGGCTTTCCGAACTTGCGTGACTGGATCAGGCTGCTGAGATGGGCTGCCTCGCCTTCGAGATCTTGTGCAAGGAGGAGCTCGCGCAGGTAGATGAGCATCAGATGGAGCGTCGTGATCCGCTGCTGCCCATCTACGAGGAAGGTGATATGAGCGTCGTCGTGATAGACATACGGCCCGAGGAAGTACGGACTGTAGCGGGCAACGTCCTCGCGATCATGCTCCAGGCTCCAGTTCGTCATGAACTTCGTGCGTAGATCATCGATCAGCCGGCGAATGTCTTCGCGACCCCACGTGTAATCACGCTGGTAGCTGTCCAGGCGGTACTGGCGCGCAGTGAAGACTTCCTGGATCGTCACCGCCTTGCCCTGAATCATGTCCTGCTGCACACTGCCTCCCCTAGACCGGTGCATCCCTCGTTGTACGGCACCCATAACGTATCCGCCGGGTCGTCTGCCCGCCCGGTGCGGCGTGTTCTTGCGCGGGTGCCCCACTACACATCGATTCGCGTTGCGCTGGTCGATGTCTCAGCGTGCCGCTGTGATGGCGCTCAAACGTACGTCAAGCTGGCTCATTGACGGACGGTACTCGCCCGCGCGTCAGCATCGAACGGCACACCCCGAAGGTGCACGGCCAAGTGGCTGGTGTCCCCGGCTCGGCAGTGACATTCCCGCCAACCGTCAGCTGCACCCTGCTGTAGCCACGCCACGCCTTCGAGAGGCGTACACGGCAGCCCGCTCTGCCGCATCGGGTTCGGAGCAACGGGCCGGCGACGAGACTCCTTAGTCATGTATCCCCTGGGGTCAGCGAGAAGTGCAGTTGGTTCATCGTCACCTTCAGGCGCGAGTAGTTCTTTCATTCTGTCAAACGCGCGCCACCAGAAGACACAGCGGAGATGGTCCCGTTAAACTTCAGCTTTGAAACACCCGGCCAGGGTGGAAGTGCGGATCGCAGGGTGGATATGACTGACTTCAACGGCTGGTGCACACTCAGTCCGCTTGTACCTATCGGTGCCCATCGGGCCGGCGTCATCGAGTCGTACGACGACGGTTACGGTGTAGCCAAACTGGCTGCAAGTCTTCCGAATGCTTATGCGGAGACAAGTTCGCTGGCAATGGTCGCGGAGCGATTCGGAAAGCAGGGGGTGGCGAAGTTCCTTCGCAATAAGCTCCCCACTAAGGCAAGCGCGCGCTCTGGGGACATGGGTGAGATCCTTGCGACGGCATACCTTCACGAAGAGTTCGGGTGTGTAGTTGGTCCGAGCCGACTCATCCAGCGCGACCATCAGGAGTGGGCGATGAGAGGCGATGATGTCCTAGGCGCCTGGCTTGACGAGCGCGCGAGATTGCACATCACCAAGGCCGAGGCGAAGAGTCGCGCAAGCCTTGGAGTGAGCACGGTCGAGGAAGCGCGTGAAGGTTTAGCGCGGAACGATGGACTGCCATCTCCGCACTCGCTGACCCAGTTCGCTGAGCGGCTCCTGCCTACGTCAGATAGCCAGATCGGCGAAGCCGTGATCGCCATGCAACTGTCGGAGGGCATCCGTCCCGACGACGTCAATCATCTTATGTTTCTATTCACGGGAAGCGACCCGCGCCCGCACGTGGCAGCAGACCTTGAGGCGTACACGGGATCAGTGCCGCAGTTGACAATCACCCTTCGAGTGGCTGGCCACCAAAAGTTCATCAAGGAGGCCTACGAGGAGGTGACCACCGTTGGCGCGTGAGGCGGGCGACCTCGTCGAAAGTCTGTCGGCGGCGACGGACGTAGGCTTCCGCGGGCGTTTGCTGGCCCGTGGCCAGGCGCAGTCGATGATTCGACGCGCTGGGGTCCTGCCTGGTGATGCGCCCCAGTTCAGTCCCTTCTTGGACGCCGACCTGCTGAACTACAGCTACGCGATGCTGTCCAACAGCCTGGATCTGTTAGAGGTCGCGAACGGCGAAAGCGACGAGCCCACACAGCTCACGTTGGCTCGGGAGGGGTTCATCCAAGGCTCATATGCCCTGGAGGCGGCCACCCGAAACGCTGCGCCCGCAGAAGACCTGGCTTTTCACCGACTCATCGCAGGCGCAGCGAGCCACCTCGGCGGCTACGCTGCTCGGGCGTTTTCACTCATGCAGGCGAGCCAGGGGTCGGGGCGCTTGACTCCGATGGAACAGACGCTGGCCGATCTTGCAATGCGCGATCTGAACTCCATCGAGCAACGAACCCGAACCCTGCGCTCTTCGCCCCAGCTTTCCGACGAGGTCCTGCTAAGGGCTCTGACCGCTGAAGATGGCAACGGTGATCAACCGGCAACCGCGGACCAGGTTGGCCCCGTTGTGCTCCTCCTCAGCGAGAACTATCTCGCGGGGGTTTCGGCGGCCCTGTTCGCGATCGAGGTCGGAAGCCGGGAGCTTCTATCAGGTGCACTCGAGGATCTCGAACTCGGCGAGCGGGCCTCGTTAGACGTGAGCGCACCCGGACCGTGGTGGGTGTACCGGCTCACCCGGCGTCTGCTGGGGGATCTGTTCGAAACCAGCATCGAGACCAACATCCCAGGCGAACTGCCGCCAACTGCGGGCTATCGCCTCGAACGGTGGCGGTATCTCCGACGCACATTCGTAGAGTCGCTCCTAGCACGAGGGCGCTCCGAGATCGATCTGTGGCCCTCACAGCTCCACATCGTCGACAGGATCTTCCACGATGCACGGGATCTCGTCGTCGCGCTGCCGACCAGCGCTGGGAAGACACGCATCGCAGAGTTGTCAATTCTGGCGTGTCTCGCACAACGGAGCCGTGCGGTCTACATCACGCCGCTCCGAGCCCTCTCTGCCCAGACCGAGCGTGTCCTTGCCCGAACATTCTCGCCGCTTGGTATCCGCGTGTCCGCTCTCTACGGCAGCATGGGAGTCAGCAACGTTGACGAGGCCACACTGCGCTCGGGGGAGATTGTTGTAGCCACCCCGGAGAAGCTTGACTTCGCGATTCGCTCGGACCCGACTGTGCTTGACGACGTCGGCCTTATCGTTCTAGATGAGGGGCACATGATCGGAGCGTCTGAGCGCGAGGTGCGCTACGAAGCGCAGATTCAGCGGCTGCTACGCCGGCGAGACGCCTCGACGCGCCGCATCCTCTGTCTCTCGGCAGTTTTCCCTTCCGGGACTGAGCTCGACGACTTCGTCGCATGGATCACCGACGATGAGCCGGACGGACTGCACCGCGAGGCCTGGCGTCCGACGCAGCAACGCTTTGGCCTTGTTGAGTGGCGCAACGATCATGCACGATTGACCATCACTCTTGGGGCCGACCAGCCGTTCATTCCGCGCTACCTCGAGGTCAAGCAGCCGACTGGCCGACGGAGACGAGCGTTCCCTGCGGATCAGCGCGAACTCGTAATCGCTACCGGATGGCGCCTGGTCGAGGAGGGCCAGACCGTCCTCGTCTTCTGCCCCCAACGGAACTCCGTCGAGCCGTACGCCCGCGCGATTATCAAGCTCCACGAGCAGGGTCTTGTTTCATCTGTGCTGCCGCCTGACGTCGACCTGGGCGATGCGCTAACCGTCGGGGCCGAGTGGTTTGGGGTCGATCATCCCATTTTGAGATGTCTGAAGCTCGGCGTAGCCATTCACCATGGAGCGCTACCTGGTCCCTTCCGTCGGGAGATTGAGCGTCTGTTGCAGCTTGGCAGTGTGAAGGTCACCATTGCCTCACCGACCCTCGCGCAGGGGCTGAACTTGTCTGCCTCGGCGGTGCTCTTCCATGGCCTTCGACGAGGCAGGGAGCCTCTGAACGGCTCCGAGTTCGCGAACGTCATCGGCCGCGCTGGGCGCGCGTTCGTCGACACCGAAGGCCTTGTTTTGTACCCGCTTTTCCAGCCAACCGAGAGGCGTCGGAGGGAGTGGCTCGAACTGGCTCAAGGCGACGCCGGCAAGTCCCTGCAATCGGGACTGATCGAGGTCGGCGTCGCGTTGCTGCGGAGGATGTTCGCATCGGTCGGGCTCGGGTCTGTTGAGCGCCTGATCGAGTACCTGACGGGCGCCCCCGACTGGAGCCTGCCAGTTCTGCCCCAAGAGGCGGACGACCTCCGCGCTGCCGCTACCGCGACGTGGAAATCGAACCTCGCGCTACTCGATGTCGGCATCCTGAGCATCGTCGGAGACGGTGGCCAGGATGCCGATCCTGACTTCGCGACGCAACTCGTCGCGGATGCGCTTCTCGGGTCACTCTGGGACCGTCAACTTCGCCGCCTCGAAGACGTGAGTGCGGCGGCGGTGCGTGCAGTAGTCGACAGCCGGACCAGGCACCTGTGGCAGACCTCCACGCCGTCGCAACGCCGCGGTTGGTACTTGGCTGGGCTCGGAGCAGACGCTGGGGACGAACTCTCGCAAGTGTCTGGACGCGTTATTTCCCTGGCCATCGGGGCGGAGGCTGACATCCTCGCTGCAGACTACGAGGCGGCCGCTCGCCGACTCGTGGAGATTGCCGAGACGGTGTTCGCGGTCGAAGCCTTCGCTCCCGAGATGGCAGTTGCGGATTGGCGGGACGTGCTCATGCATTGGGTCCGGGGCCAAGCCCTCGGCGACCTTTCCGGCGACAGGGTCGCCATCGCGCAGTTCATCGAATCCGATGTAATCTACCGTCTGGTCTGGGGGATGGAGGCGGCCAGGGTCTTCGAGGCCGCCCAGGGCAACCCACGCGCCGAGACATTGCAAGGTACGGCCGTAACCGCCATCGAGACAGGAACCTTCAACCGGTCAGCCTCGATTCTGATCCGCTCTGGCTTCGACCACCGACTCGCGGCCATCTCTGCAGTCGCCAGCACCGGTGCGACATTCGACTCCGCAACTGAAATGCGCCAGTGGATCAACGATCTCGATCCAAAACTGGCGTTGAGCCAGGACTGGCCCACACCCGAATCGCGGTCAGCCTGGGTGGAGTTCGCATACCGCGCTCGGACGCAACGGGCGCGTCAGTGGATCCGCAGCACCGAGGATGTGGACGAGGTCATCTGGTATGACGCAGCGCCCGACCTGGGGACATGGCTGCGTGTGACTGACGGTGGACCAGGAATTCAGATCTGGTCGACGGGCTTTGACTTGCTCGGAGAGGCATCCATCCGCCTCAACCCGGGGCGCCAAGGCATCCTGCGTGCGCAACGGTCGGGAGGCAACTCTGGTATCCAGTTGCGTTATCGCGGCCCAAACGACCTCTTCCCAAAGGTGCGGAAGCGACCCCCCACTGACATCTAGTCGCCCTCGCGACGTCAGGCGGGTCAGAGTGGCGGCGTCGAACGATTGAATGCGACTGGCAGTGCGTGTCCCTATTCAGAGGCGAATCGCAGCGTACGTTCGGCGCTGTCGAGTAGATCCGCATAAGTGAGCACCTGCAACCGGCTGAGGTGCGCGTTGTAGGAGCGAATCGTCTGCTCGACCTGTACCTTCGACGCGCCCGATTTCGAGACCCGGTCCGGGTGGCCCACAACGACCGTCCCCTTGGCCCTGCGCAGATCGAAGTCGATTCCCAGCTCAGATTTGTACTGCAGCGCCAACGCGGGGCCCACCTCATCTAGAGACCGTAGGTAGTTCAGGCATTGGCTGACCGCCTCATGGACCTCGTCGGTCACGATCAGATGGTTGCGGTGGCGACGAACGATGTCGACCTCCGGACCCTTCAGCTCAATGACCTCAAGGCTGCCATCTGCACACAGCAGCGGTATGTCGTACTGGTCGAGGGGCATCAACGACCGCCGGTCAGCTACTCCGACATACTGACCGCCAAAGAGCCAGTATCGTTTCCCGATCGCCTTATGCATGGCGGTTTCATTCACGTCATCCGCCAAAGCCAGCGCCTGCAGCCGCGCGACGACACTTCGACGTTCGCGAATAACCGCGCCTTCGACGGCCGACAACCCAGAAGGAGTCGAGGTCAAACCAGAGACCACTCCTTCCACGTCTCCCAGCGCAAACGCCCGCCCAAGCCCGTACGCACCGAATTGCGGATCGGCACGTCGATCTTGCGCCAGCCCTAGGGCATCCTCGATGCTGCCGACGAACTGCTCGAACGAGAACTCTTCGTATGGCTCGGTGATCTCCATCCGCTCCCGATCGGCAAGCAGGAAACAGATGGCGTCGACCAACCCATCAGCCGCGAGCCTCGAGAAGGTGGATCTCGCCAGCTCCAAGGCGACTGCGCGAGCCCGAGCGGAGAAGTACGCGTAGGAGTCCGGTTTCGAACGCGCTTCGATGGTCGTTCCATCCATGATGAAGAGCAGCGCCACACAGGGCTTGAACGGAGCCCGCTCGGGACCGTCGAACGACCACCGAATACTCGTTGCGCTGGCGACAGCCTCGTTTAGACGATTCCTGATGTTCTTGGCCGGCGAACTAAGCAATGGACTAATCTCTGCTAGCAGAAGCGGCGCCCCGTCGTCGTTGAGGAGTACAACGTCGGAAAAGCCGGCGTTCGATACGAAGCTGCCCGGTGGCCACGGACGGTGGTCCGTTCGCAGTGACTCCCGATCGAGCCCGGATTCAGCCAGGTCCTCTATGACGGCGGCGTTCAGGCGACGGAGCAGGCCCTGATAGGCGACAATGCGCGTTGATCCTGCTGAGCCGTGCTCCAGATGTGATTGGATCTCTTCGATCGTTCGCACCGCTCTTCGTGGCACCCGAGCTCCTAACCAATCCGAGGACTCCTGACTCTATCTGCGATGCCGCGACTTGCATCCGATCGCAGGCGGATCGGTCCCTCGGGAACCTCGGCGAGCACCGGCCGGCAGCTGACCTTAGGCCCGTATTCACTACGCTCAGCCGAGATTATCCGCCCCGCTCCGATAGATCAGAGTCGTCGACGACCAGGCAGGTAGTTGAACCGTCGCTCAGCATGGCCGCTACAAGTGCTGTACCGAGTCACTGGGTGTGCATGAGGGATGCCGGGTGTCAGCACGCTGTGGAGGTGACATGACGCCCGGCGTCGGATCAGCTGAGTCGGCAGCGCGCCCCAGTCGTTGGCTCGCGGGTAGTGTTTCGCGAGTGAGCGACGACATTGTTCGCAGACAACTGATGGGTCCTGACAGCCTTGAGCTGTCCGTCGTTAGTCGGCAAAATCAACGGAAGGCGTTGGTTGAGCACCATCACCGATGAGAAGTCTGGCGCTGTGAATCCGCAGGTCACGGGTAAGCTTGGCAATTGATGACAAACGATGAGTGTATTTTTGTCAGAGTCCGCGGGTTGTGGGTTCGAGTCCCACGGGGCCTACTATTGTGATGTCTCAGGACATCCCGGACAGGTGAACCCACGTTTCGTGGGTTCACCTGTTTCTTTTGGGGACGGGGCCGGGTGGTTTGCCGGTGGGTTGGTAGTCCTTGGTGGGGTCGAGGATCAGGTCGCGGAGGAGTTTGCCGGTGGCGGCGTCGACGACGCGGATGTGCAGGTCTTGGATGGGCAGGAGGACGTGGGTTCGGGCGTGGGTTCGCCCGATGCCGATGTGATGGAGCCGGCCGTTGACGCGCAGGGTGACGACGCCGGTGTCGTCGACGCGGTCGGTGCGGACGCGGTGGTGGACCTCGCCGGTCCGGTCGGTGCCCGGGGTGGCTTTCGGCCGGGCGGTGTAGGCGGTGGCCGGGGTGGCTCGGTGTGGCAGGGACCGGTGCGGTCGGCGGTGGTTGTATTCGTCGACGAAGGCGTCGAGCAGGGCCTGGAGTTCGGTGATCGTGGCGGGTTGGACGGGTTGGGCGCGGAGCGATTTCTTGGGTGTCTGCTGGAACCTCTCGACCTTCCCGCAGGTCGTCGGGTGGTTGGGGCGGGAGTTCTTCTGGGTGATGTTCAGGCGCCGCAGTTCGGTCTCGAGGCCGTTGCGGCCACCCTTGCCGCCGGAGAACCGAGTGGTGTAGACCATGCCGTTGTCGGTGAGTGTGGAGGCCGGGATCCCCTGTAGTGCAACGGTTTCACGGAAGCTGCTGGTCACGATCGTGCCGGTGATCCGCGGGTGGGCGGTGACATGGAGGGCGTAGCGGGAGTGGTCGTCCAGCCAGCTGATGATTTCCACATCCGCGCCGGGCCGGCCGCTTGGGGCGGCGAGGCGGTAGTGGGTGAAGTCGGACTGCCAGCACTCGTTGGGTTGCTCGGCGGCGAACCGTAGGTACGACGATCTGGGCCGCTTCCCGGGGTCGGGAACGACGGCGGCGTGCCGGGTCAGGATCCGGTGGATCGTGGCACGCGACAACACGGTGTCGTGGTGGTGCAGTAGGTGCCAGCCGATCGTGTCCGCGCCAGCGTCCAGGCCCTGCTCGGTCAGCTGTTTGCGCAACGCCAGCACCAACTCGACCGTCGCCGCCGGTGTGGCTCGCGGTGAGGTCTTTGGCCGCCGTGACCGCGGTTCGAACGCCGCCTCACCCTCGGCCCGCCACCGCGCCAGCAGCTCGTACAGCCACGACCGCGCCACGCCGTACTCGGCGACCACCTCGGCAACGGACCGCTTCTCCACCGTGATCGCGGTGATCACCAACCGAGCCTTCGACATGCCCGAACATCAACACCGCTGTCTCCCATGTCCTGAGACATCAGTCCGGTATGTCGTGAGACACCCGTCCGGGATGTGTTGAGCCACAACACCACGGGGCCTACTACTTCTGACCTGGGGTTTTGCCGAAGTGGGCGCACTCGCTCGACGTGTCTGTCAGTGGATAGACGTCTCGGATGCCTCCGAAGCAGGGCCAACTTGGGCACGTTCGCCGTTGGGGCAACTCGCGTCAGGTGTTCGTTTACGCCGGTGTGGACCTCGTGACGGGGGCCGGCTTGAGTAGAGACTCCAAAGCCCGCACCGGGGCCGGATTTAATAGCGTTGCGCGTACCAGGTTGGTGGTTCGCCGAAGATGGTTTTGAAGTCGCGGATGAAGTGGCCTTGGTCGGCGTAGCCGAGGTCCGCCGCCAGCGCGGCCCAGTCGATCGCGCCGCCGTCGGCCATCCGTGTGGTTACCTCGTGCAGGCGGTAGCGGCGGATCACCCACTTCGGGCCGATGCCGACGTACTCCGCGAACAGCCGTTGCAGCCCCCGCATGCTCAGCCCCAGGCCACCGGCGAGGCGTTCGACCCTGGTCACGGCCTTGTCCTTGGCGATCAGCTCGACCGCGGCTATCGCCTGGCGCACCCGGGTGTCGTCGTCCGGCAGGTGTTTCAGCAGGAACGCATCGATAGACGGTACGTCGAGCGCGGTGGGCAGGTCCGGGCCGAACACCTCGGTCGCTGGTACGACGCGGTTGGTGATCGTCGAGACGGAGGCGCCGAGGAACGAGCGGAAGGCGCCAGGCCGGAACGCGACGCCGAAGACGTGGTCGCGGCCCTCGAGGACCTTGATCTGGTAGCGGCTGCATACGCCGTTGACGTCCGCGCGGCCGGCGCCGAACGACAGGTGCACGTTCGGGTACGGCACGATCTTCTGCCGGTAGGGCTCGGCGTAGTCCCAACGAGCCTCCCAGTAACGCTCCACCCATGGCACGAGCGCCGGCGACGGGCGGTGGAACGTGTGGCGCTGATACCTGCTCCACGCACTCGCCTGCTCACGAATGTCGCGTCCCACCCGGCAGAGTGTATGTCGTCTTTGTTCAATACCCCTCGGGCCGGCGCCGCCTAGCATCGCCGCCATGTCACACCTTTCCAACGCGGCCGAAGCCATGGTCGCAGTCGCCCGTACCATCACCGACGACCAGCTCGCCAACAAGACTCCATGCACGGACTATGACGTGCGGAGCCTGGTCAACCACCTGTTGTTCTGGGGCCCGTCGCTCGCCGGCGCCGGCCGCAAGGAGTCCGTTCCGCAGCCGGCGACCGCCGAGGCCGAGGTGGATCTGGCAGCCGGCGACTGGCGCGGCCGCCTGCTCACTCTGCTGGACGACATCTCGTCGTCGTGGGCGCCGCCGAGCGCTTGGGACGGCGAGACGAGCATGGGCACGCCGCAGCTGCTGCCCGCGTCTGTCATGGGCGACATGATCGTCGGCGAGCTGGCCGTGCATGGCTGGGACCTGGCGGTCGCGACCGGGCAGCGGCTGGAACTGCCCGCTGACCTGCTGGCGCACCTGCACGACACGATGTT
The DNA here is from genome assembly GCF_036226565.1 of Kribbella sp. NBC_00709. Taxonomy (GTDB): domain Bacteria; phylum Actinomycetota; class Actinomycetes; order Propionibacteriales; family Kribbellaceae; genus Kribbella. The sequence goes on from NZ_CP108996.1 coordinate 3,822,880, forward strand.
CGCCGGCGTGGAGCAGGGGCGGGAGATGGGCATGTACGGACCGCAGATCGCGGTGCCGGCCGGCGCGCCCACGTTGGACCGCATCCTCGGCTTGACCGGCCGTGATCCCGCCTGGGCGTAGACCCGCCTCGGACTCTGAGCAGCTACCGAAGCAGTGGGGTTGCTATTCGCCCAGGAGGAGGAACTGGAAGCCGATTTCGGATGTGTGGTTGAGGCCGTTGAAGACGGCTGGGACCAGGGCGAACACCGCTTTCAAGCGAGTACGGCGCTTAGTGTCCGGCCAGCTCGGCCACGACGGGGGCGAGCGTGTCGGCGAAGTCGGCGCCGATGACGAAGTAGGAGAAGCCGATCTCCTCGCGACGGCGTTGGATTTCTTCGGCGGCTGCCGCGGGGTCACTCGGAAGGATGACGAGCGAGTCGGCCGCGCGAAGCGCCGCGGTGTCGAGGTTGGGCGCCGCCATGAACCGAGCGACGCCGTCACCGACCGCGGCGATGTGCTGGCCGAGTTCGATGTCGCGTCCGGCAGGAAAGTCGCGTACCCGGTTCGTGGTTTCGGCTCGATCGTCTTCCGTCGAGAGTACGAACGTGACGGCGTCAGCGACTTCGAACGCCAGCGCTTGCGACTTCGGTCCGCTCACCGCCATGACGACCGGAGTGTGCAGATCGGGACCGTCGAACGAACGCAGGGCGGCCACGGTGTCGCGCATCCTGGCGCGACGCGCAGCCGGGGAGACGACAGGTAGACCCAGTTCGACTTCGATCCCGGGCCGGCCGGCGCCGATGCCCATTTCGAACCGGCCTTCCGTGAGCACCGAGAGCGAGTGGGCCTCCCAAGCTGTACTCCAGGGTTCGCGGAGAGCCGCGGCGTAGACCCAGGAGCCGACCCGCAGGTCAGCGAGCGCCGCCGCGGTTGCCAGCGTGGGGCCGATCGCTGGTTGCCACGTAGGAACGTCGGGCATCAGCAACGTTGAGTAGCCGCTGTCGGCGATGCGGCGCACGCGGTCCCGCCACGCCGGCAGGTCAGCACCGATCGGCGCAACGACCCCGAATCGGAATGGTCTGGTGGCTCGCCTGGCCTGGTCGTTCATCGCGGTTCTCCTTGAGCCTGGGACCTTGTTAGGTCCGGTTGCCCTCTCCACGAACCCACCACCCAGAATTCGACAACCCCAGTCATTTCAGCTTGATGATGGTCCTGCCGCGGGTGTGTTCTGCGAAGTCGGCCGGTACGGCGTCCAGGTCGCGGACGGCCGTGACGAGCGGGGTGAGTCTGCCGTCGCGGAGGCGGGTGGCCAGCTGGGTCAACTGGTCGCGGTTGGGCTCGACGACGAAGAAGATTGAGCGGCCGTTGTCTGGGTGGACGGTTGGTGGGTCGGCGACCGTGACGAGGGTGCCGCCGGGTCGGAGTAGGGCGGTGGAGCGGTCGCGGATTTCGCCGCCGATGACGTCGAAGACTGCGTCGACCTCACCGGCGTCCTCGACGCGGTCGCTGTCCAGGTCGAGGAACTCGTTGGCGCCATGGGAGTTGGCCAGGTCTCGGTCGGCAGCGCGGCCGGTGGCGATGATGTGGGCTCCGGTCTCGCGGGCGAGCTGTACGGCGACCGATCCGACGGAGCCGCCCGCGCCGTCGATGAGGATGCTTTGGCCTGCTTGCAGGTGAGCGTGGTCGAACAGGGCTTGCCAGGCTGTCAGTCCGGGCATCACCACAGCGGCCGCAGTGACGTGGTCGACGTCGGCGGGGAGCGGAGCCAGGTTGCGGGCTTCGACGGCGGCGTACTCGGCGAGTGAGCCGTTGCGGGCCCAGTCGGTCAGGCCGAAGACCCGCTGGCCGATCGTGAGCCCAGTGCTGCCGTAGCCGAGCTCGACGACTACGCCGGACAGTTCGTGGCCGAGGACGCTCGGTGTGCGGTCGCGATCGGCGCGGTCGGTCCAGGTGCTGGGCCATTCCGGCTCGCCTCGGAGGAAGCCGGCGGCATGGACCTCGACGATGACGTCGTTCTCGGCGGCGCGGGGGTCGGGCAGCTTGGTCAAGGACAGCCCGTAGTCGTCGGCGTCGCGGGCCTGGACAATGATGGCACGCATGACGATCCTTCCAGTGGTCGTTGGGATGGTTCTCTTCGACGGTAGACAGCCATGGCCCGCGCCCGCCAGGCCATTCGGAGGCACTTTCCGTGGGCCACCTGGCCGTGCCTGCTGGACCCCGGAGGGCGTTACGGTCGGGCGGTGACCGTACGTCGTCGGACTGTTCTTCTTGCTGTTGCCTCTGCGCCGTTGCTGGTGGCGTGTTCGAAGACCGCGGACAAGGCCGCGCCGAAGTTGAAGCTCGAGAAGGTTTGGCAGGAGCCGGTGGTGACGCCGTGGGTGGCTGTGCCAGGGCGGGTACGACTGGTGGGCGATGCAGTCGTCGTCGCTGACGGGACCGGTACGGCGAACGCTCGCGTCGCCTGCTTCAATGCGGCCGACGGCGCGAAGAAATGGGTGATGGACGGCACGAAGCCGGTATCGGCCCCTGAGCTGGGGGACGTCTGGGTTTCTGTTGTCGGGCCAGGGTTTCTGGGGTATTCGTCCACGCTGATCCAGGGCCCGACGGTCCGGGCCGCCGGTGACATCCTGCCGGTTCCCGTTGCGTCTGCACCGAAGGGCGCCGCGGCGAGTGGGGTCGTCGGCATCGACGTCCGGACCGGCAATCCGGTCTGGGGTTTTCGGGCCGGGGCGACGCCGTCGACCGATCGCACGATGGTCACAGCAGTGGCCGAGTCCGTCGTACTCGCGACCGTCAGCGCGCCGTTCGGCCCGGGCTGGCCGGACAAGACCCGGCCGCCGACCACGATCGCGCTCGACGCCAAGACCGGCGACGAGCTGTGGCGTGACGCAGACGCCATCGGAGTCTCAGGTGACGGGAACTCGGTCGTCGTCGTGAAGCGGACGGCGGCGTCCTGGCACATGGAGGTCCGGGATGCGCGGACCGGAAAGGCTCGCTGGACCGGTACGCATCAGTCGCGTGGACCGTACGAACACAGGGGAACGGCCGCGGACCACACCGTGCTGAAGCACGCGGACCGCAAGGATCTCGACCTGATCCGGTTGTCCGATGGCAAGCCACTCGATTACGGCACCGATGCCACGCCGAATGTGGTGGCGAGCGATCCACCGTTGCTCGTGTGGGACAGCGGGGTCGCGTGGTGGGCCAAGGGCCCGAACGGCTTCGTCACCCAGACCTTGCCCAAAGGCTCGCCGACAAAGGGAAAGCACCGGCCCAAGGGCCTGGAGTTCACCGCGGCCTACGGCGTCGGGCCGTATATCTGGGGCGACTACGGCACCACGCAGGAAAGTGAAGACAACGACTACCTCGCCGGAACGGTCGCGGTGGACCGCACCGGCGCACCGTGCTCGCCGAATCTGCAAGGCGTAATGCTCGCCGACGTCTCCGAAAACTGGCTGGTCGTCGCCCGGAAGGACCACATCGAGCTCCACCGCGTCACGACCGCTTGACGCCATCGGCTGCAAGGATGGCGGGGTGAGCCGAGTCGCGGGAGACGGTGCGCCCGGGCGCAGTCGTGGCCCGAGGGGCGAGCGGTTCCTCGACGTACAGGGTGCGGCTGAGCACAATCTGCGCGATGTCGATGTGTCGTTCGGGCCGGGGCTGACCGCTGTCGTTGGTGTGTCGGGGTCGGGTAAGTCGTCGTTGGCGTTCGACGTGGTGTACGCCGAGGCGCGTCGCCGGTTCGTCGAATCCTTGGCACTCGGTGGGAACGGGGCGCGGGTTCCCGCCGCACAGGTCCGGCGGATCGAGGGGCTCGGGCCGGCGGTGGCCGTCGCCCAGAACGTCCTCAACCGGAACCCGGCCTCGACCGTGGCGACATCGGTCGGTCTGCATCCGTTCTTGCGGATCCTGTACTCACGGTTCGCCGAGGTCGAATGTCCCCGCTGCCACCTGCCGGTCCGCGCGCTCTCCGCCGAGGAGCGCCTCACGACCGCGCTGGACCTCCTGGCTCGCGAGGACAAGCTCGACGTCGAGGTCGCGCTCGTACGAGGGCTGGTCGGCAGTCACGCGCGCCTGCTCGCAGGTATCCGAGGTCAGTTCGCCCACGTCACCGTCGACGGACGGCCGTGGGCGGCAAGCCGCGTTCCCAAGCTCGACCCGGCGTCGCCTCATGACGTCATCGTTCGAGTGGCCACTCTTCACACCGGCCAGTCAGCGGCTGAGGTCCGGTCCGCTCTGGAGCAGGCCGACGCACTGGGCAGACCCGAGGTCCTGCTCGGCGGTACGCCGGTACTGCGGGCGCCGATCTGCCCGCAATGCGGCGCGTGGATCCGGCCGCTTGCACCGTCGGCGTTCCGCGGCGACAACGACACCTCGTCGCACCGCATCGCCGGCGTCACGCTGCCGGAGCTGACCGCTCGATCGGTGACCGAGGTCCTTGAATTCATGCAGCAACTCCCAGTCGGGCCGCGCGCTGGCCGCATCCAGGACGAGTTGCTGCGACGCCTGCGTCCGCTGCAAGAGCTGGGCCTTGGGTACGTCGCTCTCGACCGGCCGATGCCGACGCTGTCGCGCGGTGAGGCGCAACGTACCCGGCTCGCGGTCGTGCTCTCGGGGCGTCTCGAAGACCTGCTCCACGTCCTCGACGAGCCGACCATCGGCTTGCACCACAGCGATCTCGGCCGACTGCTCGACGCGATCGCCGCGCTGCCCGGGCCGGTGCTGATGGTCGAACACGATCCGCTGGCCGTCGCCATGGCCGACGAGGTCGTGGAGATCGGCCCCGGCGGTGGAGGCGCCGGGGGACGACTGGTCTTCCAAGGCCCGCCAGCAGATCTGTGGCGGGCCGGTACGGCGTCGGGGGTCAGCTTCTCCGCCGGCGCTCGCCGGAATCGTTCTCGGCGACCGGTATCCGAGGAGCGGATCCGCGTTACCGGGGCGGATCTGCGCAACCTCCGCGGCGTCGACTGCGACGTCCCGCTCGGATCGCTGACGGTGATCACCGGGCCGTCAGGAGCAGGCAAGACCACCCTTTCCCACGAAGTACTGCTGGCGTCCTTGCGCGAGCACGGGCCGGTCGGGTGCACGAATTTCGACGCACCCGCGATCCGGGCTCGTGCGGTTGATCAGGCACCGCTGGGCAACAACCCGCGATCGAATCCGGCGACGTACACGAAGGTGCTCGACCGGATCCGCGACGTCTTCGCGGACGAGACCGGACGTCCCACATCGGACTTCACCTTCAACCGGGCCGAGGGCGCCTGCCCGGACTGCGAGGGGATGGGGTCAGTCGCGATTGGACTGAGCTACCTGGCGCCGATCTGGGTTCCGTGCGAGGCCTGCGACGGCCAGCGTTTCCGGGCGGAGGTCCTAGAGGCGACCTGGGCGGGGCTGTCGATCGCCGATGTGCTGGCGCTGAGCGTCGACGAGGCGACCGCGGTGTTCGTCGAGCACCCGCCGGTGACCCGCATCTTGCAGTCCCTGCAGGAGGTCGGGCTCGGCTATCTGACGCTGGGGCAACCGTCCCCGAGTCTTTCCGGCGGGGAGGCTCAACGCGTGCGGCTGGCTCGCGAGGTGGCCAAGGCGCGGACCGGCGACCTCGTGCTGCTCGACGAGCCAACGACAGGTCTGCACCCGGGCGACCTGGACCGGCTCCTCGCAGTACTCGACAGGCTCACGGACAGCGGCTGCACAGTGATCGTCGTCGAGCACCAGCCTGACGTGATCGCCGCCGCCGACTGGCAGATCGATCTGGGCCCGGGCGGTGGTCCTGACGGCGGATGCCTGCAGCACTGCGGTCCACCACTTGCCGAAACGCGGCCGCGGATACGTCCACGCGCCAAGCCGCGCTCCGACCGACGCTCCAGCGATGCGATCCGTGTACGTGGCGCCCGCGCCCACAACCTGCAGGACGTCGACGTCGACTTCGCCAAAGGGCGATTCACCGTTGTCACAGGCGTCTCGGGTTCGGGCAAGTCCTCGCTGGTTCACGACGTACTCGAGGCTGAGGCGACCAGGCGGTTGCTCGAATGCCTCTCGGTCTACGAGCGCCAGTCGGTCCGCGAGGGACCGGAAGCTCCGGTCGACTCGCTCACCGGACTGGGCCCGACGATGAGCATCGACCCGTCGGGCCTGGCGTTCGACGGGAACGGGCCGGGTTTCTACGTCTGGGATGCCGACCGGGTGACCGTTGGCCGGTCCACCGATCTCGACCGCCTGCTCGCCGTGATCATCGCCCGAGCAGGCGTCCGTACCTGTCTTGCCTGCGGCAACGACGCGGTACGCCGTACGTCGCCGAAGCCGGAAGCAGCGTGGATCTGTGACGACTGCGGGACCTGCGCGGTGCCGATCGAGCCTCGACATCTGGTGGGGTCACCGGTGTCGACCTGCCCGCAGTGCCTGGGACTCGGAGTCGAGCGCGAGCTCGACTTCTCCAAACTGATCGTGGACCCGGATGCGCCCCTCTTCGGCGGCGTCTTCGGCGGCAGGCTGGCCTGGTTCGGCACCACCCGCGGCGAGGAGCCGCCGATGCGGTCGCTGGCCGAGCGCTACCGGTTCGACCTGGACCGCACCCCCTGGAAGGCGTTGAGTGACGAGGCCCAACACGCCGTGCTGTACGGCGACGGGTCCTGGCGCGGGTTGAACGCGTGGGCCGTGAACGACGTCGGGGGCGAGGACTCGACCGTGTTTCCCTGTCGGGAGTGCGGCGGTCGGCGCCTCCGTCCGCCGTACCTGGCGATCCGCGTCGAGGGACGTGGGCGGGATGAGCTCTTCTCAACCCCGCTCGCCGACCTGGAGGACCTCCTTGCGTCGATGGAAGAGCCCGACGATCGACAGGCGGCAGACGCCAGGACCGTCGCGCTGCATCGGCTCGGGTTCCTCCGTGCCGTCGGGCTCCGGTACCTCGAGCTGACCCGGTCGACGTGGACGCTGTCGGCCGGCGAGGCGCAACGCATCAAACTGGCATCGGTGCTCGGCGACGGACTGGTCGGTATGACGGTACTGCTCGATGAACCCTCCCGAGGTCTGCATCCCTCGGAGGTGACCGCGCTGGCGCGGACGCTGACCGAGTTACGCGCCGCCGGCAACACCGTCATCGCCGTCGAGCACGACCCGATCGTCATTCGCGCGGCCGACGACGTGATCGAGATCGGCCCTGGTCCCGGGCGATCGGGCGGTCGCGTGGTCAGTCTGGACAGCCCGCAGTCGGTGACGCTGGCGGTTCTGGACGGACAGGCCCCAGCGACGTACCGGGATCAGCGTCGGGAGCCGACGGACTGGATGCAGGTCAGTGGAGCACGGGAGAACAACCTCGACGGCCTCGACGTCCGCGTCCCGCTCGGCGTACTGGTCGGCGTCTGTGGTGTGTCCGGATCGGGTAAGTCGTCGCTCGTCGTCGACACGATCGCGCTGGGCCTGAGTCGACCGAAGACCAACATTCCTGGTCGTGGTGCGGTCCGCGTCCGGCCCGGCGATCACGACGCCATCTCCGATGCGCCGACCCGGACGATTGTGGCCGACCAGTCCCGCGCCGAGATCACGTCACCGGGGATGTTCCTCGGGCTCATCGGCGCCGTCCGGAAGGAGTTCGCCGCGAGCGAGGCGGCCGTCGAGCAGGGCATCACGATCAAGGACCTGACGTATCGCTGCGACGCTTGCAAGGGCAAAGGGGTGTGGCAGCAGGACATGTCGTTCCTGCCGTCGGTGCGCCAGACCTGCGAGGCCTGCGGCGGATCCGGGTACCGCCGCGAGGCCGCCGGCTTGCTCCTGCGAGGCCGGAGTCTCGCCGATATCGAGACCCTGACCATCGCCGAGCTGGTCGACCAGTGGGGCGACATCGACGCGGTACGCCGAGTGGGCGGGGCCGCCGTCGAACTCGGGCTGGGGTACCTCGTCCTGCGCCAGCCGGGCTGGAGCCTCTCGGGCGGCGAGGCGCAGCGGCTCAAGCTGACGAAGGAGTTCGCCCGCCCGACGAAGGCAACGGCGTTGTATGTGCTGGACGAACCTACTGTCGGCCTCCACACCACCGACGTCGCAGTGCTCGTCCGTACGCTCGACGCACTCGTTGCTGCTGGCAACAATGTGCTCGTCGTCGAGCACGATCCGGCCTTGCTCGCGGCCTGTGACTGGCTGATCGAGCTCGGACCGGGCGCGGGACCGGACGGTGGCCGGATCGTCTTCGAGGGCTCACCCGAAGCGCTCGCCCAAGCCGGCACCTCCACCGCACCTCATCTTGCCGGGGTGCTGCGATGAACATCGGCACGCTGTTGCTCGGAGACCCGTCCCCGTCGTTGCGGTGGCGAGCCGCCCGGGAGCTGGACGGCGCCGACGACCAGGACGCAGAGGTCACTGCATGGCGCGCTGAGATTGACCGGAGCCCGGAGATCGACGTACTCGTCGCGCAGCTTGCGGCAGCTGAAACCCAGTCCATGGGTTACCTGCTCTGCCGGCTCGCCTATCTCGGTTACCGAGGGCCTGCCATGGGTGCTGCGGTCGAGTCGCTCTTCGGCCTTCAACAGCCGGACGGCTCGTGGTCGCCTTCACCTGCAGGCAAAGGCCCGATCGAGGGTCCGCGGTTCGTCACCATGCAAACCGTCGTACCGCTGCGGGGGATCGCCGCCGCTGGTTTTGCCACCGATCCTCGTGCCGAGCGTGCGTACGAATGGCTCCTCGGCGTCCGCCTCGAGGACGGATCCTGGCCGGCGGGCCCGAAGGCCGACCTCGGACAGGCCGGCGGTCCGATCCCGCCGGAGAAGGAGTACCGCAGGCTGACCCGCGGACTCGGTTGCCGATCGGCGACGACCGGCGCCGTCGCCTGCCTGGCATTGCACCCCGAACGACGGCGATCCGACGCCGCCCGGACCGGCGTCGACCACCTCCTCTACCGCGAGTCCCGGGACGCGTCGACCCTCGGCTGGGAGGTGTCCCGCCTGGTCGGGCTCGAGCGGGCCATGGGGCAGATCACGTTCTACGTCACCCACGACCTCGCTTTCTTGCTGGACCTCGCGTCCCGTTGCGGCGTCGCTCCACAGGACCGCCGGGTCCATGACCTGGTCGACTACCTGGAGACGCTGCGCGGCCCTTACGGCCTGTGGCAACACCCCACCCATCCACAGCTCGCCGGCTGGCTCTCCCTCGACCTCGAAACCAGCCTCCGCCGCCTCGAGACCGGCGACTGGATCGGCAATCTCCAGTAGCCGGCCGAGTTGTCGGAGCCTGCGCGACGTTGAGGTATGAGGTTGCGTCGCCGCCGGATCCGTCGAGGGGCGGCTGAAGTCAGTTCGGCCAGTTGGGGTTGCGGCCCAGGTAGGCGATGATGCGGTCGAGTGTTTCGTCGCCGGACCACGGGATGTCGACCGCGAACGGCGTACCCGGAGCGCGGCGGATGTCGCCGCTGGGCACGACCTGGGCCACCGCGGTGGCGGCCTCGAGCGTGGCGGGCTCGAAGGTCACCGTCTTGCCGATGGACTTCGCGACGTCCCAGCTGTGGACGACGTAGTCGATGAAGTGGAAGCTGATCGCCTGCGCCCCTGGGAACGGTACGTCGGTCCCGAACTCGGGGAGGGGGAACCCACGGTCCACGACGCCGGGCTGCGCGAACGCGTCCAGGACGTGCTCGGCGGACTCGACGTACGCCTTCACCGGGTCGTCGCCGAGGTCGCGGACCTTCCAGATGGCGGGGTCTGACTCACCGCGGGAGGCGGCCGCGAATCCGTAGTGCTGGGTGGCCATATGGGCGAGCAGACCGTACAGAGTCCAGGCCCGGCACGGGGTCGGCTTGGACAGGTCGGCATCGGTGACGGTGGTGACCAGCTCAATGCTGGTCCGGACGGCTTCGGCGTCCAGCGAGACGTAATCAACAGTAGGCATACGCATATCGTAAGCCCTCGCATATGATTGCGCCAGTGCTACCTTTTCAACTATGGCAACCGAGCGCCCCGATCTGGCTGCGATGCTGTATCCGCTGGTGCGGAAGCTGATCGCGATCGAACTGCCGGTGCTCGCCGCCCACGACGTCTCGATGTGGGGCTACTCGGTGCTGACGGCCCTCGACGACACCCCGGTCCGTACCCAGGCCGCGCTCGCCGAGGCGATCGGAGCGGACAAGTCCCGCATCATCGGGACCCTCGACGAGCTCCAGCAGGCCGGCCTCATCGAGCGCACTCCCGACCCCGACGACCGCCGCGTCCGCCTGCTCTCGATCACGCCCGAAGGCCGCCGGGTACGCCGTGCGGTCCGGAGGGGGATCCAGGCCCAGGAGCAACAGGTCCTCGAAGCGGTTCCCCTGGTCGACCGCAAGACGTTCATCCGCATCCTGCAGCAGATCCACGCTTCACGCTAAGGGTGGAGACCGTTCCCTCGCGCGGGTGATCCGGTCGCCACCAGGGCTCAACAGACTGACTGCATGAGAAGAGCAGTCTTGGCATGGGCAGCGGCGTACGGCGTGCTGCGGATCTGGTTCGCGACCGGTCACGCACCCGGGTGGAAGCTGCCCGGCAACGATCTACTGGTTCCGAACTGGGTTGCCGTCGTCGGCTGTCTGATCACCGCCCTTGCGGTGATCACGATCCGGCCGAAGCTGCTGTGGCTGCTGGCCGCGGGCTGGCTCGCAGCAGCCGGGTTCATCCTTCTCGACCTCGTCGCCGCTGTGCTGCCCGGGCTCGGCATCCCGTTCGATCCCCTCGGAATGCTCTGCAGACTCGGCGCAATAGCCGGTGCGGTCCTGCTCGCCCTCATCGCAAGAGCTCATCAACCGACGCCCAAGGCCTGGCCGCCGTGGGTGGCCGTGACGGGCGCAGGTCTGGCGGTCGTCGGTTGCCTGACCAGACTGGGTGCGCAGGCCGTGGTCGGCTTCGGGCAGACGCCGTTCGGCGGCAATCGGTCGGTGATCATCTTCCAGGGCGGCTTCCTGCTGGTCGGCACCGCTCTGCCTTTCCTGCTGGTCAGCCCGATCGGCCGCCGCTTCCCGCGCTGGATGCTGCTGCTTCCGGGCTACGTGATCGGCGCCGGCATGTCGGCGTACTTCGGTGTCGGTCTGATCCAGATGATCGTCGCCGTGGTTCAGGGCGAGCCGATCTTCGCCGATATCGCGCTGCCGGACAGCTTCTTCTGGGTGGCCGTGCCGGCGTACGTCGTGTGGGGAGCCGGTCTGCTGGCCGCCACCCGCGGGTACCAATTCGCCAGCACGAAGGCCAGCGATTCAGAGTGTGATCTTCAAGTCACTCATGGTTGAGCCAAGTGCAGCGTGCACCAGGCGGGTGCTTTGCTTCCTGTGCAGAATGGGGGCGAGAGCGGCAGCCGGAACCGCAGCACAGCAGCCGACCGCAGCAGCCAACTGAGCGATGTCCGACAGAGCAGGAGCGCCGATGGCCGACGACCGGGCGACGCTGCTGCGTGAGCTGCACGATGTGCACGCTCCCGCGCTGTGGCGGTTCGTCGTCCGGCTGACCGGCGACGACCGGCTGGCCGAGGACGTCGTCCAGGAGACCCTGCTCCGGGCGTGGCGCCGGCCGCACATCCTGTCCGAGGACGAGGCGGGGGCCCGGGCCTGGCTGTTCACGGTGGCACGCAATCTCGTCATCGACGACCGGCGCAGCGCCCGGGTCAGCCGGGAGGTCGCCAGCGACGACCTCCCGGAGAACCCGAGCGCCGACCACGCGAACGCCGTACTGGACGCGTGGCTGGTGGCTGAATCGCTGGCACAGTTGTCGGAAGAACATCGGCAGGTGATCGTTCGCGCGTACTACGGCCGCCGTACCGTCACCGACATCGCCGCGGAGTTGGACATCCCGTCAGGCACCGTCAAGTCGCGGCTGCACTACGGGCTGCGCGCGCTGAAGCTCGCGCTGCAGGAAAAGGGGGTGACGAGTCAGTGAGCGACCCGTACCGGGACTGGGATGCGGCATACCTGCTCGGGGTGTTGTCCGCGAAGGATCGGCATGCGTACGAGGAGCATCTGCAGACCTGTGCCGAGTGCTCGGCCGAGGTGGCGTCCCTGGCCGGAGTGCCTGGCGTACTCGCCGCGCTCCCGGCCGAGCGGGCCCTGGCCACCGTCACGGCCGCCCCGCCGAACCTGCTGCCTGGTCTGGTCCGCAATGTCCGGCGCGATCGGCGCAAGCAACGGATCCGGCTCGGTGCGCTGATCACCGGGGTCGCCGTCGCCGCCGCCGCGATCGGCGCGGTGATCGCGATTCCGCTGTCGCACAACGAGCCGCCGGGCGACTACGTCGTACTCGCACAGACCGTCAACAGCAAACTGTCCGCGGACGCCCGGCTGGTGCCGGAGCGCTGGGGTACGACGATCGAGATCAGCTGCCGGTACGACGAGCTCGCGACGCCGAGCGAACGCGCCCGGGGCTACGAGCTGTACGTCACCGACTCGTCCGGCAAAGCGCAGCTGATCGCGAGCTGGACCTCGTCTCCCGGTACGACGGTGAAACCGGCGGCCACGACGAAGCTGCAGCGCAGTGAGATCCGCGCTCTGGACATCCGGAGTTCCGAAACCGGCCGGGTCCTGCTGGCCGTTCATTTCTGAGTCGGTTCTGAGCACGAATGATCACCGGCTGTCGGGGCACCTGAAGGTCACGAACGGTTGTCGCTCGAGAGGCCGCCGATCCAGACCCCGGTGTTCAGGGACGTGCACCGGGGTCGCCGCACGGATACGTGCTGTACAGACGCGGTGCCGTGCCGTGACCTGACTGGAAGAAACTTCCGGGGATCCTGTAACACTCAGGCCGTCATCAGCGATACACCGTGTGTAACGCCACTGAGGATCCCGTCCCAGGTCAACCGCCCGAAGGGCCTGGGGCGGGTTTCTCTCGTTCGTCTGAGGCGCCACGGCAGCGTTACCCACGAAGGCCCCCGGTGATGCTCACCCGGGGGCCTTCGTGTCGCGTTCCCTCCCTAGGACGCTCTCTCCGTGCCGTTCGACTCGGGCAAGGCGATCCGGTCCGCCGGCAGGCGTTCCGTCCGCTCGTTACCGTCGTCGCCCTCGTACTGCACCAGGGCGGTCCATCCCGTCTCCTCATGGTCGCGGCCGATCAGCCAGCCGCGACGCCACTGTCCGTCCGCGAGGACGACCACATGGCTGGGCAGAGGGAGACGGGACACCAGCTCGGTGCCGGGCTCGAACTCAGTCATGGCCGAAGGCTAGGTGCAATCGCCGCCGAGCGCCTCTTGAAAGCGTGTTCCCTCTCACGATTCTCAGACTCCGGACGAGAGTCCAAACGCTTGTACTGCGCCGTTCACCTTCAGCGCACGCCCGCCTGGTATATGCGTCACCCATCCGTGGTGCAAAGCGTGCGCACATAACGCCGCGCCGACCGCGCCGGCGATGTGCGGCCGTCGTTCGGTCACATCCAGGCAGGAACGGACGGCGGGGCGCCCGCGCCGTACCTCGACCTGCACGCCGAGATCTTCCAGCCAGGCTTGGCCTTCCGGCGTCAGCGCGATCCCGTCCGACCAGTCGATCAGGCCGCGCTCGGTCATCGCATCGGCCAGCGCGACACCCAGCTTCCCGGCCAGATGGTCGTAGCACGTCCTCGCCCGCGCGAACGCGTCCCGCTTGCTCACCGCGGACAAGCTGTTCGCGACCTGGGTACGTCGTGGCGCCAGCGCGGCGAGCCCTTCGATCAACTCGGCCGTGTCCGGTCCGGCGAGTTTCACGTAGCGATGCCGGCCCTGCCGCACCTCGGTCAGCAGACCGCCGTTCACCAGCAGGTTGAGATGCTCGCTGATCGTCGGCCGCGACACCTTGGCCAGCTTGGCCAGCTCGGTCGCCGTCCAGGCCCGCCCGTCGAGCAACGCCAGGCAGACCGTCGCCCGGGTCCCGTCCGCGAGCATCCGCGCCCAGCCGGCCAGCTCCTCACCCTCGGCACTCATACCGCCCATCATGCCTCGCCGACAGTTAGGCGCCGGCCGAAACGTCCCGTGCCTACTGTCGATTCACATGACTCATCTGACCATCGAACCGTCCATCCTGTACGTCGGTACGCCGGTAGCGCTCCTCAGCACCCTGAACGAGGACGGCACCGTCAACCTCGCGCCGATGTCGTCCGCGTGGGCCCTCGGCGACGTCGTAGTCCTCGGTGTCGGCGTGTCCGGACAGACCGCAGTCAACCTGCGCTCCCGTCCGGACGTGGTCATCAACTTCCCGTCACCGGCGCAGTGGGAAGCCGTCGAGCGCATCGCCGGGCTGACCGGCCGCAATCCGGTCCCCTCGCACAAGCAGGACCGCTTCCGCTTCGAACGCGAGAAGTTCGCCGCCGCCGGGTTGACGCCGGTCGCCTCCGAACTCGTCGTACCACCCCGCGTGGCCGAATGCCCGATCCAGTTCGAGGCCACCGTCGCCAAGGCCGATCTAGATGCCGAAGGCAACTTCCTGATCGCCCAGGCCCGGGTCCTGCGAGTCCACGCCGACGAACACATCGTCGTACCAGGAACCTCCCACGTCGACCCCGGAGCCTGGTCCCCCCTCATCTACAACTTCCGCCACTACTTCGGCCTGGCCGCCGAACTCGGCGAGTCCTTCCGCACCGAAACCCCCAGACACCAGCACGTCTAAACAACCGCTTCCAGGCGGTCGATCTCTTCGTCGCTGAGGTGGACGTCGAGGGATGCGAGTGCGTCGGGGAGGTCCTGCGGCGGGACGGTGCGCTCCGTGGTGTGGCCGTCGGCGTACTCGATGGTGAGGGTGTTGCCGACGAGTCGTCGTACGACGCCGTCGGCCACCCGCATCACTACCGGGCGACCGGTGAACGGCGACTTCGGGTGGGTCGAAACGTAGTGGTGGTAGACCTCGTAGTCGATCGGCCGCACCGCCTCGTCGTTCGACGCATGCTGCGGGACCCAGCCGTCCGCGGTCTGCTTCGACAGTGTCCACACGTCACCGTCGAGCGTCAGTCGATGGTCCCAGCCGGCCTGGTCCACCACGGCGCCGTCCTTCAACGGAGTCGGGTGCAGCTGGCCTGCCCCGAAACCGACGTCGGCCAGGAACTCCTGCCCGTCGACGCCCACCTTCAGCAGGGCGTGCGTCCGCGGCCCGGCCTTGTGCGGCTGCACGCGTGCAACCCGCCGTACGACGTCGAACCCGAGCCGTTCGAGCGCGGCGCCGAACAACAGAGCGTGCTCGTAGCAGTACCCGCCGCGTTGCCGGCCCACCAACTTGGCCTGGATCGCATCGAGCGCGATCCCGGGATGCGTCCCGAGGATCACGTCGATGTTCTCGAACGGAATCGCCAGCACGTGCGCCCGGTGCAGGCTCCGCAACGCATCAGCCGACGGCGCCACCCGCGCGTGCCCGATCCGCGCGAGATAGGCGTCCAGATCAAGGCTCTCGATGTTCCACATGGCGCCTAGCCCAACACTTCAAGCCTGCTTCAGGTCAAGTTCGGTGAAGAGCGTCAGCTGAATGCCGCCAGGGGTTTCGAGCCGGGCGTTGAGCGAGTCCCACGGCGTACGGGTCGGTTCGGCGATCACCGTGGCGCCGGCGTCGGCCAGCTTCTGCGTGGTCGCCGCGGAGTCCTCCACCTCGAACGCGACCCGGTACTTCCCGGCGACCCGGCGGCCGACCTCGACCCGGTCGATGAAGTCCGCCTGCGCGGGATCCGCGATCTCGAGCGTGGCTCGCTCGACCTCGAGGATCGTCACCCGCCCGTCCGCCGACGAGTACGACTCCCGCTCCGGCAGCCCGACCACGTCGCGGTAGAACGCGACCGCCTCGTCGTAGTCGTCCGCCGTGACCACCAACCGCATCTCCTTGACCGTCATGCCCTCAGTATCTACACCCGGGAAACCTGGTAGTGCGAGATGAGCCAGCCATCCCCGGTGCGGTGGAGGATGACGCTGAGGTTGACGGGCACGACCGGGCGGTCGGTGAAGCTGAAGTCGACGGCGAGGTAGCCGAGCAGCGTGTCGTCGGCGAGGCGACGGGTTTCCAGCAGCTTGTACTGCGGCGACAGTCCGATGGGCTGTGATTCGTAGTACTCGGCGACGGCCGCGCGTCCCACGCCGTACGGATGCAGGCCTTGGAAGATTGCGTCCTCGGTGAACAGGGCTGCGGCGCGTTGCGGGTCGTGGTCGTCGATGGCCGACTTCCACTGGTTGAGGACGTCGTACAGGATGTCGTTCATGTGAGTTCCTTCGGTTGATGGCGGACCAGGGTCGCGGCGGTCGCGGCGAGGGCCACGACTCCCGCGCTGACCAGGAGCGCCTGGTGGTATCCGTGGTGGAGCAGGGGACCGACGGCCAACGGCCCGATGATCTGGCCGAGGCTGTAGCCGGTGGTGAGGATAGCGATCGCGTGCGGCACCTGGAGTTCGGCGCCGAGTGCGATCGCGAGGTTGGCGACGCCGAGGAACGTCGCGCCGAAGAGCGCGGCGGAGACCAGCGCGGCCGCGACCCCGTGGATGACGGCCGGTAATGCGACGCCGATCGCCTGGAGGACGAGCGCTGCCGGCAGGAGCGTCGATCGTGACCACGATCGACTCAACGACGCCCAGAGTGCGGTCGACGGCAGCGCGGCGAGGCCGACGACGATCCAGGCGCCGTTGCCGACGGCACCGGAAGCCGTTTCGTTGATGGCGGCAACGAGGAACGTGCCGGCGATGATGTAGCCGACGCCTTCCAGGGTGTAGCTGGCGAGAAGCGCGTTGAAGTGTCGCGAACCTGTTCCGTGCCGGGCCGATCGTTGTACGGGTGTCGCGGTCAGGTTCCAGGCAGGGATGGTGCAGGCGACTGTGAGCAGGGCAATTAGCCACCACGCCGTACGCCAGTTGCCGCCGGCAAGTACGGCACCGGACAGGGCGATGCCGGCGCCGATGCCGCCGAAGGTCCAGCCGACGTGATGGCTGTGCAGACGGGGGAGTACGGCGCTGACCGCGATCACGAACACCAGTGCGCTCGCGATCCCCGCGATCAACCGCAGGCTGAGCCAGAGGAATCCACTCCGGCTCAACGGCATCGCGGCAAGGGTGGCGCACAGAATCAGAAGGGAAACACGGAGCGTCCAGCGGGAGTGGATCAGCCGCGGGGCGACGATGGCAGCCACTGCGCCGGCGAGGTAGCCGGCGTAGTTCGCGGTTGCGAGCGTCGCTCCGAGGCGCGGGCCAAGACCCGCTTGTGCGTGCATCAACGGCAGGATCGGCGTGTACGCAAACCTCCCGAGCCCCATCCCACCTGCCAATGCTGCCGCCGCTTGCCCCACCAACCGCCAAGGCTTGTTGTCGGTGGCGCGTCCCGCTGGGCGCCAGGTGTTCATGTCAGTGGCCCGCCTGCTGACCACCGTCTACGTGCAGTACTTCGCCGGTGACGAACTTCGCCCCTTCCAGGTACGTGACCGCGTCGACGATCTCCTCGATCTCGCCGAGGCGGCCGACCGGGTGCAGGGCCGCGAGGAACTCGTGCGTCTCCTCCGGGTGCATCGGCGTCCGGATCACTCCGGGGGAGACGGCATTCACGCGGATGTTGCGCGTGGCGTACTCGGTCGCGAGGGACTTGGTGACGGAGTTCAACCCGCCCTTGGTCAGCGCAGCGAGCGCAGCCGGGACCGTGCTGAAGGCGTGCTCGGCGAAGCTGGTGGTGATGTTGACGACGTGCCCGCCGTCCCCGTTCTCCAGCATCGCGGTGATCGCGCGCCGCGTGGTGTCGAAGAAGCCGCGCAGATTGATACCCGCGATCCGCTCGTAGTCCTCGTCGGTGTACTCCGTGAACGGCTTGGCGACGAAGATGCCGGCGTTGTTGACCAGAGTGTCGATCCGGCCGAAGGTGTCGACGCCCTGCTGCACCACCCGCGCGCCGACGCCCGGCTCGGCGATGTCGCCGGGGACGGCCAGCACCAGCGGATCGTCGGAGCGCGTGATGCTGCGCGAGTTCGCGACGACGGCGTACCCGAGCTTGCGGTACGCCGTGACCAGGCCGGCCCCGATGCCCTGGGACGCTCCGGTGATCACGGCAACTTTCTGGGAGTTCATGGTTCTCCTGATCCGAGGTTGTTGTACTTCGATCGTTGTCGAACCATGTGAGCTTTTCCACGACCGCTTTGCTCCCAGCTGGAAGGCTGCGCCTACTACGCTGTGAGACGTGGAGCTGCGGCAGTTGCGGTACTTCGTGGCGGTCGCCGAGGAACTGAACTTCGGGCGGGCCGCGGCCCGGTTGCACATCGCCGGCCCGTCGTTGTCGCAGCAGATCAAGTCACTCGAGCGCGATCTCGGCGTGCGGTTGTTCGAGCGCGACCGCCGGACCGTGACGTTGACGGCCCACGGCGAGACCTTGCTGCCGCAGACACGGGCGTTGCTGGAGCAGGCCGACGGGTTGCGGCGTACGGCGCGAGGGTTCGCGGCGAGCGAGCCGGTGCGGTTGGGGTACGTCAGCTGGCGGCCTTCGGATCTGGCGGAGCGGGTGTCCGGCGTCGCGCAGTTGCTGGTCGACACGTGGGTGATGCCGTCGCACACGCAGGCGGCGCGGGTCGCGGACGGGAGCATCGACCTCGCGATCTGCTGGGTGCGCGCGACAGATCTGGCCGAGCAGGAGCTGTCCGGCCGGCTGATCGGCGTCGACCGTCTGTTCGCCGTGTCCGCGGACCGCGACGAGTCCGCCGTACGTGCTGCGGACGCGGTCGTCCTGGTCGATGCGGACACCGAGGCGTGGGCGTCGTGGAACATCTACGCCGTGGAGCTCGCACGTGCCACCGGCGCCTCAGTGGTCCGGATCGACGACCACGGCATCACCGGCCCGGCCTTCTACGACCACGTACGCCGCCTGGGTCGCCCCGTCATCAGTTCACCGAAACGCGATGCGACCCCACTGCCGCGAGACTTCGCCCGCCGCCCGGTCGTCGCCCCAGCTCCACTCTGGACCTGGGCCCTGGTCGTACGCCGGGACGAGGCGCGCCCCGCCGTACTCGCTGCCGCCGAGGCCCTGACCCGGGACGTGAAGCTCGACTTCGACCTGGCCACGTCCTGGCTCCCTGCGGACGATCCGTTTCACCAGGCCTGAGAAAGAGCGGTGGTGCTCGGCGTCAGGCGGTAGCCGGCGTTCGCCGAGAACTCCGCGGACAGGGCGAACCGGTCGCCGCGAACGACTGTGTGCCGCCACTCGACCGGGCGGTTCTGGGCGGTGCCTTGGCGAACGATCGAGAACACAGCGGCATCGGCGGGGCAATGCAGCAGGGCCCGCTCGGAGTCACTCGGGTTCACGGCGCGGATGTCCTCACGCCCGTGGTCCAGGCTGATGCCGGTGCGGATGGAGAGTTCGTTGTAGAGGCTGGTGTGGGTGAAGTCGGCGTCGAGCAGCGGTTCCGCGAGCGTGGCAGGGAGCCAGACGCGGTCGAGCGCGAGTGGCTCGTCCCCGGCGTACCGCAGGCGCTCGAGGTAGAGCAGCGGGGTGGATCCGTCCAGATTGAGGCGGGCCGCGATCACGCCGTCGGCGCGGACGTCGAGCGCGCGTACGGCGCTGCGCTGCGGCAGGCCGGACGCCTCGACCGAGGAGAACAGGCTGTAGAGCGCGCCCATCGGCTGCCGGATCTCCGGGGCGGTCGCGACCCGGGGCTGGCGGCCGCGCTCGGCGACGATCAGCCCGTCGGTGCGTAGCTGGCCGAGCGCCTGGCGAACGGTGTGCCGGCTGACGGCGTACTCGTCGACCAGCGCGAGCTCTCCGGGAAAGGCGTCATCGAACTCCCCGGACCGCAGCCGCTGGACGAGATCCTCCTGCAACTGCTTCCACAGTGGCCCCCCGCCAGCACGGTCCAGCCTGCCCACGCTCATCCGTTCCTTCCGGGTTGCCAAATGTCCGGTCATCTCCTACCGTAAATGTGCGTACATTTCCGCGGGAAGGACCGGCTCAGTGGTGCACCTTGAGGTTAGGCCACAGCACACCTCGACTGCTGCTCCCCAGCTGGGGTCCCGGATGCCAGGCCTGGCCGCTGTCCTCGTACTGACGGCTGTGGCGGTCCCGCTCGGACGGCTGGTGCCGGTCGTGGGCGGGCCGGTCTTCGGAATCGTGCTCGGCGTGATCGCCGGTCTGTTCGTCCCGGTGCTCCGCTCCGAGGCATGCCGCCCCGGGTACGACTTCGCCTCGAAGACCTTGCTCCAGCTGTCGATCGTCGTACTGGGAACCGGTCTGTCGCTCCAGCAGGTCGCCCGCGTCGGGGTCTCGTCGCTGCCGGTCATGCTCGGCACACTCACGCTCGCCCTCGGGGGAGCGTGGTTCTTCGGACGGCTGCTCGGCGTCCGCGGGGACACGCAAACCCTGATCGGCGTCGGTACGGCGATCTGCGGCGGATCGGCGATCGCCGCCGCGACTGCCGCGATCGGCGCCCGGCGCTCGTCGGTCGCCTACGCGATGGCGACGATCTTCACGTTCAACATTGTCGCGGTACTGACGTTTCCGCCGCTCGGCCATCTGCTCGGCATGAGCTCGGAATCCTTCGGGCTGTGGGCCGGTACGGCGGTCAACGACACCTCGTCCGTCGTCGCGGCCGGGTATGCGTACAGCCAGGCCGCCGGTGACCAGGCGATCGTGGTGAAGCTGACGCGCTCGCTGACCTTGATCCCGATCGTGCTGACGCTGGTCGCACTGAAGATCCGGCGTGAGAACCGCGCGGCCCGTGCGCTCGACGCCTCCGCTGAGGGTTCCTACGCCGGCGCCACAGCGTCGATCCGTAAGCCGCTGCCCTGGCGCAAGCTCATCCCGCTGTTC
The DNA here is from genome assembly GCF_036226565.1 of Kribbella sp. NBC_00709. Taxonomy (GTDB): domain Bacteria; phylum Actinomycetota; class Actinomycetes; order Propionibacteriales; family Kribbellaceae; genus Kribbella. Next base: position 3,843,554 of record NZ_CP108996.1, read on the forward strand.
CTGATCGGGTTCATCGCCGCCGCCGGGTTGCGCAGCGCAGGCGCCATCCCGGACTCGTGGCTGCCGACGCTGACCATCGTCGGCAGCACACTAATCACATCCGCACTAGTTGCAATCGGACTATCACTGCGGCCTCGCGAGCTCCGCGACGCAGGACCCCGGCCACTCCTCCTCGGAGCGATCCTCTGGGTCCTGGTCGCGGTCGGCTCGCTCGTACTTCAGTCCTTCTCGTAAGCCGCCTGACGCTCCTGGACCGCCTTGATCCGCGGTACGTCGAGCTTGTTGCTGCGGTCGAAGTTGTAGATGCCGTTCTCTTCCTGGAACACGTCGGTCAGCTGCGTGTAGCAGTAGCCGAACATCAGCTCGTTGTCGAGAAGAGCGTCGACCAGGCCGGCGAACCGGGTGTAGAAGTCCTCCTCGTTGGCGACCCGCTGGCCGTAGCCCCAGGAGTCCGCGGAGTTCCCGCTCTTCCCGGCGGCCGCCTTCTCCGCGTTCCACCAGATGCCGCCGAACTCGCTGCAGAAGTACGGCTGGCCGTCGTACGCGAGCGAGATCGGCTTGCCCTCGGGGCCACCGGTGTTCCCGTACGGCTTGTCGTTGACCAGGTCCGCCATCTGCTCGGCGAACTTGGCCGGGTCCTGCTCGTAGTTGTGCGAGTCCCAGACGTCCGTCTCCGGAACGCGGTGGCTGTAGCCCGAGGCGTCCAGCACCGGTCGGCTCGTGTCCGCGGCCTTCGTCGCCAGGAACATCGCGCGGGTGACGTCGTCGAGCTGGGTGATCCGGTCGTGCAGGAGTTGGTGGGTCTCGTTCAGCGGGCACCAGCCGACGATGCTCGGGTGGCTGTAGTCGCGTTCGACCGCCTCGAGCCACTGGGCGACGTACGACGCGGTCGGCTGCTGGTTGTCGCTGCCGGTGTCACCGACCCCGGAACCCCAGTCGCCGAACTCGCCCCAGACCAGGTACCCGAGCCGGTCCGCGTGGTACAGGAACCGCTCCTCGAACACCTTCTGGTGCAGCCGCGCGCCGTTGAACCCGGCCGCCAGGCTGAGCTCGATGTCGCGGACCAGCGCCTCCTCGGACGGCGCGGTCATCAGGCTCTCCGGCCAGTACCCCTGGTCCAGCACCAGCCGCTGGTACACGTGCTTGCCGTTGATCAGGATCGCCTTACCGTTGATGCTCACCGACCGCAGACCGGCGTACGAGTCGGCACTGTCGGCAATGTTGCCTTCGGCATCGATCAGCTCGAGGCGGACGTCGTACAGGTGCGGATCGGTCGTGTCCCACAGGCGGACGCGGTCGGCCGGGACCTGCAGCGTCAGGCGCGGGGCCAAGTCGAGGTCGGCGCGTACTTCGGCGGTGGTGACCTCACCGTCGGCGTCCTTGAGGGTGGCGCGGATCTTGTAGCCGGGCTTGTTCGCGGAGACCGGTACTTCGAGGTGGAAGCTGGAGCCGGCCACGTCCGGGGTGATCCGTGGGCGCTTCAGGTGCACCGTGGGTACCGCTTCGAGCCAGACGGTCTGCCAGATGCCGGTGGTGCGGGTGTAGAGGCAGCTGTGGTTGAAGTACAGCTGACTCTGCTTGCCGCGAGCCTGTGGGCCGCGGTGGCTGTCCCGCGCGCGGACGACGATGGTCGCCTCCTCGCCCGGGGCGGCGACGTGGCGCAGGTTGGCGCTGAACGGGGTGAACCCGCCGCGGTGCCGGACGACCTCGACGCCGTTCACCCACACGGTCGCGTCGTGGTCGACGGCCTGGAAGTGAAGCACCGCCTCCTTGCCGGACCAGTCCGCGGGGATCGTGACGGTCGTGCGGTACCAGACCGCTTCCAGGAAGTCGACGTCCTCGATCCCGGACAACTCCGTCTCCGGCGCGAACGGTACGACGATCCGCTGCGTCAGTTCGCGCTCGCGGACGCCGCGCTCCAGTCCGGAGTCCGACCGGTCGATCTCGAACTGCCACTCGCCGTTCAGGTTCAGCCACTCGGGCCGGACGAACTGCGGACGCGGGTACTCCGCACGAGGCTGCGTCATGAACTCTCCCGTGATCCTGATCTGGTGGGGGACACGAGCACTTTACAACGTTGAAATACACCGGGCAACGGTCAGTTTCTGCCGTTCGTGTCAGCCGCTGGGGCAGGGGAGGCCGGAGCCGTCGAGGCCGTCGCTCGTCTTGGTGGGGGTGTCGACCAGGACGAGGGTGCCGCCGGCCGCGCCGAGGAGCGCGGCCACGAGGAGAACGCATGCCAACGCTTGGATCAGCGGGTGGGATCGCGGCAGGCACGCGATGAAGCAGCCGACCGCAGCCAGGCACAAGACCAGCCCGGCGACCGTCACGGCGCCGACGTGCGGGAGCGGCGGCACGTGCTGACACTTGCCCGCGACCACAGTCTCCTGCCACTGCTGACGCTCGTGCCACCGAATCCAGTACGCGACCACTGCCGCAACCAACGCCAGCAGCCCGGCGAGGAAGCTGGCGGATCGTCGTGACATGGCGCACCACCGTAGATCCCCGAAGGGGGCACTGCCGTTACCTGGAAAGGCAGGGACTCCCGCCCGCCGGCGAATCACCGTTGACTGTCGGCATGACTGAACAGACACCAGGATCGGATCAGCGCACGCCGGCGCAGCGGTTGGTCGGAGACCTCGCGCCGAAACTGGCGGAGTTGACCGACGACGTGCTGTTCGGGGACGTGTGGGCGCGTCCGGAGCTCAGCCCACGTGATCGCAGTCTCATCACCTGCGCCGCCCTGATCGCCAACGGCAACACCGAGCAACTCCGCGGCCATCTGGCGCGAGGAGTCGGCAACGGCCTGACCGAGACCGAGATCGTCGAGGTCATCACCCACCTGGCCTTCTACGCCGGCTGGCCCCGGGCCATGTCCGCCGCGGCCGTCGCCAAAGAGGTGTTCCCGGTCCGGAGCGACGACGCATGACCAACTGGAACAACGAGGACCTCGAACGGATCGGCGAAGCCACCGAGCTGCAGATCAGCTCCCGCCGCAACGACGACAGCCTGCGGCGGTTCGTGACGATCTGGGGTGTCCGGGCAGACAGTGATCTCTACGTGCGATCGGCGCACGGCGCCGACAACCCGTGGTTTCGTCGCGCCAAGGCCAGCGGCCGGGCCGGATCCGGGCCAGTGGTGTCGAGCGGGACGTCCGGTTCGAAGTACCGGATGGTGACGTGCATGCGGCGATCGACGCTGCCTATCACGCGAAGTACGACCGCTACGGTGCGCGCATCGTCGGCGCCGTCGTCGGTACGAAGGCAGCGTCGGCGACCCTCCGCGTCGTACCCGAGTAGTGAATGGCCCACCGGCTACTTGAACAGGGCGGCGTTGAGGAAGTCGGGGGCGAAGGCGTCGGGGCGGTCGGGGTGTACGGCGCGGAGCTCGACGGGGCTGAGGGCGCCGAAGATCGTGCGGAGATCGTCGAGGGAGAACGTCATGCCGCCGTACGTGTCGCCGGTGGTGACGACGTCGAGGTCGCTCGGGGTCTCCATCCGCTCCGCGGCGAACGTGACGATCCCGAACCGGCCGCGGACCAGGGGAAGGATCCTCTGGAGGTACGTGATCCGGCGGTGCGGCGCGATGTGGTGGAAGCATCCGGAGTCGTACACCAGGTCGAACGGCCCGGCCGGCAACGGATCCCGCAGTACGTCGAGGGCCGTCAACGTCACCGATGCCGGCATACTCGGCCGGAGCGTATCGAGCAGATCGCCCGCGAGATCGACACCCTCGACCGCCGCGCCCTGTTCGGCGAGCCAGCGGGTGTTGCGGCCGCCGCCGCAGCCGACATCGAGCACCCGGGCGCCGGCGAGATCGCCCAGCAGGCCGCGCTCGTTCCAATCGACCAAGGGCTCGTCGGGCAACTGGCTCGTCAGCGGATGCCCGGGCGTCGTCAGCAGCCCGTTCCAGTACTCCGCGGCGGACGCATGCGACCGGTCACCCCGACCGCTCGCACTCACGACCTGATCGAGGACATCGAGCAACTGATCGACCGTGTGGAGACGCGCCATCCTCAGAGTGCCTTTCCGTAGCAGCGGGTCCGCGGCTCGTTGACGTACTTGCCCCAGGGAGCGATCCGTGCGTATCCGCTCGACTCGTAGAGCGCGATCGCCTCCGGCTGTTGCTCCGCAGTGGTCAATCGCAGGAACGGATGACCGGCGGATCGGGCCACCTCTTCGAGTCCGGCGAGCAACCTGCGCGCGTACCCTCGACCGCGGGCGGCCGGCGTCACGTACACCCGCTTGATCTCGGCGTCCCCCGGATGAGCGGTGTCCGGCCCGAACACCTGTAGGGCGCCACACCCGACGGCCTGTCCCTCGTCGTCGAGCGCCACGAAGTACCGCGCACCGTCCTTGACCTGCGTCCGTCCCTCGGCCCCGTTCCGCGAGACGAGCTCGTCGAACGCGGCCTTCAACAGGACGGCCAGCTCCGCGTCCTCCGCCGGCCGTTCCTCCACGTCTGTCATCCGCCAACAAAATCAGATGAGGACCGGTGGCGCGACCCAATACGCTGCCAGCGATGTCGTGTTTCTGAAGGCGTAGGTACGGCCCTGGCCGGCTCCGGACGGAGTCGGCCGGCTCGGTCGTGCCTGCGCCGCGCTTCGACTGTTCTGTCGATCGCGAGCCTTCAGGAGCATTGCTGTGCCCCACCTTGTCCTGCGCACCATCGACGGCGCCGCCGACCTCCTCATCGAGGACCTGCGCGCGATGTCGTCGATCCGTTCGATCTGTCAACTGTCCGCCGAAACCGTCGAGTGCGCGGTCGACGGCCCGCTGGATGAACTCGCCGCCAGCGCCCTGTACTTCACTGCCGAGCCCGACCGAGAGGCAGCCGAGGTCGCGCCGTTGTCGTGGATGCGGCGGTTCGGCCGGCTGGAACGGTTGCCGTGGTCAACCAATCCGGTGGTCGCCGAGGTGCTCGTCCGGTTGGCGAAGATCCGGCCGGGCCACCGCGTGCTCGACCCGTTCTGCGGAACGGGCACCATCCTCCTCGCCGTACGCCGTCGTGCACCGACCGCCCGGGTCGTCGGAACGGACCACGATCCGCACGCACTCGAGATCGCGACCAGGAACGGGACGCAAGATCTCGCCCGAGCCAAGGCTGACGCTCTGCCGTTCAAGGACAGGAGTGTGGACCGCGTCGTCACGAATCTCCCGTTCGGCAAGCAGGTAGGCAGTCACGCGCTCAACCGCACGCTCTACCCAGCAGTCCTGTCAGAGCTGGATCGAGTCCTGACCCCGGACGGCCGCGCCGTCCTCCTGACCGAAGACAAACGCCTGCTCGCCCAGGCAATCCAGCGCAGCGCGCTCAAGCTCGTCCGCGAGCGCCTCCTCAAATACAACGGAGCCACCCCCACCGCCTACGTCCTCACCCGCCCGCGCCGGAGGTGATGCCGACCCGCGGTCGAGTCGGTGGACCTGCACGCACGCAGAACCCCTCCGGCAGGTCGTATATGAGGGGTCGAGACGGGGTTCTGCATGCCTGGGGATCCACCTCCGGCATACCGGCAGCAGCCGAAGTGCGATAACATCGCCAAATGGCGATGAGTGTGGTGGACGAGACCGCGGCCCTGGCGGTGGCCGGGTGTTTGTTCCATGGGTTCAGTGATGCGTCGCGGCTGGCGATCGTGCGGCATCTGGCGTCGGGGGAGCATCGCGTCGTCGATCTGACCGAGCATCTCGGGCTCGCGCAGTCCACGGTCTCCAAACATCTCGCGTGTCTGCGGGACTGCGGGCTGGTCGAGTCGCGCCCGCAGGGGAGGGCGTCGATGTTCAGCCTGTCGCACCCCGAGGCGACGATGGACCTGCTGGCCGCGGCCGAACGCCTCCTCGGCCTGACCGGCGACGCCGTCGCCCTCTGCCCGAACTACGGGCTGACGCAGAACGCAACGCCATGAGTGAACCACTGCAGCTAGGTGCCACCTGGGCGGTCGATCCCGTCGAGCGCCGTCGGCTGGGGAAGCGCGCACAGTTGCTGGCCGGCGCATCCGTTGCCTACAACGTGGTCGAGGCGGTCGTCGCGGTCACGTCGGGAATCGTCGCCGGATCGGTCGCCCTGGTCGGCTTCGGCCTGGACTCGGTCGTCGAAGTCTCCAGCGGCCTGATCATCCTGTGGCAGTTCCGCCACCCGCTCCCGGAGTCCCGCGAACGCCGAGCCCTCCGCCTCCTCGCCTTCTCCTTCTTCGCGTTGGCCGCGTACGTCGGCTTCGAGTCGATCCGCACGCTCATCATCGGTGCCCACCCGGACACCTCGAACGTAGGCATCGGCCTCGCGATCGCGTCCCTGATCGTGATGCCGTTCCTCTCCTGGGCGCAGCGTCGCACTGGAAAGGCGCTCGGCTCGAACGCCGTCGTCGCCGACTCCACCCAGACCCTTCTGTGTACCTATCTCTCGGCGGTCCTTCTGGTTGGACTCCTCCTCAACGCCACCCTGGGCTGGTCCTGGGCCGACCCGATCGCAGGCCTGATCATCGCGGCCGTCGCGATCCGCGAAGGTGTCGAGGCCCGGCGCGGCGAGGGCTGCTGCTCACCCCTCGGCGGCCCCTGCAAGGCCGAGTAACCGCGCCCCGTTCTCCCAGCAGACCGCACGCAGCCAGTCATCGCCCAGATCCAGCGCCTCGAGCACCTCGAGCTGTACGGCGTACTCGTACGGGATGTTCGGGAAGTCGGTCCCCAGCACGATCCGGTCCTGTAGCTCACCCAACCGCGGCACGAGCTCGCGAGGAAACGGCATCATCGCTTCGGTGAACGGCGTCAAAGCCATCGTCGTGTCCAGATGGACATTCGGGTACGACGTGAGCGCGAGATGCTCGGCGTACTCCGGCATGCCGAGGTGGGCGATGACCGCGGTGAGCCGAGGATGTCTGCGCAACACCTCGCCCATCGGCCCGGGACCGGTGTGCCGCCCGCGGATCGGGCCGGACCCGCAGTGGACGACGACCGGTACGCCGGCCTCGGCCAGCTGGCCCCACACGTCGTCGAGCTCGCCGGACCGAGGGTCGTAATCGCCGACCTGGACATGCACCTTGAAGATCCGCGTCCCCAACTCCAAGGCCTCGTGCACATAACCCGAGGCCGACGGCTCGTCGAAGAACGTGCCGCTCGCCACACATCCAGGCGTCACAGCAGCGAAATCCCGGGCCCAGGAGTTCAACGACGAAGCCATCCCCGGCTTGTGCGGGTAGACCAGCGCCGGGAACGCCCGAACGCCCAACGCGTCCAGCGTCTTCAGCCGTTCCTCGACCGAGGTCCGGTAGGTGATCGGCCACTCGGTGCCGTAATGCTCACCGGCCTGGTCGAAGTACGCCCAGACCGCGTTCATCACCCGGTCCGGCAGGAAGTGCACATGCACATCCACCAGCCCGTCCAGCCCGAGCCGCCGCCACCACGCCGGTACCTCCGCGTCACGCACGCCCTCTAGCCTGCCTGATCCGCCACCCACAGGTCGGTCAGGCCCTTGAAGTGGGCGTGGAATTTGTCCTGCTCGTGTTCCGGGTACGTCGCGACGACGGTCTCGCGGAGCAGGCGGTCGAAGTCGGAGCCGGCGACCCACTCGCGGACGCGGAGGTCGAAGTCGGGCAGGTGTTCGGCGCACCACTCCTGGTACTTCGCGGTTTCGAAGTGCTCGTCCGCGAGTGCGAGGTATGCGTCGAGCTTGGCGTCGTAGTCCAGGGACGGGTCGTCGGCGATGTCGAAGTACCGCTCGGTGCGCAGGTCGACCTTGCTGCGCCGGCCGGTGGCGAGCGAGAAGACCGACCACTTCACCAGCGCGCTGATCGCCCAGGGGAAGTAGTAGTGCAGCGACGTGACCGCGACGTCCGGGCAGGCGTTCGCGTAGTCGATCGGGTACACGTCGTCGCCGGCGACGAGCATCTCGCAGGAGTTGAACTCCCAGCCGAAGAACGCGTTCACGATCCGGCTGATCGCCACCGTCTGATGCCCGGCGGACGGACTCAGGAAGCCGTGCGAGACGGCGTACCGGTTGTGCATCGGCTCGTCCGGACGGAAGTCCATCACCATCGTCTCGGCGCCGATCGACAGCGCCCGGGCGAACTTGTCGTACTCGACCGTGGCCTGCAGGTGCATCAGCATCTCGTCCGACTCGTCGTACGCGCGGTGCAGGTCGTCGCGGTTGTTGATCCGCGAGACCCCGCGCCACCCGCCGCCGTCGAACGGCTTCATGTACAGCGGGTAGCCGAGGTCGTCGGCGATCGCGTCCAGGTCGAACGGCCGGTTGTACTTCGCCGACGTGTACGCCCAGCGCACGTTGTCGACCGGGTTCTTGTACGGCACCAGCACGGTCCGCGGGATCTTCAGCCCGAGCCGCAGCATCGCGCAGTACGCCGAATGCTTCTCCATCGCCTGGAACGTGAACGGGGAGTTCAGCAGGTACGTGCCGTTCATCAGCGCGGCCTTCTTCAGCCACTCGCGCGGGTGGTAGTACCAGTACGCGAGCCGGTCGATCACCAGCCCGACCCGGACCGGGTCGTTCAGGTCGAACGGCTCGATGGTCAGCCGCCGGGACCCGAACTCGTGCTCGTGCCCGTCCAGCGCGACCGGGCCGACCCGCTGCAGCAACGCCTCGAACGCCTGCGGCCAGTCCTCCTCGGCTCCCAGCAACAACCCGATCAAATGCCTTGAGCGGTCAGCCACAAGTACTCCTAACAGAATCTGGGCAGGTGATGGGCGATCTGCTGCTGCCACCAGGGCCAGTCGTGTGCTACGTCGTACCCCCACATGTCCAGCTCATGGGGGATGCTCTTTGCAGTCAGCGCAGCGTCGGTGGCGCGAGCCGACGGCAAGGAGCCGGTCGGGTTCGTCTCCCAGTCACCCTGTCCGACCGTGAGCACAATGAACAGCCGCGCGCGCAAATAGTCGAGATGGTCACCGGAAAGGTTCGGCAGGTAGTCGGCCGGATTGTTGAAGTACGTCGCGTCGCCGCGCTCGCCCCAGGCGTGCCAACTGCTCGCGTCGTAGTTGCCCGACTGGCAGATCGCGATCGGGAACAGGTCGGCCCGCTTGAACGCGAAGTTGAAAGCATGAAAAGCGCCGAGACTGCAGCCGGTCGTGATGATGTCGCCGACCCCGGGCGAGTCCGCGGCGATGGTCGGTACGACCTGGTTCACGATCCAGGACTCGTACAGCTCGTGCCGGCGGGCGCGGTCCTCGAGCTGGATGCTCCGGTCCGACCAGCTGACGTGGTCGTAGGAGTCCACGCAGTACAACTTGACCCGTCCGGCCTCGATCAGCGAGGCGACGGCGCCGACCATGCCGTTGCTCTCGTAGTCCCAGGCTCGGCCCTGCTCGCTCGGAAAGACCAGCACCGGGCGGCCGAAATGCCCGTAGCGGATCACCGTTCCGGGGCGATCAAGCCCCGGCGCCTCCAACTCGGCCTGCTCCCGTTCCATCAGCCCCACCCCAGGTCTGCCGCAGTAGATCCGTCAGATCAGGATGGAGCACATCCCGCCAGGCTGTGAAGTTGTGCATGTCGGGTGTTTCGTCGAACGTCACCTCGAACCCGAGCTCGGCCAGCCGCGCCGCCATCACCCGGTTGTTGTGCACGTTCTCCTCGGTCGTCCCGGCGGTCATCCCGACCGGCGGCGCACTCGGCGCCGTGGTTGCCGTCAGCACCTGCTCGACGAACCCGGTCACCTCGGCGTAGAACTCGAACCGGGACTCCTGCGGGTCCGTGCCCGGCGTGAAGAACGACCCCGACTGCAGGAACAGCCCGTCGAACGTGCCCGGATGCTGCCACTCCGCATGCAGCGCCGCCAGCGCGCCCAGGCTGGCCCCCATCAGCACCGGACGCCGGCTGCGGTACGACGTCCCGACCGCGGGCAGGACGTGCTGCGTCAAGGCGTCGGCGTACTGCGGATTGGCGGCGTACCAGAGGTTGCGGGCTGTCGGCTCGATCAGGGCGAGCCGGAACGGCGGCAGCGTGGACCGGGCGACCATGGCGCCGGCGTACTGCACGAGACCGGCGTACGCGGCGAACTCTGGACCGTCGTGGGCGAGCAGCAGGGGCAGCTCGAAGGTCGGCGCGATGCCCTCCGGCGCCCAGACCTGCACGTTGACCGGCCCGACCGGGGACTCCGCGGTCAATGGGGTCAGCGTCGACGGGATCGGCTGCACGGTGAGCCAGGCAGGTTCGACGTACCCGGGCAGGGGCAGCCAGGAGTGGTGCCCGAACGCGCCGCCGACGGTCCGTGGATTCGTCGGATCGGTCCGCGTCCCGAGGTCCGCGATGTCGAACAGGTACTCCATCCGGTGCACCGACGGCCGCGGCAGCCGCAGCTCCCAGCCGTAGTCGACCGGCTTGAACTCGAGCAGCTCGGCCGGCAGACCGAGCTCCTGCCACAACCGAACGCCGCTGAACGCATGCGGAGCGTCACCGAGGCGGAACACCACCTCGGCCCCCTCGACCGCGCTCGCGACACCAGACATCCAACCAAGGTACCGGCGGAAATACTGACAAGACCTGTCAGTGCTGGCTGTCTATCGTGGGAACGTGGTCGATCTCACCGACATCCGCGAAATCACCGCGGACCTCCCGCGCAGCTACGAGGTACTGGTCCGCGACCGGATCAAGTTCCGCGTCGGCCAGATCGTGTACCTCGCGGTCGCGGCCGACGAGCAGACCATCGGCCTGGGCTTCCCGCGCGAGGAACGCGCCGCCGCGCTGGCCGCCGAGCCGGACAAGTTCCTCCCGCCGCGCCCGTCCGACGAGCGCTTCCAGTGGATCGAGCTCAACCTGGCGGCCGTCGAGTACGACGAACTCCGCGAGCTGATCCTCGACGCCTGGTCGCTGTGCGTCCCGAAGAAGGTCCGGCGAGAGTACTTCGGGGACTAAGGCAGGGGCTGTCAGCAACCAGCTCATCCTGAGGTAGTAGGCCGGAACCATCCTGACGGCCGATGGGTGGCGCGCTTTCGCGAGCAACCCTGGAAGCATGACTGGGGACTTCCTACCCCGGCGCCAGAAGGCGTCGGTGCTAAGCCAAGCTGTGACCGTTGTGATTCTGCTCGCCGCGGGGGCGGTTGCGCTCTGGTTGTTCACCTAGTCCACGAGCCGCGGTCGGCTGCGACCCCACCTGCTGCTGCGGGTACGCCGACGCGTGCAGCCGAGCCGCCTCGGCCAGACCGGGCGGAGCCTCCCGCTCGAAGGAGATCCGCTCGAACACCGCGTACATCGGCCACGGATTCGCCGCGGTGGCGATCCGACCCGGCGGCAGCGTCGCCCCGGCGGCCTGGTCCCACCTCTCCTTGCTCACCCGGTCGTACCTGATCTCGTACGGCGAGAGCTCGGACAGCTGGCTGATGTACAGCTTGCAGGCCACCCCGTTTCCCTCCCGGAACGGATGGGCCACGTTCACGTCGGCGTACACCGCGGAGATGTTCTCCACGAACTCCCGCCGCGCCATCGTCGGCCAGACCAGGCCGCGAACCCGCCGGCCGACGTCGTCGAGCCAGGTCTCCAGCTCCTGGTGGGCCACGAACCCCTTCTTGTCCTTGACCACGGGAAGGTCGCGGAACTCACCGGCCCACTCGTAGACGTCCTGCAGCAGATGCCGATGGAGTGCCCGGAGATGAGCCGCGTCGAAGGTTCGCGGGATCTCGACGTCTCCACGTTCGATCTCGAGCTGCCGGAGTGCCCGGAGCTTGTACTCCGCGATGCGGAGCTTCTCGTAGTTCCGCAGCCCGAGCTTGTTGCGCAGCACGTTGCTGTGCGGGCCGATGAAGTAGGCGTCCCACCGCTGCTTCTCAGACTCGTCGGTCACCTGGTCAGGAGTCCCAGCGCACGTCCGCTTCGCCCGGCCGGACCACGCCGGCCTCGTAGGCGACGACCACGGCCTGGACCCGGCTGGACAGGCCGAGCTTCGACAACACCGAGCTCACGTGGGTCTTGATCGTGGTCTCGCTGACGAACAGCTTCGTCGCGAGGTCGCGGTTGGACAGCCCGCGGGCCATCCAGACCAGGATCTCGCGTTCCCGCTCGCTCAGGTGGGCGAGCAGTCCGGCCCAGCGGGCATCCGGCTGCGCGGGCGCGGCGTTCGGCGTACCGCCGTCGAACTGGCGCTCGAGCTCCATGCAGCGCTCCAGCAGCACCCGCGTCGAGGCCGGGTCGACGAGCGAGTCGCCGCGGTACACCGCGCGGACGGCGGCCACGAGGAGATCGGGGTCGGTGTCCTTCAGCAGGAACCCGGACGCCCCGGCGCGTACCGCGGCCAGCACATAGGCCTCGTCGTCGAACGTGGTCAGCACCAGTACGGCGGGCCGCGCGCGCCCGGCCTCCCGGTTGGCGGTCGTGATCCGCTCGGTCGCGACCAGACCGTCCATCACCGGCATCCGGATGTCCATCAGGACGACGTCCGGGTCGTACTGCTCGATCAGCCGGAGCGCCTCCTCTCCGTTCTCGGCCTGGGCGACCGTGGTCAGGTCCGGCTCATGGTCGAGGATCATCGCCAGCCCCATCCGGATCACACCCTGGTCGTCGGCGACCAGGATCCGGATCGACTCGCTCAGTTCTGCGGCGGCAGCCATGCCTGCACTCTCCATCCACCCAGGGGACCGGCCGCGACGGCGAGGGTGCCGCCGACCGCTGTGGCCCGTTCCCGCATCCCGATCAGCCCGTTGCCGCGGCCGCTCTCGCTCCGGCGCGCGGTCTCCAGCACGTTCACCGGCGGCGGTCCGCCGTTCCCGTTGTCGTCGATGGTGAGCAGCTCACCCTGAGGCCCACTCTGCCAGGTCACCTGCGCCGCGGTCGCCTTCGCGTGCACCATCACGTTGGTCAGCGCCTCCTGGATGATCCGCACCGCGGTCAGGTCGGTCGCCGACGTGAGCCGGCGCTGCCGCGGCGGAAGCTCCATCGTCACGTCGATCCCGACCGCCTTCAGTCGCTCGCCCATCCGGGCCACGTCCGCCAGGTCCGGCACCGGCGCGGTCCCGCCGCCCGAACCGGTGTCGCCGGCGATCTGCGGCGAGGCCGTGTTCAGCACCCGGACCGTCTCCCGCATCGCGGTCAGTGCTTCCTTGCCGCTGGCAATGATCCAGCGGATCGCCTCCCGCAGTGCTTCGGGACGCTCGTCGGCCACCCGGTCGGCGGCCTGGGCGCGGATGACGACCGCGCTGACGTGGTGCGAGATCACGTCGTGCAGGTCGCGCGCGATCCGGGTCCGCTCCGCCACGGCCGCCCGCTCGGCCTCGACCGCGCGCAGCCGGACCAGCTCGGCGTTCCGTTGCTGCAGCAAGGCCACACTCTTGCGCCGCCGCCGGGCATCCGCGCCGAGCAGCACCATCCCGCAGATCAGTGCCTCCGCGAACACGAACAGTGAGACATCGATATAGGAGTAGAGGCTCCCGACGTTGCGCGGCAGGCTCTGGTACCGATCGCCGCGCAGGACGTCGCGGTTCACATGACTGAGGACGACCGCGACCACGGTTGGCAGTCCGATCATCAGACCGGCCAGACTGCCCATCGTGAAGAACAAGCAGGTGAAGCGCCGTACGCCGGCCGACGCCGCCAGGTACCCGACGACGAGCAGCGGGACGAGGTGGATCTCCGACTGCAGCGCGGCGTCGCTGATCTCAGGCTGGCCGAAGATCGTCAGCCCGAGCTGCGCCGCGAGGCCGGTGCCGACGGCGGCGTACAGGAACGGGTACAGCACCGAGACGATCAGCAGCATCGTGCGGGGGATCCGGCGTACGAACGCGACCGTGGCGACCAGGAAGACGCCCGTCACCACGGAGACGGCCGGGTTGTGTGGGCGCAGTCCGGTGCCGTTGATGAGGTTCAGTGCGGCGAACCAGACCAGGCCGATCACCGCAGCGAGCAGCAGATCCTGCTGCCCCTGCGACAACCGACGCCAGAGTCCCATCACGTCGCCCAGCGTAGTCAGTTCGTGTTTGCCGAAGCTTCATCTGCCCGGAGGGGCAGTCTCTCCAACTTTTGGAGGAGGCGCGGCGTCCGAACTGATACTCAGGGGCTACGAATGGGACGCGAGGACGGTCCCTGGGACCGATGCGCCCACCCGCCCGATCCGAGAGGCTTTACCCCATGACTCTGCTGATGCCGCGACTCCGTCGCGGCGTGTCATCGGGCTGTTGCTCCCGGCCTTCCCTCGTTGCTCCGGTCGCTTCGCTCCCTACGCTCCTCAGTCCAGGCCGGGAGGCCCGATGACAGGCAACCTGCCGCCGCGCCGATCTGGCGTGGTGCGGACGCGGTTGCTGTCCGTGATCGGTGTGGTCGGGGTCGGTGCGGTCGCCGGTTCGCTGCTGCTCTGGCACGCGCAGGTCGGGGACTTCCTCGGCCTGGCCGCGGACAAGGAGCCCGTGGTGTCGACCGTGAGCGCGCCTGCGATCGGCGCGCCGCCGGCGAGCAGCACCCCGACGCCCTCACGCCGGCCGACCCGCCCGCCGTCCACCACCCCCACGAAGACCCCGTCGTCGACTCCCACGAAGACGTCGACGAAGGAGTCGACCCCGGTGGTGCGGGAGGAGAGCATCAACGGCCTGTCACCGAAGCTGAAGGCCCGCCTGAAGAAGGCGATGGCAGCCGCGAAGGCGGACGGCATCACGATCAGCATCACCTCCGCCCGGCGCAGCGCGTCGAAACAGCAGCGCCTGCTGAACGCGGCGATCAAGAAGTACGGCTCGTACAAGGTGGCGACCCGCTGGGTGCTGCCGCCGAAGTACTCCGCCCACGTGCAGGGCAAGGCTGTGGACATCGGTCCGGCGGCCGCCATGACCTGGCTGAACAAGAACGGCTGGCGGTACGGCGTGTGCCGCCGCTACGACAACGAACCGTGGCACTTCGAGGCGCTGACCGCGCCCGGTACCAAGTGTCCGCCGCGCGAACCGCACGCGGTCGCCAAGGCCGACTGAAACCCAAGGGGGATCTCACCATGACCATGACCTACGCGCAGCCCCTGACCCGGCGCTACACCCGCGCCCGCCTGGCCGTGCCCGCACTGTGGCGGCAGGTGGTCCGCTCCAGCGACAAGGGCGACGTGACCGCCGTACCGGAGCCGGACCGGTCGGCGTACACGCAGCTCGAGATCTACGACGGCGTACTAACAGCGTTCGAGCGCCGGGACGAGGTGGCCGAGGTACTGCGGACCTCCGCGGACCGCGACACCGCCGTACGACGGCTCCGCGCCGGGTTCGGGCTCACGCATCTGCAGGCCAGTGCGCTCATCGACCTGCCGCTGACCACGGAGTGCCGGGACCGGATCGCGCACCGCGCCGACGAGCTGCGGAGCGCCCTGAGCCGCTGACCCTCGTCCTCCCACGGCTCGCCGCCGACCTGCGGCGTTTGCGTGCCGTGGGGAGGATGGAAGGGTGATCACGATCGAGCAGGCCGGACGACTGCGCAAGGCCGGGGTGCTGTGGAGCCCGTCGGCGGGCGACCGATTCGTCGTACCGGACCGGGATATGGACGACGACGTGTTCGTGGTGAGCGACATGACCGTCGAGGTGCACGACTACCAGGGCAGCAAGGTGATCGGCTTCAACGGCACCACCGAGTGGGCCCTGGACAGCATCGAGCAACGCGAAGTCATCTGGCTGCCCCGCGAGGAACAGCTTCGCGCTCTCCTCGGTGACCATTTCCAGTCCCTGGAGTCGGTGCCCGGCGGCTATCGGGTGAGTCTGACGGACGGCCGGCACACTGCAGAGGACGCGGAGCAGGCCTATGCCCAGGCAGTGATCCACCTCCTCGGCGCCTAGCTCGTCGGGCGCCAGTACTGCTTCTTGTCCTTGTCCTTCACCGTGTAGCCGAGGTTGCTGGTCTCGGCGCGGAGCTCGCGCAGGTCCGCCTTGCCTTTGTCGCCTTGGTCGAAGGCCTTGGAGCGGACCTTGAGGATGGCGTTGACCGCGGGTGGGAGGTCGGGGTCGTCCTCGACCCAGCGGCGGAACTCGGACCCGTGCGGGTCGCCGGCGTCGGACCACGGGTAGCCGTGAGCGCGGAAAGCGACCGGGATCTGGTGGGCCTCCGACTTCAGTTGGTCGTGCCTCTCGCGCGCCAGCTCCCGCGACGACGCGTCCTGCAGGACGATCTCCTTGCCGTCCAGGAACGCGACCGCGACCTTCTCCCGCGGCACCGTCACCGTCTTCTGGTTCTTCAGGAACTCGACCGACTGATGGGTGATCGTCACCTTCAGGATGTCGTCGAGCGCCATCCCGGCCAGCAGGATGCCGGCGACCAGCCCGACGAGGACGCAGATCGCGACGACCCACCAGCCGTCCCACGCGGCGATCACCTTGAGCACGCCCTGGAACGGCACCCAGCCCCGCCCGGCCGCCCAGTCCGCGATCCGGGGCAGGAAGAAGCCGAGCACCAGCCCGACCAGCGGCAGCCCACCGAACAGCAGCACCTTGTCTCCGGTGGAATGCCCGATCACGGTGCGCTGCGATGTCCCGGTCGTCGACCCCATGCTCCGAACGTAACGTGACGACGAGAAACTTAAGTATCAACCGACGACAACCGAAGGAGCCAAGTGGCCGACGGCATCTGGTTGCGCTTCCTGAGTGGCCCGGACATCGACGCGCTCGGCCTGACCCGGCTGGAGATCGTGGACGCGGTCGAGGAGGCGGTCCGCGAGCACGGCGAGGGGCGTACTGCGTTCGAGCCGCGGGTGCACCTGACTCCGGACAACGGCGGCATCGGCCACTTCAACATCCTCCGCGGCCACCTCGACGGACTCGGCGAGCACGGAATCAGCGGCGTCAAGGTCGTCGGCGACTTCGTCCCGAACTACCAGCAGGGTCTGCCCAGCGAACTCGCGATGGCCACGCTCTTCGACCCGACCACCGGCGTACCGCTCGCTGTGCTCGACGCGACGATGATCACCGCGGCCCGGACCGGCGCGATGACCACGGTCGGCGCGCGGCACCTGGCGCGACGGGACAGCAAGATCCTTGCGCACGTGGGGGCGCGGGGTACGGCGTGGTGGAACGTGACCATGCTCGACGACCTCCTCGACCTCGACGAGATCCGGGTGACGTCGCGGCGGCCAGAGTCCCGGGAGAAGTTCGCTGCGGAGTTGTCGGCCGAGCTGTCCACGCCGGTGCGGGTCTGTGCGACCGCGGAGGAGGCGTTCGACGGCGCCGACGTACTCGTCGAAGCGACCCGCTTGATGGAGCCCGAGCCGCTGCTCCGCACGGCTGCGGTGAAGCCGGGCGCCTTCGCCGTACCGTACGGCACGGTCTCCGCGGTCGAGCTGGATCTGCTCGACGTGGTGGACAAGGTGGTCGTGGACGACTGGCGTGAGGCGCAGTCCGGGCGGTTCGGGTCGCTCCGCCGGCACGTCGACACCGGCCGGCTGTCGCCGGAGACGCTGTACGCCGAGATCGGCGAGATCGTCGCGGGGCGCAAACCCGGCCGCGAGAACGATGCCGAACGCAACCTCTTCTGGCACCGCGGGCTGTCGTTGCTGGACGTGGCGATCGCGTACCTGATCCTCCGCCGAGCCGAGTCCGCCGACGCCGGCACGATGCTCCGGTTCCACTGACATGCTGATCACCGAACCCGCGGACGTCGATCCCGCAAGCCCCGAGCCGATCGAGCTCGGGCCGGAACTCCTGAACCGCCTGGGCGCGATCCGGGCCGCGGCGCTCCACCGGCTCGAGTCCGGCGATCCGGTGTACGGCGTCAACACCGGCATGGGCGCGATGAGCAAGCGCCGACTGACGGACTCCGAGCAACGCACCCATCAACGCAATCTGCTGCTCGGCCGCGCCGTCGGGGGGCCGCCCTGGTTGCCGCCCGCCGAAGCCCGGGCGGTCCTCCTCGGCCGCCTGCGAACCTTTCTCACCGGGGACGCTGCTGTCTCGCCCGGACTCGCCCAGCAGTTGGTTGCCCTGATCAACAGTCCGTACGTGCCGGCGATCCCGGCGGAAGGTGCCGGCTCAGCCGGGGAGATCATCCCGCTGTCCCACGCCGCCGGCCCACTGGTCGGAATCGGCCAGCTGCTGGGCTCGGATCGGCTGGTGCCGGCGGCCGGTGTTCTTCCGGCGTTCGAGCTCGGGCCGAAGGAGGGCATCGCCCTGCTTGCGGGCATCCCCGGCGCAACGGGACGGGCGGCTCTACACGCACATCATTCGCGTCGGCTCGCGGAGCACCTGACTGCGGTGGCGGCGGGGGCGATCGCGGTGATCGGAGCGAACCGGGATCCGTACCGGGAAGCTGTCGGGCGTGGCGATGAGGTGCTGGCAGGAGAGCTGCAGCGCATCCGCGACCTCGTTGGCGACGAGCCCGAGCCGCGGAGCCTGCAGGCGCCGGTGTCGTTCCGGGTGGCGGGCCACGTCCAGGCGCACGTACGGCGAGCGATTGCGGAGCTGGACGCCGCGGTGGAGCGGGCATTCAGCGGCGTGACGGACTCACCGGCGTACCTGGACGGCGATTTCGTCGGGACGGCCGGCTTCCACGGGATCGACCTCACGGCGTACTGCGACCACCTGACCGCGGCCTTCGCACACGCCGCGGAGGTCTCGACCGCGCGACTGCACCGCCTGCTGGATCCGAACGTCACCGGACTCCCGGCGCAACTGGCCAGAGACCCAGGACCGCAGGCCGGCATGGTCTCCGTGCACAAACGCGCCGTCGCCACCGCCCACCAGCTCCGGCGTCTAACGTTGCCAACGGCAATCAGTACGACGGAGACGTCCAACGGTCAGGAGGACGTGCAGACCTTCTCCTGGGAGGCTGTCGGCAACCTGGCCGAAGCGATCCGCCTGACCCGCGAGACGACGGCCTGCGAGCTCCTCGCCGTACGGCAAGCCTTCGCGCTCTCGGACAGAGCGATCCCACCGGGTCTGCGCGACCTCTTCCAGGCGGTCGACGCCGTCGTACCTCCGATCGACGGCGACCGCCCGTTCGGCGAGGACCTCACTCGTCTGCTGACCGACGTGTTCTAGCTCTTCCCCGCCAGCGCGTTCTTCAGCATCGGGACCAGTTTGGGCAGCGCGTACTTGATCCCGAGCTGTCGGCCGATCGACATCGCGCTGGAGAACTCGCCGCTCGGCGTTGCCGTGTTGATCACCGGTGCACCACCCCAGTACGCGACGTGCCCGGCCTTCACTACCGGCAGCGCGTTCCACACCTTGTCGTTGACGACCGCGGGATCGAGCTTGCCCGACCGGATACGGGACAAGGCCATGGCGGATGGTCCTTCGGACGTCGGCCGATGTAGGTAAGCCTAACCTGACGAACTTCGGTTTCGATCAAGGGGTTGATCGAAAAAGCCAGCCCGACACGCAGGTGAAGCCGAGTCGCAAGTAGCCTGCATCGGGTCTGCGTCGTTGGCCTGGGTGCGCCGTGGGTTCTGGACGAAGCTTGGAGGAGTTCTCGTGAAGCGGTTCGTGGTACCGCCGAGCTGGCCGTCCCCACCCCGTCGCAGCTGGGTCCCACCGAAGACATGGCGCCCCGATCCGTCCTGGCCGCCGGCTCCTGAGGGCTGGAGTTTCTGGGTCGACGGCAAGGGCAATCCGGTCCGCGGCCCGATCGGACAGTACGGCGGTCCGTCCCGCCGTGTTGTGTACGCCGGTGGTGCGGCGCTGGTCCTGTTCCTCGGGGTGAACCTGTGGGCGGCCTCCGCGCTCGGCCTGTTCGGCGGCAACTCGGATGACGCAGCCGTGAAGGTGATGGGCGAACAGTCCCCGTCGCCGAGTGCCTCACCGAGTACGACGCCGCCCGTCGTACCGCGGACGACGATCACGCCGCCGCTCGTGCCCAAGACGATCCAGGCGCCGACTCGAACGCCGACGCAGCGCCCGACCCAGGTGCCGACCCGGCGTCCGAGCAGCACGCGGACCACCGAGCGCACGCAGACGCCCGACCCGAAGCCGACCCGGACGACCACCAGCACGAAAACCCCGACGCCGACGCCGACCAGCCGGCCGTCGACCCGCGAGGAGATCCTCCGGCAGTACTGCATCGATCACGGCTGGGATCCGTCCTTGTGTGACCCGAAGCGCTGGGAAACGCCGGAGCATCCCTGACGCCGGCTTGACGCCGGGAGCGCATCGAGCGCATCCTTAACCATATGGTTCTGAAACCATTTGGTTCTGAAATGGTGCTGACCGGCGTCTTCGCGGCACTCGCCGACCCGACCCGCCGGGCGATCCTCGCCCGGCTCAAGGACGGCGACGCGACCGTCGCGGAGCTCGCGGCGCCGTTCAGCATGTCGCAGCCGGCCGTCTCCAAGCACCTGAAGGTGCTCGAGCAGGCCGGACTGATCAGCCGTTCCCAGCGGGCCACGGCCCGGCTGAGCCACCTCGAGGCCGAGCCGCTCCGCGAGGCGGTCGGCTGGCTGATGGACTACCGCGCGTACTGGGCGGAGAGCTTCGACCGCTTGGACGACCTGCTCGACGACCTGAAGGAGCAATCGTGAAGATCGTCGCGGAGCCCGGCGTGCCGCAGGTCGTGATCGTGCGGAAGTTCAACGCGCCCCGGGAGCTGCTGTTCCGCGCGTACACCGAGCCCGACCTGGTGAAGCGCTGGCTCGGTCCGGCCGACCTCGAACTGGTCGTGAACCAGCTCGACCCGAGGCACGGCGGCCGCTGGCGCTGGACGCATTACGACCGGGACGGCAAGGGCTACGCGTTCCACGGGCTGTACCACGGAGAGCCGACGCCGGAGCGGATCGTGCAGACGTACGAGTTCGACCAGGCGCCGGGAACCGTCTACCTGAACCTGATCACCTTCGACGAGGCCGACGGGGTCACCACGCTGACCCAGAACACAGTGTTCTTCGCGGTCGAGGACCGCGACCTGTACGTCGCCGGCGGCATGGAGCGCGGGATCCGCGCCTCGATGCAGCAGCTCGACGACCTCGTCAGCGAACTGGCCGAGGAGGCCCACTCATGATGCTCACCGACAAACACGCGATCGTGTACGGCGCGGCCGGCCCGATCGGCAGCGCGGTCGCTCGTGCGTTCGCAGCCGAAGGTGCGACCGTGCACCTTGCCGGCCGTACAGCGGATCGCCTGGAATGGGTCGCTGATGAGATCCGTGCCGCCGGTGGAACTGCTGAGACCGCGGTTGTCGACGCCCTCGACGAGAAGTCCGTGGACGAACATGCCGAAGCGGTCGGGCGAATCGACATCTCCTTCAACCTGATCGGGCATCAGCAGTTCTTCGGCACTCCGCTGGTCGACATGCTCCTGGCGGACTTCGAGCAGCCGATCACGACCATGGTCCGCACGTTCTACCTGACCTCGCGGGCCGCCGCCCGGCAGATGATCCGTCAGGGGTCGGGCGTGATCCTGACCTTCGGCGGGTACGGCGACCCGGCGGTGAACCTCGGTGGTTTCCAAGTGGGGTTCGGGGCGGTCGAGGCGCTGCGGCGCGGTCTGGCGCTGGAGCTCGGGCCGCGCGGGATTCGCGTTCTGACGTTGCAGACCAACGGAATCCCGGAGGCGCTGCCGGCCGACTTCCCCGAGAAGGCTGCGCAGGCTATCGCGAAACACACCGCCGACAGCACGATGCTCAAACGCGCCGCGACCCTCTCCGACGTCGGCGCCCTCGCTGCGTTCGCCGCCTCGGATCTCGCGCGATCGCTCACCGGCACGGCCCTCAACCTCACCGCGGGCGCGGTCGTCAACTAACTCAGGAAGGCATCAGACGACGTTCCGTTCGGCGCGGGTTGTCGAGCGCTGGAAGCGGCCGGCGTCGAGCGGGCTGATGTCGACGAACGGCTCGCGGCCCAGGTAGAGATCGCGGATGACCTCGCCGACGGCCGGACCCTGCAGGAAGCCGTGGCCGGAGAAGCCGGTGGCGTAGAGGAAGCGGGAGACGTCGGCCGCCTCGCCGATCAGCGCGTTGTGGTCGGGCGTCACCTCGTACAGCCCCGCCCAGCCGCCGATGAGACCGACGTCGAGAAGGGCAGGCGCTCGCCGCACCATCACGTCGGTAAGCCGCGGGATCCACGTGTCCGTGCGGTTCAGGTGGAACCCGGACTGCTCGTCCGGATCGGACATGCCGACCAGCAGTCCGGGCCCCTCGCGATGGAAGTAGAACGTGCTGCCGAAGTCGATCGTCATCGGCAACTCGGCCGGGAGGCCGGCGATCGCTTCGGTCACGACGATCTGCCGGCGCACCGGGGTGACCGGCAACTCGACCCCAACTGACGCAGCAAGACTCTCGGACCAGGCACCGGCCGCACAGATCACCGTGCCCGTCCGGACGACACCCCGGTCGGTCCGCACTGCACTCAAACAGTTGCCGACAGCATCAATTCCGAGTACCTCGCATCCGGTCACCAGCGTGGCGCCGAGCCGGCGAGCGGCCGTCGCGTAGCCGAGTACGACGGACTCCGGCGTACAGTGCCCGCCCGTCGGCGAGAAACACGCGCCGACCAAGCCATCAGGCGCGACGACGGGCGCGAGCGCGACCGCTTCATCGACCGAGATCATCCGGGTCGGCTGGCCGAGTGTGTTCTGCAGTTGTGTGCTCTCGCGGAACTGCTCCACCTGCTCATCGGCATCCAGCAGGAACAGGTACCCGACCCGATGCAGGTCGATCTCCTGGCCCGGTCGTTCCTGGAAGGCAGCGAAGGCCTCCAGGCTGCGCGCCCCGAGCGCGATGTTCACGGAGTCGGAGAAGTTCGCCCGCACCCCACCCGCCGCCTTGCAGGTCGACCCCGAGCCGAGTTCGTTCATCTCCAGCAGCAGGACCCGCTCCACCCCAGCCTCGGCCAGATGAAACGCAATACTCGTCCCCATCACCCCGCCGCCGATGATCACCACGTCGGCGGAATCAGGCAACTCCCCGGCTCGACCCACAACCGCCATCACCACACCTCCACCCTCACAATGCCGCCATCACCCCTCCACCATCACCGCGCGTACGCCAAGTCCGGCCGCCATCCCCAGCGGTGTCACCCGTCGGGGGTGTGAACAGGGTGTGGTGGGTCGGGACAGGTTATTGCCAGTTCAAACCCCCGAGTTCCTGTTCACACCCCCGGCGGGGTGACGCGCGGGGGGCTTGGTCACGGCAGCTCGAAGGACAGGTCGGCCTCGACGGTTTCGGTGTCCATCTGGGCCTTCTGCAATCGGCCGGAGTAGTCCCAGTTCATCGACTGCCAGCGGGTGAACTGGTCCAGGACCCAGATCCCACTCTGCCGCGAGCCGTTGCCCGACTTGCCGTTGCCGCCGAACGGCAGGTGTGCCTCGGCTCCGGAGGTCGAGTTGTTCACGCTGACCATCCCCGCCGAGATCCCCTGCGCGAATCGGAACGCCTTGTTCGGGTCGAGGGTGTAGATCGAGCTCGACAGCCCGTACCCCGACTTGTTGCCTAGGGCAATCGCCTCGTCCAGCTCGGAGTACGGCGTGACGCCGACGAGCGGGCCGAACGTCTCGTTCATGAACAGCTCGTCGTCCGGTTGCACTCCGGCCACGATCACCGGGTGGTAGAACAATCCGGCCGATGGATCGCCGACGAACCCGGTCCGCGGGTTGTCCGCCGTGACCCGGCCCGTCCGCCCGATGACGCGGTGATGCGTTCCGATCCACCCCAGCGACTTCTCGAACCCGGCCGCGAACTTCTCGTCCAGCAACGGCCCGAACAACACGTCCTGCGCCGGATCTCCCATCGCGGCCTCGCCGACAGCCGTCGCGAACCGGTCGAGGAACTCGTCGTACACCGACCGATGCACGATCGCCGTACCGAGTGAGGTGCACCGCTGTCCCGCCGTACCGAAGCCGGAGAAGAGTGCGCCCTCGACGGCCAGCTCGAGGTCCGCGTCCTCGGTGATCACCATCGGGTTCTTGCCGCCGAGCTCCAGGCACGGCGTCTGCAGGTGCCGGCCGCACAGCTCGCCGATCCGTTCGCCGACCGCGCTCGACCCGGTGAAGCCGACCTTGTTGATCAGCCCGGCCCGCAGTGCCTCCTCGAGACCGGTGAACGTGTCCGGCCCGTCGGCGTACACGACGTTGAAGACACCAGCCGGTACGCCGGAGTGCGCGAAGATCTCGTAGAACGCGTCCGAGACCACCGCGGAGTACTCCGCCGGCTTCCAGACGACCGTGTTGCCGCAGAGCAACGCCGGCACGATGTACCAGGACGGGACCGCGACCGGGAAGTTGCCCGCCGTGATCACCGCGACCGTGCCGACCGGACGGCGGAACGTGAACAGCTGCTTGTCCGGCATCTCCGACGGCACCGTCTGCCCGTAGAGCCGGCGGCCCTCGCCGAGGAAGAAGTCGCAGGTGTCGATGATCTCCTGCACCTCGCCCAGCGCCTCGGCGAGCGGCTTCCCGATCTCCTGCGTGACGAGCGCGGCGAGCCGCTCCTTGTTCGCGGTCATCAGCCGGCCCACGTTCGAGATCACCTGCCCGCGCTGCGGCGCCGGCGTCGCCGCCCACGCAGCCTGCGCGGCCCGCGCGACCGAGGCAGCCCGGACGAACACATCCGGCCCGGCGCTACCCACCGTCCCGACGACCTCGCTCAACCGCGCCGGATTGGTCGACGGAGTACGTCGTACCGCTTCCGCCACGCGCTCGCCACCGACAACGGACAGCACCTCTACGGCCATGCGGCAACCCTCTCCTCAGTCGTGAGGATCCACCCTAAGTGGCACCTTGTTGCCGGGGTAGAGATCCGGGATCGGGATCGGCATCCGCCACAGATGCGAGTCCGGGTGGATCATGCCGTGCCGGATGGCGACGTACCGGAGCAGGCGGAGCGGGCCGGCGATCAGGACGAACGCCAGCGGGAGCTCGACCAGCAGTGCGCTGAGCAACGCCTGGGTGAGGTCGCCGCCACGGTGACTGGTCATCACGTCGAACCAGGCGTCGCAGATCAGCAGCACGCCGGTCGCGAACGCGGTCGGGAACACGAACTGCTTACGCTTCCAGCCCGCCAGCGCGGTCAGGATCAGCATCGCGAGCAGCAGGATGTCGAACCCGACCCAGGTCGCGACCCAGTTCCGGGCGACGTAGTGGCTCGGCAGGGTGATCGCCAGGTACACGGTCCACGGGATCAGGGCCGCCGCGCAGACCAGCATCAGCACGGTCCGCCACTTGCGCAGCCGGTCCATCGTTCGCCGGGACGGCAGGCCGCCCGGGTTCGGCGCGAGCCGCAGGATCAGGTCCCGTCGCTCGGCCGGCGTCATCGCCGCGATCTCTTCGTCGGTCAGCTGCACATCTCGAGTATGCCTTGTGATTGCATTCACAAGCCTGTAATCTGGTTCCCGGAAAGCAACTGTCGATGATGACAGCGAGGTGACCTCCATGACTGTACTGATGCCGCGACTCCGTCGCGGCGGGTCATGGGGCTGTTGCTCCCGCTCTTTCCTCGTCGCTCCAGTCGCTTCGCTCCCTCCGCTCCTCAGTCCAGACCGGGAGGCCCCATGACCAAGCGCAGACCACCGGGTATGAGTAACCAGGAGTGGGTCGAGTCGCAGATCCAGCTGGCGCAGAACCAGGGCGAGTTCGACAACCTGCCCGGGGCCGGCAAACCGTTGAAGCTGGCCGAGGGCCACGATCCCGACTGGTGGGTCAAGGACTTCCTCCGCCGCGAGGACATCGAGACCGAGGCGCTGCTGCCGCCGGCGATGCTGCTCCGCAAGGAGAAGCAGCAGGTCCACGACAAGATCCGCGGCATGCGGCGCGAGTCCGAGGTCCGCGAGTACCTGGCCGATCTGAACAAGCGGATCCGGCTCAGCATCCGCGACAGCACCGGACCGGTCGTGCCGACAGGCCCGGTGAACGAGGACGCGATCATCGCCCAGTGGCGGATGGACCGGCCCGCGA
Source organism: Kribbella sp. NBC_00709 (assembly GCF_036226565.1). Lineage (GTDB taxonomy): Bacteria > Actinomycetota > Actinomycetes > Propionibacteriales > Kribbellaceae > Kribbella. The sequence continues at coordinate 3,869,302 of NZ_CP108996.1, forward strand.
CCGAGCCGCGTCAGAGGCCCGCCGAAGAGCACCGGCCAACGAAGAAGTCGATCTGGCAGCGGCTCTTCAGCTGAGCATCGAGCGGGCCACCGTCTCGATGGTTTGCTCGCTCAGCAGTACGTCGTGCGCGGCCGCGCCGAGCGGGACGTACGAGTCGTAGCTCGTCACCCGCGCCAGCCGTCCGGTGTAGCCGTGGTCGATCAGCGTGGCCAGGATGCCCTCGGACACGCTGCCGGACCGCCGTGTCTCGTCGGCGACCAGGACGCGTCCCGTGGTCGTTGCCTCGCGCAACAGATCCTCGACCGGCAACGGCGCCAGCCAGCGCAGGTCGAGAACCCGGACACCCGGAACCCTGGCCGCCACCCGCAGGCTCATCGGCACGCCGTTCCCGAACGTGACGATGGTCAGCTCGGTCCCGTCGCCGTACGTCCGCCCCCGCCCGATCGGCACCGGTTCGTCCGGGTACGGCGATAGCCACTGGTCGTCGCCGTCGGCGTACAGATCGCGCCGGTGGTAGAGCGCGATCGGCTCCAGGAACACGCTGACCGTGCCGGACGATCGCGCCGCCGCCGTACACGCGTGCAGCATCGCGGCCGCGTCGTCCGGCCGCGACGGTGATGCGATCACGATGCCCGGGATGTCGCGCAGTACGCCGATCGCGTCGTCGTTGTGGAAGTGGCCGCCGAAGCCCTTCTGGTATCCGTACCCGGCGATCCGCAGCACCATCGGGTTCGCGTACTGCTCCTGCGAGAAGAACTTCAGCGACGCCGCCTCGCCGCGGAGCTGGTCCTCGGCGTTGTGCAGGTAGGCGAGGTACTGGATCTCGGGGATCGGCAGTAGCCCGGACACACCCGCGCCGAGTCCCAGGCCGAGGATCGACTGCTCGTCGAGGAGGGTGTCGAAGACGCGGGGCGGTCCGAAGACCTTCTGCAGTCCGCGCGTGACGCCGTACACCCCGCCCTTGCGGCCGACGTCCTCGCCGAAGACCATCGCCTCGGGGTACGACGCGAGAACGTCGCTCAGCGCGCGATTGATCGATTGGCTCAGCGTGAGCCGCTCCGTGGTGGGCGTGCGTTGCGGCAGAGCGTCGGCGACCGCGGTCGCCGATGGGAAGCGGAGCGGGGCGGCCACGGTCTCGGCGGAGGAGAGTTGCGGGAGGCCGGCGACCTCGGCGGCGATCCGGAGCGCCTCGGCCTGCTTGTCCTCGTACAGCTCGCCGATCTCGTCGGCCGTGTAGCCGGCGCCGAGCAGGTAGCGCGCCGTACCGAGGAGCGGGTCGCGTTCCTCGTCGGCGGCCAGCTCGGCGGGAGTGCGGTACGCCGTCTCGACATCGGAGCCCGCGTGGCCGAGCAGGCGGACGGTCCGCAGTCGGAGGAACGCCGGGCGCCGGTTGCGCCGTACGAAGGTCGCCGCCTCGGTCGCCATCGACAGGGCCGCGTCCAGGTCGGTGCCGTCCGCATCGAAGTACCGCAGACCGGGACGGGAGCCGTACGCCTGCCGGATCCAGCCGTCCGGCGTCCGCACGCTGATCCCGATCCCGTTGTCCTCGCAGACCAGCAGCAACGGCATCGGCAGCCCCTGGTACGACGCGTGCAGAGCGGCGTTGATCGCGCCGGTCGCGGTCGAGTGGTTCGCGGACGCGTCGCCGAAGCTGGTCACCACGATCGCGTCGGCCGGCCACGGTGACGGTACGCCGAGCTTGGCCGACCGGTTCAGCGAGAACGCGACCCCCATCGCGCGGGGCAGGTGGGACGCGATCGTCGACGTCTGCGGGATGATCGACAGCTCGTGCCGGCCGAACACCTTGTGCCGGCCGCCCGCGATCGGCTCACTGGTCGCCGCGGCGACGCCGAGCAGGATGTCGCGCAGGCCCTCCTTGGAGCCGCACTGCGCGGAGCGGGTCAGGTAGAAGGCGCCGGAGCGGTAGTGCAGCAGTGCCGGGTCGGTCGGCTCCAGGGCGGCGGCGACGGCCGCGTTGCCCTCGTGACCGGCCGAGCCGATCGTGTAGAAGCCGGTGCCCTGGGACTGCATCCAGCGCGCGGCGAGGTCCGCGTGCCGGCTGCCGAGCTGAGCGTCGAACAGGCTGCGGAGCAGCTCTGCGTCGTGCTCCCACGGGGCCGGGGCGAGGCCGCGGACGCGTTCGGCGAAGGTCCTCATCTGATACATGATCCGTGATGACGGGCCCGGCCACAGCTCCGCCCACGGGTTGAACAGCCCGCGTGGTTGGGGCCACGCTGGTCGGGAACGGTGCTGACGGCTCGTTCGTTCGTCCGGGGGAGGGGAACTGGGCTGTGGTGACGGTGAGTGAGATGCGTCTGTCTCCGGTGGTACGGCGGATGGGGCTCGCGGCCGGTCTCGGAGTGGGGACCGCCGGGGCGATGTCCGGCGTGCTCCTGCTCGGTCCGCTCGCCGCGTCGATCCTGCTGACGGTAGTGTTCCTGCTGGTCTGGCCGCTCGCTGCAGTGGTCCGGCACGTGGCCGACGAGGCGCCGTACGGCTCGTCGGCTCTGATCGCCGGCGCGGCCGCCGCGGCGGTGCTGTGCCTGCCCGGGCTGGTGCGACTGCTCGCATGGGGCGCCCTCGGGGTTGCCACCGCGCTGATCCTCGCCGGCCTCTTCATCCTGATCGACCTCGTCGTGCCCGACCGGCCCCCGCGCCGGCGCCGGTCCCGCGGGCAACGCAGGCTGGAGCGCCTCACCGAGACCCAGTTCGCTGAGGACGAGCGCCTGATCGAGTCCTTGCAGTGCCCGCTCAGCATCGAGGAGCTCTGCGGCGTCTGGTCCGACACCGCCACCCAACTCTCCCGGGGCGCCGGCCTTCGCGACCGCCAGGCCGTCGCCGAAGTACGCCGCATCTGCCTCGACGAGTTCGAACGCCGCAACCCGGAAGGCTTCCACCGCTGGCTCGACGCCGGCGCCCCCGCCAACCCCAGCCGCTACCTGCTCGGCAAGTAGCTCAGAGCCGGTTGTAGCGCTTCCGGGCCTCGCGGCTTTCCTTCTGCGCTTCGCGTGCGGTACGGCGGGCCTCGTCGAGGTCGGCGCCCAGGCGGTGCACCAGGCCCTGCGCCTCGGAGAGGGCTTCGCGGGCGGTGTCGAGCTGGGTGTCGAGGTCCTCGACCTTGGCCTCGGCTTCCTGCGCCGCGGCGACCGCGTCCTCGAACGCCTGCCTGGCCTTGGCTCGCTCGGCGGCGTCGCGTTCCTCCTGCTCGCGCGCGGCCGCGGCCGTCTCCTGGGCGGCGTCGGTCTCGGCCTGCTGGGTCTTGCGGCGATCGCGGGCAGCCTGGCGGCGTTCGTCGGTGAGCGGGGTGACGTTGGACGGTTCGCCGTTCTCGTCGACGACGCCGAAGCCGACGTGCCGGAGTGCGCTGCTCAGCCGGCCCTCGCGGACGGCGTCGCCCGCGGCCGGGTCGACGAGTGCGGCGTCCAGCGTCTCGCGCAGCTTCTGGCCGACGTCCGCGCTGATCTTCTGGCCGTCCTCGGCCGCCAGCCGAGCAGCCTCCTTGGCCAGCGTGTCCAGCAGTTGGTGGCGCTTCGGCGTCAGCTCCCGCAACCGGTCGCCGTCGAGGTCGGCGGTCGCCTCGCGGAACTCGTCACCGAGCGCGAGCAGGTCGTCCAGCTCGTCCGGCGCCTTGCGGGCGACCAGGTTGGTGATCCAGGCCGCGACCGTCGGCTTGCGCAGCGTCTTCAGCCGCGTCGAACCGGCCGCGTCGCCGTCCGCCTTCAGCCGTTTGGCCAGCTCGTTGCGAGTAGCAATGAAGTCGGCCGCCGGCACCGCATACAGCGCATCCGCCGCCTCCTCGAAGTCCACGAGAGCGACGCTACCGTACCGACGGACGGGTAGTAGTCGGCTCGAGCGCCCCGCTCGGCCTCGTCCTTCCGCTCAGGTCCGTCGGCCGGGGCCCACCTCTACCCGTTCTTCGGTACGCCGGTGGCCAGCTCGTCGCGGAGCTTCTCGAGGATCCCGCGGAGCAGCCGGGACACCTGCATCTGGCTGACCCCGAGCTCGTGACCGATCTCCTCCTGGGTGAAGCCGTTGCAGAACCGCAGTTGGAGGATGCGCTTGTCCCGGTCGCCAAGGTTCGCGACCGCGGGGGTGAGGGTCTGGACGTTCTCGACCAGGTCGTAGCCGTCCTCGGCGTCGGCGACCGACTCGAGCAGGCTGGTCCCACCCTCCGGGGCGGCCGGCGCGTCCAGCGACAGCGTGCTGAAGCAGCCGCGCACCGACGCGGCCTCGGCGACCTCGGCCGGATCCGTACCCAGCGCCACCGCGGTCTCTTCGTCGCTCGGCACGTGCCCGAGCCGCTGGATGAGCTCCGGCTCGGCCGCGGCGATGCTGCCCTGCATTTCCTGCACCCGGCGCGGGGGCCGGATCGTCCAGGCGCAGTCGCGGAAGTACCGCTTCAGTTCGCCGCGGATCGTCGGTACGGCGTACGACAGGAATGCGGTCGACGCGTCCACGCGGTACCCGTTGGCGGCCTTGACCAGGCCGAGGTACGCGACCTGCTCCAGGTCGTCGGAGTCGACGCCTTTGCTGCGGTAGCGCGAGGCAATCGATCTCGCGACCGGGGCGTTCAGCAGGATGACCTTGTCCAGGCACTCCTGGTGCCGTGGATCGGGTACGGCGTCCGCCTCGAGCAGGAGGTCGTGGGTGGCGTCGGCGATATTCTGCTTCAGGTCTTGGGTGCTGACGGCTGCGATCGTCACGGGAGATACCTCGTCGTGTCGTCGTGCGAGTCTGGTGGCAGGGGCTGAACCACTACCTCCACCAGATCAAACTCGGCCCGAGCTTGCAAGTACCCGCCTGTTACGGGTGTTTCAAACGGGTATCGCCTGACAGTAACTGTCAGGTTTACGTGTTTGGCTTGCAGCTATGAACGAGTGCTGCGCCGTCGTCGACCTGCGCCAGTACACGCTGCACCCTGGGCAGCGTGACACCCTGATCGACACTTTCGACACGTACTTCGTCGAAGGCCAGGAAGAGACCGGGATGCACATCGCCGGTCAGTTCCGCGATCTGGACGATCCGGACCGCTTCGTCTGGATCCGCGGCTTCCGGGACCTGCCCGCGCGGGCCGACGCGCTGAACGCGTTCTACTACGGCCCGGTCTGGCGCGAGCACGCCGCGGTCGCGAACGCGACGATGATCGACTCGGACAACGCACTGCTGCTCCGGCCGCTCCGGCTCGATGCCGGCTACCCGGCGCTCGCTGCGGCCAGGCCGCCGATCGGCAGCACCGAGACAGCGACGTCGGTGGTCGCCGGCGCGGTCTACCACCGCGGTTCGGAGGACGACGGGTTCGCCGAGTTCTTCACCGATCAGGTCGTGCCCGTCCTCGCCGCTACCGGGGCCCGGCCGGTCGCGGTCTTCGAGAGTTTGGTTGCCGCGAACAACTTTCCGGCGCTGCCGCTGCGGGACGAGGTGGTGCTCGCCTGGTTCGCGCGCTTCGCCGACGACACGGCGTACGACGAACACCGGCGGCTGCTCGCCGCGTCGCGCGCCTGGCAGCAGCGGGTGCTGCCGGAGCTGGTCTGCCGGACGGCGAAGCCGATGCAGGAGCTGCGGCTTCGGCCGACCGCACGTTCTCACCTGCGTTAAATACGTTGCGGAGCCTGGAACGGGCGTGCATCCTGGTTTGACCCGAGTAGCGGCGAGCGCTGCCTGGACCTAAGGAGGGCTGACGGATGGCCATCTCTGTGCTGCGGCATGTCCGCGTCAGTCCCACCTCAAGGTTCAGGAGCACCTCAGTTGTCTTCAGAGTTCGCAGTATCTGATCAAGACCGCACCGATAACTACCTTTCCGACTTCGACTCCCGCTGGTCGGAGTTCACCAGCGACGAGTCCCAACCGGATCCGTCCGACGCCTTCGTCTTCAATTTCCATTCGGTCGCCGAGGAACTCGGTCCGGATCAGCGGTGGTCCACCTGGCTGGACGTCGAGCGCGGTTCTCGCGGCCCGGAACCACGCCCCTCGTGGGTTGTGACGGAACAGGCTGCGATCGACACCGAGCTCGGCGTCCTCAAAACCGGTAAGGAAGCCGACGTCTTCCTGGTCGAGCGTGCCGTCGAATCCATCGGCGACAATCCGGGTCGATCGGTGCTGATGGCCGCGAAGCGGTATCGCACCGAGGAGCACCGCTCCTTCCACCGCAGTACGGCGTACGTCGAAGGGCGCCGGATCCGCAACAGCCGCGACAGCCGGGCCATGCACAAGAAGACCGCGCACGGCCGCAGTGTGGCCGCGGGGCAATGGGCGGGCGCGGAGTGGGGTGCGCTGTGCCAGCTGTGGACGGCCGGTGTCCCGGTGCCGTACCCGGTGCAGGTGGACGGCACCGAGCTGTTGATGGAGTTCATCGACGACGGTGAAGGCGGGGCGGCGCCACGGCTCGCCCAGGTCCGGCCGTCGATGGAGCTGCTCGGTCAGTACTTCGAGCAGGTTCGCCACGGCATGCGGGAACTGGCCCGGGCCGGGTTGGCGCACGGCGACCTCTCGCCGTACAACATCCTGGCTCAGGGGGAGCGGATCGTGATGATCGACCTGCCACAGGTGATCGACATCGTCGGCAACCCCAAGGGGATGGAGTTCCTGATGCGCGACTGCCACAACATGGCCACCTGGTTCACCAGCCGCGGCCTGGAGATCGACGATCAGGAGCTGTTCGCCGATCTGCTCACGATGGTGTTCTGATCGCGGCCTGCAGCAGCGGGACAAGTGGCACCAGCTGGTCGGGGTAGGCGTCGACGAGACCGTCGAGATGGTTGCCTGCCTCGACCCGCTGGTACGTGTGCAGACCGGTCGGTCGAGCCAGCTCCGCGTACCGGTCGGACTGCGTGATCGGCAGCAGACAGTCGTAGCTTCCGTGGATGCTGTGCAGCGGCTTGCCGATCTTCCCGGTCAGACCGAACCGCTGGATCGCCTCGTGCGCCTCGGGCCGTTGCGAGTAGTCGTAGCTCGCCTCGCTGCCTTGGTACGACGGGTCGAGTTCGCGAGTGTAGATCCGTTGGGTCAGCGTCCAGTAGATGGTGTAGTGGTACTCCCAGAGGAAGTCCGACCGCGGATCGAAACCCGCCGCGGTGACCAGCCCCGGAGAGTGTTGCTCATAGCCCCTAATTGCGGACGGCAGCGCAGAGAACGGATTCAGCTCCGCGTTCCAGAGCGTGCCTTCCAGCTCGACGCCGCGGGTGTAGAGCTCCGGATGGTTCTCGAGTTGCCAGCGGACCAGGTACCCGCCGTTCGAGACACCGGCCGCGACCACGTCGTCGGCCGGCTGACCGTAGTGCTGCGCGACGGTCTCGCGGGCGGCCACGGTGAGCTCGGTCATCCGTGTGTTCCACTCGACGATGGCGTCGCCGGGGGTGCGGCTGCCGGCGTAGAACTCGATGCCCGTGTTGCCCTTGTCGGTGGCGGCGTACGCGTAACCCAGCGACAGCACGTAGTCCGAGATCGCCTGATCGTTCGAGTACTGCGCTCGCACGCCGGGCGCGCCGGAGACGACGAGGCCGCCGTTCCAGCGCTCCGGGAGGCGGATCACGAACTGGGCGTCGTGATTCCAGCCGTTGTTGGTGTTCGTGTGCGAGTCGGACGGGAAGTAGCCGTCGATCTGGACGCCCGGCACACCCGACCGCACCGGCAACCCGGCATGCGTCGTACCGACGTAGTCGGCGGGGTTGGTGTGTCCGGAGGCGACCGTGGCGGTCGTGGTCAGGTCGTCCAGGCGGGCGGACTCCTGGTGTTCGGCCCCTGGGACGGTCACCCGACGGCCCTGGCGGCCGCGCGTCCCGCCGTACGGCCGGTGAAGAGGCAGCCGCCGACGAAGGTGCCTTCGAGGGATCGGTAGCCGTGGATGCCGCCGCCGCCGAAACCGGCCACCTCGCCGGCCGCATACAGACCGGGGAGCGGCGTGCCGTCCTCGCGCAGTACGCGCGAATCCAGGTCGGTCTGCAGACCGCCGAGGGACTTCCGGGTCAGGATGTTCAGCCGTACGGCGATCAGCGGGCCCGCCTTCGGATCGAGGATCCGGTGCGGTGAAGCGACCCGGATCAGCTTGTCGCCGCGGTAGTTCCGGGCGCCGCGCAGCGCGGTCACCTGCAGGTCCTTGGTGAACGTGTTGGTCAGCTCCCGGTCCCGCGCCACGATCTGCCGCTCGAGGTCGTCGAGGTCGATCAGGTTCTCGCCGGTCAGGTCGTTCATCCCGCGGACCAGGTCCGGAAGGTTGCCTCGGACAACAAAGTCGGCGCCGTTGTCCATGAACGCCTGCACCGGCGCGGTCGCCCCGCCGCGCGCGCGGCCGAGCACCCCCTTGATGTCCTTGCCGGTCAGGTCCGGGTTCTGTTCCTGGCCGGAGAGGGCGAACTCCTTCTCGATGATCTTCTGGGTCAGCACGAACCAGGTGTAGTCGTACCCGGTCGTCATGATGTGCTCGAGCGTGCCGAGGGTGTCGAAGCCGGGGAACAACGGCACCGGCAGCCGTTTCCCGGTCGCGTCGAACCACAGCGACGACGGCCCGGGCAGGATCCGGATGCCGTGCATCGGCCAGATCGGGTCCCAGTTCTGGATGCCCTCGGTGTAGTGCCACATCCGGTCGCGGTTCACGTACCGGCCGCCGGCCTTCTCGGTGATGCCGAGCATCCGCCCGTCGACGTGCGCGGGCACGCCCGAGATCATCCGCTTCGGCGGCTCACCCATCCGCTTCGGCCACTGCGACCGGACCAGGTCGTGGTTGCCGCCGATACCGCCGGATGTGACGATCACCGCCTGCGCCGAGAGTTGGAAATCGCCGGCCTCGACCCGCGAGCTCGGCATCCCGCGCGCTACGTCGCTGGGCTCGAGCACCTTGCCCGTGACGCCGTCGACCACACCGTCCGTGACGCTCAGCTCGTCCACCCGATGCCGGAAGCGGAACTCGACCAGCCCCTTCGCGACCGCATCCCGCACCCGCCGCTCGAACGGCGCGACCAGCCCCGGCCCGGTGCCCCAGGTGATGTGGAAGCGCGGCACCGAGTTCCCGTGCCCGTCCGCGTTGTATCCGCCGCGCTCGGCCCAACCGACGACAGGGAAGAACCGGACGCCTTGGGCGTGCAGCCACGGACGTTTCTCGCCGGCGGCCCAGTCGACGTACGCCTCGGCCCACTGCCGCGCCCACTTGTCCTCGTCGTCCAGCCGGTCGAACCCGGCCGAGCCGAGCCAGTCCTGCCACGCGAGATCGCGGGAATCCTTGATCCCCATCCGCCGCTGTTCCGGGGAGTCGACGAACAGCAGCCCACCGAACGACCAGAACGCCTGCCCGCCGAGCGACGCCTCCGGCTCCTGGTCGAGCAGCAGCACCTTCCGCCCCGCATCGGCCAGCTCCGCAGTCGCAGCCAGCCCAGCCAACCCCGCCCCGACCACGATCACATCAGCGTCCATGTCGACCATGTATAGCGCACTTGGGAAGATGAGGCAGTGACGATCCTTTCTGCGCAAAACCTCGTGCTTCCTGCAGCTTCGCTCGGTCCGGAGAATCCGCTGGCACCGCTCCGGACGCAGCGTGAGCCACACCAGGTCGAGAACATCGCCGAGTTGCCGGACGAGTTGCGGGAGAACATCGAGTACGGGCGTCTACACAGCCCGCTGCCGTGCCTGAACCAGGACGGGTACGACCGCACTCTCGTCGAGACAGCCTTCCCAGCGCTCGTGCTCGAGAACGACCACCTGCGCGCAACCGTCCTGCCGAGCCTCGGTGGACGGCTGTACTCGCTCGTCCACAAGGCCACCGGGCAGGAGCTGCTCTATCGCAACCCGGTGTTCCAGCCGGCGAACCTTGCCCTGCGCAACGCCTGGTTCGCCGGCGGTGTCGAGTGGAACGTCGGCAGCACCGGCCACTGGACCGGCACTTGCGCGCCGATGCACGCCGCGCGCGTCGAAGGCCCGGACGGTACGCCGGTCCTTCGCCTGTGGGAGCTCGAACGAACCCGCAACCTCATCACCCAACTCGACTTCTGGCTGCCGGCGGACTCGGAGTTCCTGTACGTCGGAGTACGGCTGCAGAACCCGTCCGACGTCGAGGTCCCGGCGTACTGGTGGTCGAACATCGCGGTCGCGCAGTCGCCGGAGACTCGCGTGCTGGTGCCGGCGGACCAGGCCTGGCGGTTCGGGTACGGGAGCCGGCTCGATCTGATCGACGTACCTCTTTATGAGGGTGCCGACCTGACCTATCCGATGCGGCATCCGCGCGCGGTCGACTTCTTCTTCGAGCCGCTGCCGGAGGAACAGTCGTGGATCGCGTCGGTCGACGGCTCGGGTGCGGGGCTGGTGCAGGCGTCGACCGAGCGGCTGCAGGGGCGGAAGCTGTTCGTGTGGGGGCAGGGCGACGGCGGGCGACGCTGGCAGGAATGGCTGTCGCCCGGGCTCGAAGGCGACGGGTACGCCGAGATTCAGGCTGGGCTCGCTCGGACGCAGATGGAGCACCTGAAGCTGCCCGCGGGGACCGACTGGCACTGGATGGAGGCGTACGGACGTCTCTCGATGGATGCGGGCGTTGCGCATTCCGAGGACTGGAAGGCGGCCCGGACCGCCGGTGCCGCCGCGCTGGGTCCCGTGCTGGATGGGTTGGCCGGGCGGGAGCAGGCCTGGCTGGGTGTTATGGACGCGGCTCCGGTAGAGCGGCTCGGGGTTGGGTCCGGGTGGGGGGCGTTGGAGCTGGCCCGGACGGGTTGGAAGTTGTCGGCAGGTACACCGTTCGACGACGACACCATGACGGCGCGGGAGCGGGCATGGCTGCCCCTGCTCGAAGGGCAGTTGCCGGCCGGTGACGGCGTACCGGATGGGACGTTGGTGGCGTGGCGCGAGCTGCTGGAGGCGGCCGAGGACAACTGGCTGGTCTGGTACCACCGGGGTGTGGCGCGGCATTACTACGGTGACATCGACGGTGCGGTAGAGGCGTGGCGGCAGTCCGGCGACAACGCCTGGGCGCTCCGCAGCCTCGGTGTGGTCACGGGGGAGCTGTCGTACTACGAACGTGCGGTCGAGCTGCTGCCCGACCTGGTGCCGCTGGTCGTAGAGGCAGCCACGGTGGCGCTCGACACCGACCTGACGCGGGCGGAGCCGATGCTCGAGCACGCGCCCGACGACCCGCGGATCCAGCTGTTGCGCGTCCGGTTCGCGCTGGAGATCGGCGATCCGGGCACGGCGCACGACCTGTTGGCCGCTGGGATCCAGCTGGCCACGGTCCGGGAGGGTGCGAACCCGCTTGCCGACTACTGGCTGGCCGCGGAGGAGGCGCTGTGGACGCGGCGGCCAGTACCGCCGCAGTACCAGTTCGGAATGGGCGGAAACTGACAACTTCAGGTCAACTCTACCTCTAGCAACACCGCTCCACCTGGCTCTACCATGATGCTGTAGAAAAGAATTTGTACTTACCTGGAACCAAGTGGAATCCGGTGGCGTCTCACCGGTGTGCGGCGAAGGCCGCACGAGGCAGGAACGACAACAACGACCGCGTCGCTCGCGGGCGGCGCGTCGGGGGTGAGTGCCATGTTGACGATCGTTGTAGTAAGTGGGCTCGGCCTGGTGCTGGTGGTTGCAGCCTTCATCGTGACCGAAGTCCTGGCCGGAATCCGGCGGGACGAACCCACCGGCACGGAGGAAAAGACCGCGGGAGGAGTGATCCGGGTGCGTGGCCCGGTCCGCGGCCAACTGCCGAGCGGTGCCCCGGCGATCTACACCGAGGTCATCGTCGAGTACTACACCCGACGGGGCGAGGGGCCGTACCAGGTCTCCCGCAAGTTCCCGGTCGGGAGCAGGATTACTTACACCAAGGGTGACCGGGTGATCGTCGCGTACGACGTCCGGACGCCCCGCCGGGCCCGTCTGGCCGGACGGGTCAGCCACTGGCCGGCCCTGGGTCTGCCTTCCGCAGCCCGGGCGGCCTGACCGTTCATCCTGCTTGAGCCACCCCCCGGCTCAAGCAGGGAGATGAGAGGCGAGCAGGTTGTACAGCACCGGCCGGCCCTGATCCAGGACGTACTCCGCCTCGTCCGCGGACAGCCGATCGGCCAGATGCGCCAGCGACTCGCCCATCGCGATACTGAGCGTCACCGCCAAGCGGAAGTCGCGGGAGTCCCGGGCGCCGAACCGCGCCGCGAGCAGCTCCGCGAACTCACCGGCGTGCTGATCGTCGAACTCGCCCGGCTTCGATTCCAGCTCCGGATCGCCGAGCCCGCTCAGCACGACCGCCCTGAACCCCGGATCGGTCCGGTGCATCTCCCGGAACGTGTCCAGCGTGACGTCGACCGCCGCCCGCCAGCTCGACACGTCGGCCAGCCGCTCGCTGACCGCCTCGGTGTAGCGCGCCTGGTTCCGCCGCTCGATCGCCTGGATCAGGCTGCGCTTGTCCGGGAAGTACCGGTACACGCTGCCGACCGCGATCTCGGCCCGCTTCGCGATCCCGCTCGTCGACGCCGCGTCGTACCCGCGCTCGACCACCTCGGCGCAGGCCGCGTCGAGGATGCGCTCGACCTGCCGGTTGGCCCGGTCCTGGGTCGGCGTACGGCGGAGCGGATACGCCCCCGAAGTCACCATTCATTCATTGTCCACGCATCGAGGGACAACGTTGCCACTCCTGTGTGACAGATTGCCGTCAATCAGAGGAGGGGAACTTACCTATGCGCATCAGCAGAACAATGGTTGCCGGGGCAGCGTCCGTCGCCCTGGCCGCGTCCGGCGTGGCCGGTACGGCGGTCAGGCGGCACGACTCGCACGCCGCCGGCGACAGCCTGCGGCTGAACCAGGTCCAGGTGGTCGGCTCGCACAACTCGTACCACCGGGAGCTCAGCCCGAACGAGCAGAAGGTCCAGCAGCAGCAGAACGCCGGCTCGGTCGACCTCTGGTACTCGCACGCCCCGATCTCCCAGCAGCTGGAGGACCAGAACGTCCGCTCGCTGGAGCTGGACCTGTTCCCGGACCCGCAGGGCGGCCTGTACACGTACCCGCTGATCCGGAAGCTGACTGGCCAGGGACCGCTGACCGACCCGGCGATGGCCCAGCCCGGGATCAAGGTCATGCACGTCCCCGACTTCGACTACAACACCAACTGCGACACCTTCGTGCTGTGCTTGCAGCAGGTGAAGACCTGGTCCGACGCGCACCCGAGCCACGTGCCGATCGCGATCAACCTCGAACTGAAGCAGTCCGACCCGCAAGTGGTCGCCGCCGGCGGCGTCGAGGCGCCGCCGTGGGACGCCGCCAACCTGGACAGCGTCGACACCGAGATCCGCTCGGTGTTCAAGGAGAACGAGCTCCTCACGCCGGACGACGTACGCAAGCCCGGCCTGACGCTCGAGCAGTCCGTACTGACCAAGGGCTGGCCGAAGCTGAACAGCGTCCGCGGCCAGGTGATGTTCTACTTCGACAACGGCGGACCCGGTGCGATCCGTGACACCTACACCGCCGGCAAGCCGAACCTGGAGGGCCGGGCGGTCTTCACCCGTGGGCCGGAGGGCGCGCCGGACGCAGCGGTCACCGAGGTGAACGACCCGCGCGGCACGGGCCAGGCCGAGATCCAGCGGCTGGTGCGCAAGGGCTACCTCGTCCGGACCCGGTCCGACGAGCCGATGGCAACGATCCGGGACAAGGACTACACCCGGCTCGGGATCGCGCTGGCCAGCGGTGCGCAGTGGGTGACCACGGACTTCCCGGTCGCCGGCATGGCCGCCCGCTACGACAGCGACTTCGTCGCCAAGCTGCCCGGGCACACTCCCGTACGATGCAATCCCGTCACCGCAACCGCGAAGGCGGCCGTCTCGGAAGGGTGAGCTGAACATGTCGGAGCACGTGGTCGATGTGAGTTGGAGCCGCGGTGAGCACGAGTTCACCTACGACACCTACGACCGCGACCACGAGTGGCGCTTCGACGGCGGCATCACGGTGCCCGGTTCGGCGAACCCGAAGTACCTCGGCAACCCGGGCCCGGTCGATCCGGAGGAGGCGTTCGTGGCGGCGCTGTCGTCCTGCCACATGCTGACCTTCTTGTCGATCGCGGCCCGGAAGCGCCTGGTGGTGGACGCGTACGACGACCACGCGGTCGGCGTGATGGCTCCGAACGCGGCCGGGCGGCTGGCGATCACGCAGGTGACGCTGCACCCGAAGATCGTCTGGGGTGGCACCGAGCCGGACACCGGGACGATCGAGAAGATCCATCACCTGTCACATCAGGAATGCTTCATCGCGAACTCGGTGACGACCGAGATCACGATCGCAAGCTGATCCAGGCGGCAGACAAAAACCACCCGCCGGACCGGCCTGAGCCTCGCGCAAGCGGCGTCAGGATGGTCGGCGGGTGGTTTTGGGTGCACCTCTGTGGCGGTGCACCGGTAACGGATCCGGCGGCGCCTCGCACTGGGCGCCTCTGCGTTTGCTGTGCGACTCCGCGCGGTCCAGCTCGGTGGGCAGGACCGTTCGGCGCGCCGCCGGGGATCCGTTCGTCCGGTTCGCGCCTTACTGCTCGGCGGCGGCGTCGCTCCGGTCGTCAGTGGTCTGGTTGTCGACCGCCAGCAGGTCCTCGAGCTCACGGACCTGCTCGTTGGCCATCGTGGTCATCAGTCGGTGGATCGTCATGCCAGTGAGACGCAGCAGGTCCACAGGTATGACGGGAATTCCGGATGTGACCTGGACCACTACTTCTCGTCGAGCCCGTCCAGCCTCAGCGGGACGAGTTTCCGGGCGTCGTCGTACGACGTGCCGGTCAGCTCGAGCAGGTCGATGATCGTGGACCGGAGCTGACCGAGGACCACGACCGCGGACAGGCCGGTCGGCAGCGGCATCACCGCGGTACGGCGGCCGAGCTCGCCCAGGACGCGGTGGGCCGCGACGTCAGCGGCCGGTTCGAACAGGGATTCGCCGATCAGGCGGGTGCCGTCGGCGAGGCGCTCCAGCAGCATCGGGTACTCCGCCGGCATCCCCTCGTCCCGCCACACCGACACCGCGCACCGCCGTACCAGGACCCGGATGTTCCGGATCGCGCGATCCAGCGGTACGACGAGGTCGGCGATCTCCTGGACCCGGCCGCGGTGCCGGCGGACGAACGGAGACAGCCGGACGACCGCAACCCCTTCGTCGGCGGCGCTGCGCAGGTCGTCGAGGCGGGACTCGCTCGCCCGGGCGCGGCGGAGCGCGTCGGTGACGGCTTCTTCGTCGCGGCTGCGGAGGCCGTCCGCGGTCTCGATCAGGATCTCGGCCAGCTCGCTCAGTACGCTCGCGGCCTGCTGCCGCGGACGCCTGATCGCGGCGGCCGGGGCGATCGTGGCGGCGGCGAGCGCGACCACCCCGCCGAGGACCGCGTCCAGCCAGCGGCTGAACCCGGCGCCCGGGTTCGGCAGCAGGGTGGTGACAATTGCGGCCTGGACCCCGGCCTGCGTGGTCATCAAAGTGCCGGCGCCGAGCAGTACGGCGACGCTCATCGCGAGCGCGATCACGAAGATGATCTGTGGGATCCCGGTGCCGAAGACGCGGACGAAGAGGTCGCCCACGCCGACGCCGACCGCCACGCCGACCATCACCTCGGCGACCCGGCGGAGTCGCTGTCCGAAGCTGAAGCCGAGGCAGACCATCGCGGCGACCGGCGCGAAGAACGGTTGTTTGTGGCCGACGACGTACCGGCCGAAGGCCCAGGCGACCCCGGCGGCGAGCGCGCACTGGGCGATGAAGAAGGCCCGGCTGCGCCAGCGTTCGACCCGGCGGCGGATCGACGCACGCGACCGCCGGGCGGCCTGCGGCGCGATGTCGTCGCGCAGCTCTCGCAACTGGTCCAACGTCAGCCTGACCGGATCCACGGGCCCCATTCTGCGTCGAGCTTGATTCCACCGCCTGCGACGCGCCAAGGTTGCCCCATGAGCGAGCGGAGCGAGCGAACAGCAAGCAGAGCGACCCCGTCGCTCATGCCGGAGCCGAGCGCAGCGAGGTGGAGGCATGAGTGACGACAGCCGTGAGGACTACGGCAGCTATTCCGTCGATGACGAGGATCAGCTGCAGGCGGAGGACACCCTGAACGACCGGGGTGTTGACGATCTGCTCGACGAGGGGGTCTCGCCGCCGGAGAAGTGGTCCGCGGGCGAAGGCTTCGGTACCACGGCCGACGAGGCGCTGCAGGGCGAGACCCTGGACCAGCGGATCGCCCAGGAGGTCCCGGACAGCGACCCGTACGCCGAGGACGGCGAGGACGTCGGCGGCCCGGAGGTCGGCGTGGTCCGCTCCGGGCGCCTGGTCGCCCCCGACGAGGGCGCGCACGGCGACGACGACAACGAGCTGTTCGCCGAGGACGTCGGCATCGACGGCGCCGCCGCCGGTGCCGAGGAGGCAGCTGTCCATCTCGTCGACGACGAGGACAACTTCGAGCTCGAGGACGACGACGAGGAGGACCTCGAGAGCTACGACGACGTCGACCTGGGCGACGTCGGCGACGCCGAGGACTGACCACCCCTCCCACCCGCGCCCGCCTCCGGACGTCCGTCTCAGGGGTCAACCCCTGAGACGGACGGTTGCGGACCGAGAATCCGGGTCCGCAACCGACGAGGTGCGGGGTTGACCCCTGAGACGTTCGGAGTGCGGGAGGATCGGCTTGCTAGCGGCGGGTCACGGTCACCTCGGCGCCGTGGCGGGGGACCAGGGTGACGTTCTTGGCCTGGGCCGGCTCGGGTTTGGGGTGCGGGGCCTGGAAGTTGTACGCGGCGAGGGCAGCGCGGAGGATCTCGGTGCCTTCCATCAGCGAGAAGCCGGCGCCGATGCAGCGGCGGGCGCCGCCGCCGAAGGGCATCCAGGTGCCGGGCGCCGGCGGGTCGTCGGACAGGAACCGTTGCGGGCGGAACTCCGTCGGCATCGGGAAAAGCTCCCCGTCCCGGTGGACCAGCCCGATCGCGGCCATGATCGTCGTACCGCGCGGCAGGCGGTAGCCGGCGACGTCGGTGGTCTCGGTGAGCCGACGGCCGACCTGGTACACCACCGGATGCAGCCGCAGCGCCTCCTTGACGATCGCCTCCAGCTCGTCGTCGGCGCCGGCATCCGCGGCCCGCTGCCCGAACTCGAGATCCTGCGGCCGCCGCGCCAGCTCGTGGAACGCCCACGCCAGGGCCGTCGCCGTCGTCTCGTGCCCGGCCAGCAGCAACGTCACCAGCTGGTCCCGCAGCTCGACGTCCGACCAGTTGCCCGCAGCAAGCAAGCGCGAGAGTACGTCGTTGCGCCCGGCAAACGTTTCGCGGCGCTTGGCGATCTCGTCGTAAAGGATCTCGTCGACCTTCCGCTGGGTGTCCAGGTACGTCTTCCAGGGCCGGACCCGGAGCAGGGGCGGGTAGAAGCCGCCCAGCATGATCACCGGCGACACCGAGACGATCTTGTCCATCAGCGGCCGCAGCGTGTTCAGCCGGTCGATGTCGGTCACCCCGAAAATCACCTGCAGGATGATCTCGAGGGTCAGGTTCCGCATCCGTTCGTGCACCTTGAACGGCTTGTCCACCGGCCATTTCGCGACCTCGGCCTGCGCCAGCTCCAGCACCATCCCGGCGTACCCGCGCAGGGCCGCGCCGGAGAACGCCGGCATCAGCTGCTTGCGCATCCGGACGTGGTCCTCGTCGTCGAGCAGCAGCAACGAGTGCGATCCCATGATCGGCTCGAGGACCGTGTTCCCCTCGCCGGCGTGCATCACGGCGGGCGGGCTGCCGAACACCTCGCGGATGTGGTCCGGCCGGCTCAGTACGACGCAGACGCGGCTCGACGGCACCAGGCGGATCGTGAACACGTCGCCGTACTTCGCTCGCATCCGCGGGAAGAACGTCCGGCGATGACTCGCGAACAGCACGGTCTGCGCGAGCGTGGGGAGTTTCGGTCCGGGCGGGAGCGTGCGCGCCGTCTGCCGGTCGAGGTTCCGGGAACCGAGCAAGGGTGTCGCAGCCATACCCGCACGCTACGTCAGCCGGGTGAACGCCGGGCGGGGCTTACGACAAGAACTGGGGGCCTGGGACAGGCAATAACCTGTCCCAGGCCCCCAGAACCTATGCTCAGGCCCGCTTGAAGCGGAGGGTGAGGATCTGGAACGGACGGAGGTCCAGAGAGACTCCGTTGTCCGTCAGCTCGCGGTCCGCGAGGTCGCGTTCGAGCAGGTCGACCTCGGTCACCGACGCCGCCGCGAACGACGGTGTGATGGTGGCGCGGGAGCGGCCGCCGCTCGACTCGTAGAGCCGGACGACCACGTCGCCGGACTTGTCGTCGGCCAGCTTGATCGCCTCGACGATCACGTTGTCGTTGTTGATGGCAACGATCGGCGCGACGCCGTCGGTGCCGGTGACGACGCGCTCGGGCAGGTTGATCGCGTAGCCCTCCTCGATCGCCTCCGGGATCCCGGCGCCGACGACGAGCGCGTGGTTCACGATGTGCACGCCCTGGTCGGTCTTCGGGTCGGGGAACCGCGGCGCCCGGATCAGCGACGTGCGGATCGTGGTCGTCGTACCGCCGTCCTCGCGCGCGGTCCGGTTGATGTCGTGGCCGTACGTCGAGTCGTTGACGACGGCGACGCCGTACCCCGGCTCGCCGACGTGCACCCAGCGGTGCGCCGCGATCTCGAACTTCGCCGCGTCCCACGAGGTGTTCTGGTGGGTCGGCCGGAAGATGTGCCCGAACTGGGTCTCCGACGCCGACCGGTCGGCGTGCACGTCGACCGGGTACGCCGCCTTCAGGAACTTCTCCGACTCGTGCCAGTCCATCTCGGTCTCGATGTCGACCCGCTTGGTGCCCGGGCGGACCCGCAGCGTCTGGGTGACGGTGGACCGGCCGAACGAGCGATTCACCACGACGACGGCCTCGTCGTCGTCGGTGCTGAAGTCGACGCTGTCGACCTCGGTCACGTCGCGGACGTTGTTCTTGTAGAACGAGTCGACGTCCCACGCGTCCCAGTGGTTCGGGGTGTCCACGTGCAGCTGGAGAAGGTTGCCCACGGCGCCTGGCGCGATGACCTCGCGCTCGGCCTCGACGTCGTACAGCGAGGTGATCAGACCGCGCTCGTCGATCGTGACCCGGATGAGGCCGTTGTCGATCACGCCGTTCTCGACGGTGACCGGCGGGCCTGCGGTGGTAGCGACGCCCGCGCCGAGGCCGGCGACGCCGTTGCGGCCGTGCGGCGCGGCGTTGAACACGATCTGCTCATCACCCTCGCCGGCCAGCGCCTGCTGCGCGCGGGAGATGATCGCGTCGAGCTCGTCGGCGATCTTCGCGTAGGTCCGCTCGGCCTCGCGGTGCACCCACGAGATCGACGAGCCCGGCAGGATGTCGTGGAACTGGTGCAGCAGCGCCACCTTCCACAGCCGGTCCAGGTCCTCGTACGGGTACGTGTCCAGCTTGCCCGCAACCACGGCCGCGGTGGTCCACAGCTCGGCCTCACGGAGCAGGTGCTCGGTCCGCCGGTTGCCCTGCTTGGTCTTGGCCTGCGAGGTGTACGTCGCCCGGTGGATCTCCAGGTAGAGCTCGCCGCTCCAGACCGGCGCGTGCTCGCGGTACTCGTCCTCGGCCGCGGCGAAGAACTCGGTCGGGGACTCGATCGTCACCTTCGGCGAGGACTCCAGGTTCGCCACCCGGCGCGCTGTCGCGACGAACTCACGGGTGGGGCCGCCACCGCCGTCGCCGTACCCGAACGGAACCAGCGACCGGGTCGCGGCGCCGTTCTCCTGGAAGTTCCGCTGCGCGTGCGCGAGCTCGCGCCCGGACAGGTCGGAGTTGTACGTGTCGATCGGCGGGAAGTGGGTAAACACCCGGGTCCCGTCCAGGCCCTCCCACCAGAAGGTGTGGTGCGGGAACTTGTTCTCCTTGTTCCAGGAGATCTTCTGGGTCAGGAACCACTTCGAGCCGGACAGCTTCACCAGCTGCGGCAGCGCCGCGGTGTAGCCGAACGAGTCCGGCAGCCAGACCTCCTGGGTGTCGATCCCGTACTCGTCCAGGAAGAACCGCTTGCCGTGCACGAACTGCCGGGCCAGCGCCTCGCTGCCGGGCAGGTTGGTGTCGGACTCGACCCACATGCCGCCGACCGGGACGATGGTGCCCTCGGCAACGGCCTTCTTCAGCCGCTCCCAGACCTCCGGGTAGTTGTCCTTCACCCAGGCGTGCTGCTGGGCCTGCGAGAACGCGAAGACCAGCTCCGGGTACTCCTCGGCCAGGGTGGCGACGTTGGAGACCGTCCGGGCCACCTTGCGCCGGGTCTCCCGCAGCGGCCACAGCCACGCGGAGTCGATGTGCGCGTGCCCGACCGCGGACAGTTGGTGCGCGCTGGCGTGCGCCGGCCGGCTCAGTACGTCGGTCAGCTGCGCGCGGGCGTCCGCGGCGGTGCCGGCGACGTTCTCGTAGTCGAGGACGTCCAGCGAACGGCTCAGGGCGCGCAGGATCTCGCGGCGGCGGGGCTCCTGGGCGGACAGCTCGTTCTGCAGGCTGAACAGCGCCTCGAGGTCGAGGATCAGGTCCCAGACCTCGGCGTTGAACACGGCCAGGTCGGCGCGGGTCAGCTGGTAGATCGGGTGGTCGCCGAGCTTGGCGCCGATATCGGTCTTCGCGTAGGCGTTGTCGAGCGGGATCTCCGGGTTCGCGGCGCCCTCGACGTAGAACTCGATCCGGTCGCCGGCCGATGCCGCCGTACCGTCCGGGCCGAGGATCGACAGCGGGGCGTAGGTCTGCCGCGGGTGCAGGCCCTTGAGTGGCTTGCCGGAGGTGGTGTGCACCAGGCCCTCGGCGGAGAACCCGGGGCCGCCGCTGAAGCCGAGGTCGATGACCGCCTCGATCTCGCTGCCGGCCCACTCGGCCGGGACCTGGCCGCTGAACTTGAACCACGCGGTACCCCAGGCCGGACCCCACGGCAGGCCGATCTCGGCCTTCTCGTAGGTCTGGGCCAGCGCCTCGGCGGGGGAAACGGGCTCACCAGGTGCGTGCCACACCTCGATGTCCAGCGGGACCGCCGCGCCGTAGATCGCGGGGCGGAGCCGCTCCCGCAGGGCGCGCCTGAGCCGCTCCTCGATGAGTTGACGGTCGTCGTGCACGAAATCAGCCTCCGGGGAAGATCCTCACGCGGCCGCGACGACCGCACGGCTGACAACGCTGTCACACCTACCCCTGGCCCGTCCAGACGCAGTTTCCACCTGTTGTATACGTACCTGTGGGTAGCGGTTCGGTTGCGGGCCCGGGACACGGCTACCCCGGAGGCCCGGTTGTTGTCTAGGTTGTCTGCATGGATCGTCCCCGCCTGCTGACCCCTGCCCCGCCGACCGGGATGACGAGGCGCAGCGTGCTCGGCCTCGGCGCCGCGGCTGCTTCGGCGCTGCTGGTGCCCGGCTGCTCGCGCGGCCGCGCGGACGAGCCTGCTCCCGCCGCGGCGGGGACCTTCGTGACCGGCAACGTCGGCGGCGTCTACAACGTGTTCGGTGCGGCGCTCAGCGGGCTGGTCAGCGAGGTCACCGGCATGGAGCTGAAACCGATCGTGAGCAACGGATCGGTGGACAACCTGATGAAGGTCGCGGGCCGCTTCGCCGACCTGGGGTTCTGTACGTCGGACTCGGCGCTGGCGGCGTACGAGGGCACCGGCGAGTTCAAGGGTCCGCTGCGGTTCACCGCGCTGGCCCGGGTGTACGACAACTACGTGCACGTCGTCGTACCGATGGCCTCGAAGGCGAAGGACCTGACGGACCTGAACCCGTCGAAGGACGACCCGACGAGACGGAAGATGGTCGTCAGCGTCGGGCCGAAGAACTCCGGTACCCAGGTCATCGCCGACATGATCCTGAACACCGCGGGCGTCGATGTGACCCGGGTCAACATGACCCTGGAGGACTCGGTCGCCGCGCTGATCCCGAAGGGCAGTGCGACCCGAGGCTCGATCGACGCGTTCATCTGGAGCGGCGGTGTCCCGACGAAGCCGATCGCGGAGCTGCAGACCACGCTCGGCTTCCGGCTGCTGGACATCGGGAAGGTGGCCCAGACGATCGCGCTGCGGGAGTTCGGCGGTTTCGTGGTCTCGTCGATCCCGCCCTCGCAGTACGGACTGGCCAGCTCGGTGCCGACGCTGTCGGTGCCGAACTACCTGATCGCCAGGCCGAACCTGTCCGACTCGTGGGCCTGGTGGACGGTCAACACGCTGTTCCGTCGGCAGAACGACTTGATCAAGCAGCACCCGGAAGCCGGTGCCCTCGACCCGCGCTCCGCGATCTCCACCATGCCGGTCCCGCTGCATCCCGCCGCGGAACGCTGGTACCGGCAGAACCACATCTGACGCCGAGCTACATGTCGTAGTCGTCGATCAGGGGGACGCGGACCTCGATCACGAGCCCGCCGCCGATCGGTGGGCGGGCGACCACGCGGCCGCCGACCCGGGCCGCCTCGGAGCGGACGATCGCCAGGCCGAGCCCGGTGCCGGGCATCTCCCGGTGGTGCGCGCTGCGCCAGAACCGCTCGCCGACCTTCTTCAGGTCCCGCGAGCCCAGGCCCAGGCCGTGGTCGCGGACCGACATCACCACCTCGGTGCCGTCCCGGGTGACCGAGACCTCCACCGGCGGAGCGCCGTACTTGGACGCGTTGTCCAGCAGTACGTCGAGGATGTCGTCGACCTCGAGCTCCGGCGCGACCCCGCCCGGGACCATCTCGCCGACGATCAGCTCCAGGTCGTCGGCGGCGTACACGGCCTTCCAGCCGACCAGCCGCTCCTTCACCGCCTGAGCCAGGTCCAGCGGCTCTTCGTTGCCTTCGGCATCGGCTGCCGAGGGGCGGTCCGAGCCGGCCAGCCGGGACAGCCGCTGGACGATCCGGCCGAGCCGGTCGATGTCGCTGAGCGCGAACCGCGCGGTCGGCGACAACCGGGACAGGCCCTCGATGTGGATCCGGGCCGAGGTCAGCGGGGTCCGCAGCTGGTGCGACGCGTCCGCGACGAACTCGCGCTCACGCTGGCGGGCCTGGTGCAGGCTCAGCGCCATCGAGTTGAAGCTGTCGCCGAGGCGGCGTAGCTCGGGTGCACGACCGTCCGTCGACACTCTGGTGTCGAGCGCGCCACGGGTGATCTGGTGGGTCGCGTTGTCGAGGTCCTGCAGCGGCCGCAGCACCCAGCGGGTGATCGGCCGGACGATGCCGACGATGATCGCGCCCATGCTGATCAGCAGGCCGCCGAGGAGCAGCAGCAGACCACGCTGAACCTGGTCACGGGCGCTCTCGGTCGGCACCCGCAGTACGGCGGCGCCGAGGACGCTGCCGTTGTTGACGACCGGACGGGACACGATCATCTCGCCGGAGCGCCACGGCCACAGCGCCGGCGGCTCGGCCGGGAGCCGGCCGGCCAGCGTGCTGTGCAGCGCGGCGGCGATGTCGGGCTCCTTCACGTCCACCCCGGACACCGAGGTGGCCACGACGCGGGAGTCGACGTCGACGACGAAGACCGGTGTGTTGTACAGCTCGTGGTACCGGACGGCCAGCTCACGCAGGTTTGCGATGTCACCGGTCTGCAGCGGGGACTCCGCCATGGTGGCGAACCAGTCCGCGTCGTTGCTCCGGGACAGGAACAGCGTGCGCGACGTACTCGTGGCGATGAAGTTCGCCAGCGGGATGACGGCGACGATCGCCAGGGCGACGACCATCGGGACGAGGGACTGCAGTAGTCGACGGCGCAACGGTCAGTCCGAACCCAGTCGGTACCCGACGCCGCGGATGGTCTGCACCAGTTCGGGGCGACCGAGCTTCGCGCGCAGGCTGGCCACGTGCACGTCCATGGTCCGCGAGGACGCCTCGAAGACCGACTGCCAGGCGTACAGCGCGACCTGTTCACGGGGGACCACCCGGCCGTGGTGAGCGGCCAGCACTGCTAGCACGTCGAACTCCTTGCGGGTCAGGCTGATGGGCTTGTCCGCCACCTGAACGGTCCGGGCCTCTATGTCTACGGTCAGGTCGCCGACGGTCACCCGGGGGCGGGGCTGCAGGAGGCCGGTACGACGAAGTACAGCATCGATGCGGGCCAGTAGCTCGGAAATCGCGAACGGTTTGACCACATAGTCGTCGGCGCCGCTGCGCAGACCCCGGACCCGGTCCGCGGCCTCGCCGCGTGCGGTCACCGCGATCACCGGCACATCGGAGACCGTGCGGATCTGCCGGCACACGTTGATACCGTCCCCGTCCGGCAGTCCGAGGTCCAGCAGGACCAGGTCGCCGGGATCCGCCGCCAGGGCGTCGGCCGCGGTGCGAACGTGCGTCACCATCAGGCCGTAGCGCCGCAAGGCGGGTATCAGGGCATTGGCGATATCGAGATCGTCCTCGACCAGCAGAATCCGCACCGCGCCACTCATGCGGTGATCGTAGGCCAGGTCACGGCCCGATGTGTCAGATCTTGGTAAAGACGTAATCACGCGACTCCACGCAGTGTTCGGCAACATTAGCCTTCCGACCACAGGAGGGAACTAGTCGATGACTGTCGGTGTTGACCCGGGGGGCACGGCCGCGCCCTCCGAGGAGGAACTGGCCGAGTACGAGCAGGAACGCCCCGCTCGGCGGCTCCGGCCTGCCCTGGAGACAGTGATCTCGGTCTGGTGCGCAATCGTTAGCATCGGCGTGCTCGCGCAGGTGTTCTTCCCACTACCACAGGGCACGCAGTTCTACTTGGTGATCTTTCTCGCAGCCGTTCTGCCGATCACCCTGCTGTGTTACCGCGGCGTTCGTCTCCCCGGCCGGGCTCGCACGCATGACGACCCAGGCGTCGTGGACTGGATTCTCGCCGTTGTCGCCCTGGCCGTGTGTGTCTATCCGCTCTTCGGCTTCGACGGGTTCCTCGAACGGCGGCAGGCTCCGACCACGCTGGACGTGATCGCCGGCGCGCTGTTGCTGATCCTGTTGCTCGAGGCGTGTCGCCGTACCACCGGCTGGGTCCTGCCGGTCGTCAGCCTGCTGTTCATCGCGTACGCGTACTACGGCGGCTACCTGCCCTACACGTGGTCGCTGGCGCACCAAGGATTCAACTTCGACGCGATCATCGCCCAGTTCACGATGGGTACGGCGGGGTTCTACGGGACACCGTTGAGCGTCGCGGCGTCGTACATCGTGCTCTTCACGATCTACGGCGCGGTGCTCGACTACTCGGGCGCCGGCAAGTTCTTCATCGATCTGTCGTTCGCGGCGTTCAAACGCAGTCGTACGGCGCCGGGCCGCACCGTGACCCTGGCCGGCTTCCTGCTCGGCAGCGTGTCGGGTTCGGGTACGGCGACCGCCGTATCGCTCGGCACGGTGTCATGGCCGATCCTGCGCCGGGCCGGGTATCCGCCCGAGCCGGCCGGTGGAATGCTCGCCGCCTCAGGGATCGGCGCGATCCTGTCGCCGCCGACGCTCGGTGCGGCGGCGTTCATCATCGCGGAGTTCCTGCAGGTGTCGTACCTGAAGGTGCTCGGGTTCGCCGTGATCCCGACGATCCTGTACTACCTGGGCATTCTGCTCGCGATCGAGATCGACGCCCGCAAGCACGGGACGACGTCGGCGGAGACCTCGACGGACTCGGCGCTGCGGCTGCTGCTGCGGTTCGGGTACCACTTCCTGTCGTTGTTCGTGATCATCGCGTTCATGGCGGTCGACGTACCGCCGTTCAAGGCTGTGGTCTACGCGGTGATCATCCAGTTCGGGTTGTCGTTCCTCGACCGCGAGCACCGGCTGACCGGCCGGCCGTTGTTCAAAGCGCTTGCCCAGGGCACCCGTTCGGTGCTGCCGGTGGCGGCGACCTGTGCGACCGCGGGCGTGATCGTCGCGGTCACCACGCAGACCGGGCTCGGACTGAACCTGGCCGAGATCATCGTCAACGCGGCGCATGGCCTGACCTCGAACCACACCGCCGTCCTGATCCTGACCGTGGTGCTGTCCGGGTTCGCCGTACTGATCCTCGGGCTCGCGGTGCCGGTGACCGCGTCGTTCATCATCGCGGCGGTGATCATCTCGCCGGCATTGGTGAATCTCGGGGTGACGCAGCCCGAGGCGTACATGTTCATCTTCTACTACGCCGTCCTGTCCGAGGTCTCGCCGCCGACCGCACTCGCGGCGGTGGCGACGGCCGCGATCACCGGCGGCAAGGTGATGCCGACGATGTGGCAGGCGTGGAAGTACACGCTGCCGGCGTTCCTGGTGCCGTTCGCGTTCGTGCTCACCGACAACGGCGCGCACCTGCTCGGTCAGGGATCGTTCGTCGGGATGGTGTGGACCACGTTGGTGTCGATGCTCGCCGTCGCCGCGCTCGCCGTCGTGACAGGTGGCTGGGTGTTCGTCCGGGCGACCTGGCTGGAGCGGGCGGTCTGCGGTCCGGCGGCGGCGCTGCTGCTGTACCTCGCGCCCGTAACCATCACGGCCGGGATCGGTTTGCTACTTGTTGCCGTCGTCATCAATCTGGTCCGGCGGCAGCGCTAGGCCTCTTCCGCGGAAGGAACCGTTGCCTCATGAGACTCCGCACCACTGTCGTGGCGCTTGCTGCTGTCGTCTCGCTGACTGCCTGCGGCGGACAGCGTGAACCTGCCGGGTCCTCGGACAGCGGCGGGCGACTGACGATTGCCACCGGCAACACGACGGGGGTGTACTACCAGCTCGGTGGTGCGCTGGCCTCGGTGATCTCACAGAAGGTGTCCGGCTACCGGGCGACGGCGAGCGAGACCGGCGCCTCGGTGCAGAACATCCAGGGTCTGGTCGCGGGCAACTACGACATCGCGTTCTCGCTCGGCGACTCGGCCTCGGACGCGGTCAAGGGTGAGAACAGCTTCAAGTCCAAGCAGGACGTGGTCGCGCTGACCCGGCTGTACAACAACTACACGCAGGTCGCCGTACGGACATCGGCCGGGGTCAACTCGATCGCGGACCTGAAGGGCAAGCGGGTCTCGACCGGTTCGCCGAACTCCGGGACCGAGGTGATCGCTCGCCGCCTGCTGGAGGCGGCCGGACTCGACCCGGCCAAGGACGTCACCGCGCAGCGGCTCGGGCTGCCGGAGTCGGTGGACGCGATGAAGTCCGGCTCGATCGACGCACTGGTATGGTCCGGTGGTCTGCCCACGGGCGGGATCACCGACCTGATCACCAGCATGGGCAAGGGCGTGAAACTGTTGCCGATCACCGACCTGTTGCCGAAAATGCAGGAGACGTACGGTTCGATCTACGCGCAGGCGCCGATCCCGGCAGCGACGTACAAGCAGGCGGCCGACGTACCGACGATCATCGTGCCGAACGTGCTGCTGGTCCGTAAGGACATGAAGGACGAGCTCGCCGAACAGCTGACGAAGGTCATCTACGACAACATGGATGCACTGGTCGCGGTGAACGCCGCCGCGAAGGGCATCACGCTCGACAACGCCGACAAGACCGACCCGGTGCCGTTGCACCCCGGCGCGAAGAAGGCGATCGACGGGCTGAAATAGCTGCACACTGGTTTGCGAGCGGGTACCGGACCTCAGGGGACCGGATCGGCTCGGTGACCAGCTCACAGACCGTCCTCCCCCGCACACCAGGCGCAGCGGGGGAGGACGCAGGGCCCGCCTCCGCAATCAAGGCGCAGCGGCGGCGGGACCTACGCCGGCCCCACAACCAGGCGCAGTGAGTGCCGGCGGACCGGGTCCCAGCGGAGGCATCCGTTCGGGGCCCGGTCACCTTTTTGTCTAGCGGGGCTCTTCTTCGTGCGGCATCTCTTCGGGCGGCATCGCTGTCCCGTAGAGGTAGTGCGAGAGCGCCGAGTCGCGCTTGGGGTGTGCGTGGTACTTGATCGGCACCACGCGTCCTTCGGCGCTGTCCCAGGCGTTGTCGGCCATCCGCCACATCCGGTGCGCGAGCCGGCCGGCCTTGCCGGTGTGCGGCGAGGACGGGTGCGCTCTGGTGGGCGCGACCTCCTCCGCCTCCAGCAGGTCTTCGGTCAACGTGTTCACGCCTTGGCCGTCGAGCTGCTCACAGATCTGCCGGCTGTACGTCGTCTCCAGCTGCTCGTGCTCTCCGAGCAGCCTGTCGATGTGCTGCCAGAGGTCGGCGTGATGGAGATGCAGGAACCGGCTGTCGCCGTACTGCCGTCCCTTCAGGAACCGCAGTGAGCGCTCGAGTTCCTTGGCATTGCCGAGGTACCTGGTGACCATGTGCGCACCGTCGGGGAGACGCTGGACGTGCGGGAGGAGCACGTCTTCGGCAGCGGCCAGGTGCTGGGCGGCGATGGCGTAGAACCAGTCGGTCTGGTGCCTGTGCTCAGGGTGGGCCGCATCCGGGTGGTGGGCCGGCTCGGCCAGCTCCCGGATCTTCGAGTGTTCGTAGCTGAGGGCCATTTCGAGCGTCGAAGCGGTCATCTCAACCACCTCCAGAGGGTCTACACCCAGCGTGTGCCCATCCTCGGCGGACCGCAACCACCCCACCCCGCTCCGTAACCTTCCGGTGAGCGAACGCGCCCGCCGCGTGGATGCGGCGGGCGCTTCTGCTCGTGCCTTGGGGCTTGAAGTTGTCGGCGTTGGGTCAGCCGTCCGAGCTCTTCTTCCAGAGGTTGATGCCGGCTTCCACCGCGTCGGCGTCGATGGCCTCGAGCTCCTCGGGGGAGAACTTCAGGTTGCGGACCGTGGCCAGGTTGTCCTCGAGCTGGGCGACGCTGGAGGCGCCGATCAGCGCGCTGGTGACGCGGTCGTCGCGGAGCGTCCAGGCCAGGGCGAGCTGGGCGACGGACTGGCCGCGCTCCTTGGCGATCTCGCTCAGGGCGCGGACGTGCTTGAGCGTGTCCTCGGTCAGCGAGTCCGGGTTGAGCGACTTGCCCTGCGCCGCGCGGGAGTCGGACGGGATGCCGTCCAGGTAGCGGTCCGTGAGCACACCCTGCGCCAGCGGCGAGAACGCGATCACGCCGACGCCGAGCTCACCGACGGCATCCAGCAGGTCCTCCTCGATCCACCGGTTCAGCATCGAGTAGGACGGCTGGTGGATGAGCAGCGGCGTACCGAGCTCCTGCAGGATGCGCGCCGCCTCCCGCGTCCGATCCGCGGAGTACGACGAGATGCCGGCGTACAGCGCCTTGCCCGAGCGGACCGCCGCGTCGAGCGCACCCATCGTCTCCTCGAGCGGGGTGTCGGGGTCGAACCGGTGCGAGTAGAAGATGTCGACGTAGTCCAGGCCCATCCGGCTCAGTGACTGGTCCAGCGAGGCGAGCAGGTACTTCCGCGAGCCGCCGCCCTGAC
This sequence comes from Kribbella sp. NBC_00709, assembly GCF_036226565.1. Taxonomy (GTDB): domain Bacteria; phylum Actinomycetota; class Actinomycetes; order Propionibacteriales; family Kribbellaceae; genus Kribbella. The sequence goes on from NZ_CP108996.1 coordinate 3,898,479, forward strand.
CGTACGGCCCCGGCCACATGTCGTACCCGGCCTTGGTCGAGATGATCAGCTCGTCGCGGTACTGCTGGAAGTCCCGCGCGAAGTGCGTGCCGAAGTTCGTCTCGGCCGACCCGTACGGCGGGCCGTAGTTGTTCGCCAGGTCGAAGTGCGTGACGCCGAGGTCGAACGCCCGCCGCAGGATGTCGCGCTGCGTCACGAACGGCTTGTCGTCGCCGAAGTTGTGCCACAAGCCCAGCGAGATCGCCGGCAGCTGCAGCCCACTCCGCCCCGTCCGCCGGTAGCTCATCTTGTCGTCATACCGGCCCTCAGCCGCCACATAATCAGTCACGGAAGCCCAGTCTGCCCCATCCTCCAGCATTCGCAAACCCCTTGTTTTCAAGCAGAAACCCCACAACTGACACCAAGAACCCCGCCTTCTTGATCGTGTCGCCGAGCTGGGCGGTCAGGTCAGGGTGGACCACGGTGCGGGTGGGGCGGCAGCGAAGAATCTGAGCAGGCCGAGGAGGCGGCTGGCTGTGGGTGCGGTCCAGTGCCGTTGGCCCGGCCAAGGAGTGGCAGGAAGTTTGCCGAGAGCCCACTCGAGGTGCAGCCAGACTGCGGCCGCGGCCAGCTCGTCCTCCGCTCCGGCGGACCGGCTGTGGCGGATGTAGCCGGGCAGGAGCGCGGCCACGTCTTCGAGGGGGAGCTTCGCGAAGTCCACCTCCGCCGGAGCGACAGTCGCGTCACCCCAGTCGATGAGCGCCGTGAGCCGTCCGTCGGTGTCCACAAGAAGGTTGTGCGCGGCAACATCTCCGTGGATCAGGGTCTTCGGCCGGCCGCGATCGAACCGGGTCGAGAGCCGGCGGAACCAGTCGGTGAGCCACTGGGCGGCGCCGGTGTCGAGGTAACCGCGGCCCGCCAGGTCGTCGATGGTCCGCCACGGGTCACCCCAGTCGTCCCGGGGGAGATCCGGGAGATCCGGGAGGTCGGGGAGGTCAGGGGAGCAGGCGTCGTGCAGTCGTGCGAGATGCTCGGCGAGCTCGATCGGCACCGCGGTTGGCTCGGCGCCGTGCACGCGCTCCATGACGACGTACGGAGCATCGATGACCGCTCGGCCGTCGTCGTACTCGATGATCGCGGGGGTCAGCACGCCGGCCGCGCGGGCGATCGGGACGACGGTGGTCTCCTTGCGCAGATCGACCTCGAATCCCGGTCGCGCTACGCGCAGGAACAGCTTGTCGCCGAACACGAAGCCGCGGTTCGCGACCCCGCCCCGCACCTCCGTCACCTGCCCGAGCACCCCGTACCGACGCGCCAACGCATCCACCTGAGACAAGAGGTCGTCGTCCAAGCCAGGTGTCCCTTCGTCGTCGTTTCGTGCCGGGATCGGCCTGGTCAGGGGTTGTCTGCCTGCGCTCGGGCCAACGCCAGCTCGAACGCACGTGGGTGCACCGGCGAGTCTGCGCGCGCTTCCTCCGGCGACCGCTCTCCGGCGATGACCTGCCGAAGGAGCTCTGCGACAGCGTCCAACTGCTCGGTGAATGACTCGACGAACGACCGGTCGGTGACGTCCCCATGCCCCGGAGCAACCGGGCCGTGGAGCCGGCCGATGACACGCCGCATCGTCTGAGGCCACTCCAGCGGGTAGCTGTCGCGGTACCCGGGTGGACCGTTCTGTTTCACGAGATCTCCGACGAAGGTGACTGAACAGTCGGGGATCTCGACGATCAGGTCGCCGTCGGTGTGTCCTCTGCCCAAGTAGCGCAGGTGGATCTCCCGACCACCGACCGAGAGCTGCTGCTCTGTCTCGACGAAGTTGGTCGGCGGTGTCATCCGCACCGCACCGAGCGCTGTCGCCATGGCGCTGAACGGCTCGGTGGTCATCAGCAGCTTCCGCATCGGCTCGCTCGTCGCCGCCATGAATGCGGGCAGCGACCGATGTCCCCAGATCGGTACATCGCCGAAGGCGGCATTGCCGAAGACATGATCCCAATGGCCGTGGGTGTTGACCACGCTGACGATCGGCTCGTCCGAAAGCTTGCGAATGTCGGCGATCAGCTCCTGCGCGTGAACTTCCGTGGCTCGGGTGTCGACGACCAGCAGCCCGGCGCCGCTGCCGATGACCCCGACATTCTCGTCACCGTAGTCGTAGCGGCGGAACCACACCTTGTCTGCAAGCTCATCCCACTGCCCAGCGCCCATCCGCTCAACGTAGTGGCAGGCCGGACGACGGTCGACTTGATAACGGCAGGTCGGCTGCTCGACCGTGGTCCTTGTCCCCGGTGTGACGGCGCGGTGCCGCAACCCGACACAATTGGTGGCGTGCGTATCGACGTGGATCCGGAAGTGGTGAGTCGGCGGGAGTTCTACGCCTTGCTGAACTCCGTGGTGGTGCCGCGGCCGATCGCCTGGGTGTCGAGCCGGTCGGCCGACGGCGTGCTGAACCTCGCGCCGCACTCGTTCTTCACCGTTTCGTGCGTGCAGCCGCCGATGGTGCAGTTCACCTCGGTCGGGCGGAAGGACAGTCTGAACAACGTGGAGGCGACCGGCGAGTTCGTGGTGAACTTCGCCGCGGAGCCGCTGTACGAGCAGGTGAACGCTTCCGGGACGAACTTCCCGCCGGAGATCTCTGAGTTCGAGGCGATCGGCGTGACCACCGAGGCGTCGCGGACCGTCTCCGTCCCACGGGTCGCGGAGTCGCCCGTGGCGATCGAGTGCACCCTGCACACCACCCTCGAACTCGGCGACTGCACCCTCGTGATCGGTCAGGTCCGGCACCTCGCGATCGACGCCGCGGTGATGGACGGCGATCATCCCGACGTCCGTCGGCTCCGCCCGCTCGCCCGCCTCGGCAAGGACGAGTGGAGCACCCTCGGCGAGGTCCGGGAGATCTCCCGGATCCGTCACTCCGACTGGCCTGGTCACTTCACACCTCCTGGTCGCTGAACAGTTCCGCCGGCTGCACAGGTCGACGCGCCGAATAGTTGCTTGAGGCACCTGTCATGGCCGGATCCTCGACGTCGCCTCCCGGGTCGCCAGGACCTTGGTGAGGGACTCGAGCTCGGGGGACAACCGCAGCGGGGTGTAGTCCGGCGACAGCGTCGTCGCCGGCAGCCAGCGGAAGTCGGGAGTCACCATGAAGACGTCCGGCGACAGTGGGCCAGGATCGTGGGCGTAGCTGCGGGCGGCCACGTTGAGCAGGAGACCGAGGGCCGGGATGACGGACAGGTCCCGGATCACGTGCAGCATCAGCGTGTCCCGGGCCGGCACGGCGGCGAGGACGCCGTGTGGTGCCTGATCCACGTGCAGGGACTCTCGGAGAACGGTGTCGAGAACGAGCGCCCGGGAGGCGGCGAAGGGCGTCCCGGTGACGAAGGCGACGTGGAGATCCTCATGATCGACGCGCTCGACCCGGTCGGTCAGAAGGCGGAGGTTGGCCAGACCGAAGCGCTCTGCATCCGGCCAGCTGAGGCCCATATCGGTCGGATCGAGAAACATGGTCACGATCCCGTCGTCGGTCGTGGACGGGACGGACAGCAGGCCGGGCAGGAAGTCTGGCCGGTCCGCGGTCCACTGCGGAGGTAATGCATCGCGGGGGACGAGCCGCTGGATCAGCTCACGCTCGGGATCCGCCGGTGCTCTCGGTGGACCTTGGCGGAACTGCTCCAGCATCTGGTCGAGGTGCTCCTCGACGAGCACCGGCCAGCGGTCCTCGTCGAACTGGGCGAGGACGCGGGCGAGGTTGCTCAGACCGAGCACCGGGGTGTCGGCGGAGCGGTCGGCCGGGACCAGAGCCGCGCCGCCCTGGTAACAGAGGTCGAGGCCTAGCTCGGCTGCGGTGGACAGGGCGAGGCGCACGAGTCGCGCGGCCTGGGCCTGCGACAACGGGGTCAGCATTGGGTCGGGACGGGCGGAGTTGTTGCCCTGGGCATGTTCGGTGAATGCGTCGATGGTCATCGGGAGTCCTCCTTCTCGGCAGAGAAAGTACGAGGATCGGCCCGTGCCGGAGACCACGATTCCAAACCTGTGGACAACTCCGGGATACGCTGCGCTGACCCGTCCGGGAGCCCGAAGGAGCCTGTATGTCCAGCAGTCCGCCGTCGCGGCCGACCTCCGAGACCCGGCTGTCGCTGTCGCACATCACCGCGCAGAACGAGACCAACCTGCTCGGGACCGTGCACGGCGGCGTGGTCATGACGCTGGTCGACTCGGTCGCCGGTGTGGTCGCGGCGCGGCACTCGGGCGGGCCCGCGGTCACGGCGTCGATGGACGAGATGGTGTTCCTGGTGCCGGTGCGAGTCGGTGACGTCGTGCATTTCAGTGCGCAGGTGAACTGGACCGGGCGCAGTTCGATGGAGGTCGGCGTACGGATCACTGCTGATCGGTGGGATGCGGTCGGTCCGCAGGTGCACGTGGCCTCGGCGTACCTGGTGTTTGTGGCGGTGGACGAGGACGGCAAACCGCGCGAGGTCCCGCAGGTCGTGCCGGTGACGGACGAGGACCGGCGGCGGTTGCGCGAGGCCGGGATCCGCCGGAGCCACCGGCTGGCCCGCCGCGCCGCGATCATCGCCTCCCGCGAAGAAGCAGCACACGAGGAGGCGGCACAACAGGACGCCGCACAACAAGGGACCGCACAACAAGAGGCCGCGGCCGAGGGTGGTGGGCGGTGACGATCCTCGGCAGTGCCCGGCGGAATCCGTCGGCCGTGCTGCTGGTGGTGCAGTTGCTCGGCGTGCTGGTCTACCCGGCGATGGAGGGATCACGCCCCGGCCGGGTCGCGTTCGAGATCCTCGGCATCGTCGTGCTCGTGCTCGCGGTCTTCTCCGTCCGGTCGACCCCGGGACTCACCTGGATCAGCATCTGCCTGGGCATCCCGGCCGTCGTGCTGTCGTTGGTCGACGCGTTCAACCCCACCGATCCGGTGGTCGCGATCTCCGCGCTTCTACACGCCGCCTTCTACTTCTACGCGGCGTACAGCCTGCTTCGCTACATGTTGTCCGACCACGACGTCAGCGTCGACGAGCTCTTCGCGACCGGTGCGACGTTCACGTTGGTGGCTTGGGGTTTCGCCTACCTGTACGTGTTCGTCCAGGTCCTCGTGCCAGCCAGCTTCACCGCTGCTGTTGCTCCAAGCAACGATCGCACGTGGATGGAGCTGCTCTTCCTGAGCTTCACCACTCTGTCCAGCACTGGCTTGAGCGACATCGTCCCGATCACGTCCTGGGGTCGCTCCGTCGTGATGATCGAGCAGTTGGCCGGTCTCGGGTACGTCGCCATGGTGGTGTCCCGCCTCGTCGGCCTCACGCTCACCAAGCGCAGCAACACCTAGCCGCGCGGCCACCCGGCCAGCAGATCGGCTGCCGCCCGCGCGGCGACCTCGGGCGCCTCGGTCATCGCAGCGACCCGGTAACTGACGAGCGCTCCCTCGTGGAGCAACAGCAGGCGATCTGCCAGCTCGCCAGGGTCCACCAGCCCGGCAGCGTGTGCCTGTGCCTCGAACTCGGACCGCATCCACCGCTTCTGGTCGACGATCACCGGCATCGCCGGGTGGTCCGGCGCTGCCAGCTCCACACTGGCGTTGATGAATCCGCACCCGTTACGCGACCCGGCCAGCCAGTCGGTGAGCGCCGCGAACAACGCCAGGATCACCTCTTCCGGCGTGGCCGGCTGCCGAGCGGCGAGCTGCTCGTCCAGGAACAGATGCCAGACCCGGTCCCGTTCCTCGAGGTACGCCGCGATCAGCCGATCCTTCGACCCGAACCGGTCGTACAGCGTCTTCTTCGTCACGTCCGCGGCCGCGGCGATCGCATCGACACCGACCGTCCGGATCCCCTGCTCGTAGAACAGCGTCGACGCGGCCGCGAGGATGCGCTCGCCGGCCGGGGTCAACCGGGGCGCCACCCGCGCCTTGCGGTCCATGATCAGTCTCACCTGGTGGTCGAGCATACTGACAGTATACCGACCGGTGTGGTTACTCTCGCGGTCATGACCACCAACAAGGCGCTCACGCTGACGGCCGGAGCCGGGTTCGTCGTGTTCTGGAGTTGCGGCTTCATCGGCGCCAGGTGGGGTACGCAGTACACGACCGCGTTCGACCTGCTCGCCTGGCGGTACCTCGTCGCGGGCGCGATCGCCGCCGTGATCCTGGTGATCAGGCGGCCGCGGATCTCCCGCCGGGATCTCGCGACCCAGATCTGGATGGCGTTCCTCACCCAGTTCGTCTACCTGGGCCTGATCTTCACCGGGATCGACCACGGGATCACGGCCGGGGTCACCGCCCTCATCGGTTCGTTGCAGCCGCTGCTGATCGCGACCGTGGCCGGGCCGCTGCTGGGCGAGCGCGTCAGCCGGCGGCAATGGCTCGGGCTGGTTCTCGGTCTGGCCGGCGTGGGCCTGGTCGTCGCCGACGACATCGGTGCCGGCGTTGCCTCGCCGTTGCTGTTCCTGGTCCCGATCGGCGGCCTCCTCGGTCTCGTGGCGGGCACCTGCCTGGATCGCCACCGCAAGCCGAGTACGGGCTCTCTGGACGCACTGGCCGTGCAGAGCCTGGTGTCGGCTGTCCTCTTCACCGCGCTGGCCGCCTCGACTCACAAGCTGACTGTGCCGGACGAGCCCGGCTTCTACGGGGCGGTGCTCTGGCTGGTGCTACTGGCGACCGGTGGTGGCTGGGGCCTGTACCTGGTCAACCTCAAGCTCTCCGGCGCAACCCGCATCAGTTCGCTGCTCTATCTGGTCCCGCCGACGACGATGGTGTTCGCGTTCCTGCTCTTCCACGAGACGATCGGCGCGCTCGCCGTCGCAGGCATGCTGGTCTGTGCCGTTGCCGTACTGCTGATCCGCATCGGCGAACCAGTACGCTGCGGGGATGGCGGAACCCCGGTGGCTGGACCAGCGAGAAGCACAGGCCTGGCGCGCGTACATCGCGGCGCAACGAGTAGTCAGTAGCCGCATCGAGCAACAGTTGCAGCGCGACGCCGGAATCCCCCACACGTACTACGAGATCCTGGTCCGGCTGTCCGAGGCGCCGGGCAATCGGCTGCGGATGAGTGAGCTCGCGGTGGCGACGCAAGGCTCACGCAGCCGGCTCTCGCACGCGGTCAACCGCCTGGAGGAGAACGGGTGGGTGAAGCGCGAGGGCATCGAGTCCGACCGCCGCGGCCAGGTCGCGATCCTCACCGAGCTGGGCAAGCAGAAGCTGGTCGACACGGCGCCCGGCCACGTCGAAGAGGTTCGCAAGTCGATCTTCGACGCCCTGACCGCGGAGCAGGTCGAGCAGTTGTACGACGTCTGCGCCACCCTGGCCCGGCATTCCGGGGACACCGTCGACCGCGCGGCGTGGGAGCGAAACTGAGATGAGGCGACCGGTCGCGCTGATCGCGCTGACTGTCCTCGCGGTCGCCGGCTGCGGCGACAGCAACTCCCCACCGAACGCAGGCCCGAGCACCGTGCCGTCCTCGTCGGTCCCCATCGAGCCGACCGAGCAGCCAACGGATGAGCCCAGCCCGGCCACCAAGACCCCGTCCGAGACGCCGACAGCAACCGCGCCCCCGACCAAGGGCTGCATCGACCAGAAGCTCCAGGCCCTCACCTTGCGCGAGCAGGCCGCCCAGCTCATCATGACCGGCATCGACGCCAGCGGCATGACTTCCGCCCAGCGGAGCGTCGTAAACGGCCAGAAGTCCGGCAGTGTCTTCTTGATGGGTAGCAGCGGCGGCGTCGCCCACACGCGCTCGGCGATGGCTGCGGTGACCACTGCGGCCACCGTGAAGGGCGTCCGCCCGCTGATCGCGGCGGACCAGGAGGGCGGCCAGATCCAGCGCCTGAAGGGCGCCGGCTTCGACCGCATCCCCGCAGCCACGGTCCAAGGCACCTGGTCCAGCTCCAAGCTCACCGCGCAGGCACAGGTGTGGGGCAGTCAGCTCAAGCAGGCCGGTGTGAACGTCGACCTCGCGCCGGTCGCAGACGTCGTACCCAGCTCGCTGAAGTCGCAGAACGCCCCGATCGGCCAGCTGAACCGCGAGTACGGCGACACACCGGACGAGGCGGGCCGCGGCGTACAGGCCTTCGTGCAGGGGATGCGCCAGGCCGGGGTGGCGACCTCGGTCAAGCACTTCCCGGGACTCGGGCGGGTGCGCGGCAACACCGACTTCTCCGCCGGTGTGGTCGACAGCGTCACGGTTCGCGGTGACGCCGACCTGCAGCCGTTCGCCGACGGGATCAAGGCCGGTGCGTCGATGGTGATGATCTCGACCGTGACGTACACCCGGATCGATCCGAAGAACCGCGCGGTCTTCTCGCCGACCGTCATCCAGGGCATGGTGCGCGGCGACCTGGGCTGGCGCGGCGTCGTGATCACCGACGACGTGGGCGCGGCCGCCGAGGTCGCATCGGTCCCGGCCGGCGCCCGCGCGACCCGGTTCGTCGCGGCCGGTGGCGACATCGTGATCAACGCCAAGGCCGGGCTGACCGCGACGATGGTGGATGCGCTTGTCGCCAAGGCCCAGCAGGACGAGCCCTTCGCGGCGCAGCTGACGAGTAGCGTGCGGCGTGTGCTGACGCTGAAACAGGACCATGGTCTGGTGAGCTGCGGATGACCGAGGAGGAGCCCGACTACCGCTTCACCCTCGCGAACGAGCGCACCTACCTCGCCTACCTGCGGACTTCGCTGGCCTGCTACGCCGGGGGACTGTCCGCGGTCCAGTTCCTCGACCTCGGCCCCGACCGGTGGCCGGCCCGGATCATCGGCCTGATCCTGGTCTGCGCCGGAATCGTCACGACGGCCGGAGCCTTCCGCCGCTGGCAGCAGAACCTGACCGCGATCCGCCGCGGCGGCGCCCTTCCGGTCACCCGCCTGCCCTTGATGCTGGGAGCAACGATCGCGGTCGTGGGGCTGATCGGCCTGTTGTTCTCACTGTGGCGATGAGCACACCGGATCCCGGCCGGCAGCCCGAGCGGACGCTGTTCGCATGGCGTCGTACCGCGCTCGGCCTGATCGCCAACGGCATCCTGCTGCTTGCCTCCGGCCACGGGTCGTCGGATGTCCGGACCGGGCTCGGGATCGTCGTTCTGGTGCTGTCATTGGGCTGCTGGACCGCGGTCAGCGCCGTGTACCGCCGGACCGAGGGCGGCGCGATCCATGCCCTCGGCCACCAGAACGTACTGCGGATCGCGGCCGGTCTGGTCCTGGTCGTCGGTCTCTTCGACCTGTACGCCGTGATAACGCGTTGAAACCGATCGGTTACCAACCGTATATCGCTTCTCGGGGCAGTTCACCGCGACGCGCTACGTTGACCCGGGCGGATGCCACGTCAGACGGATGTTCCCCCTAGCATGTTCACGGTTTGTCCCTCGTTCACCCGGAGCTTGAAGTGCCGTTACGTCTGCGTCCGAACGACCCGACGTTCTACGACCTTTTCACCGAGTCCGCCAATCACCTCGTGGACGGATCCCGGATCCTCGCGGAGTTGCTCGGCAGTACAGCCGGGACCGGACTGTCCGCGAGCCATCAGATCGCCGCCGAGATGAAGGACGCTGAACACGCGGCCGACGAGACCACCCACTCGATCATCCGGCGGGTGAACTCGACGTTCGTCACCCCGTTCGACCGCGAGGACATCTACCGGCTGGCCTCCGATCTCGACGACGTGATGGATTTCATGGAGGAGGCGGTCGACACCGTCCACCTCTTCAACCTGGAGAAGCTGCCGGAGGAGATCGCCGAGCAGATCGAAGTACTCCAGCGGATGGCGCAGCTGACCGCCGAGACCATGCCCCGGCTGCGGACCATGAAGGACCTGGCCGAGTACTGGATCGAGATCAACCGCCTGGAGAACACCGGTGACGCGGTGCACCGGCGGCTGATCGCCAAGCTGTTCAGCGGCGAGTACGACGCGCTGACAGTGATGAAACTCAAAACCGTGGTCGATCTGCTGGAGGCCGCGATCGACGCCTTCGAGCACGTCGCCAACACGGTCGAGCAGATCGCCGTCAAGGAAGGCTGAGCGTGGAGCTCGCGCTCGTCATCGCCGTCGTCGCCATCGCGCTGGTCTTCGACTACACCAACGGCTTCCACGACGCCGCCAACGCGATCGCCACCTCGGTGTCGACCCGGGCGCTGACGCCGCGGGTCGCGCTGGCGATGGCGGCGGCGTGCAACTTCCTCGGCGCGCTGGCCGGCACCGAGGTGGCCGAGACGGTCGGCAAGGGCATCATCAACACCCCGGCCGGGAAACACGGCCTGGTGGTCGTCATCGCGGCGCTGATCGGCGCCATCACCTGGAACCTGATCACCTGGTACTTCGGCCTGCCCAGCTCCTCCACCCACGCGCTGATCGGCGGGCTGGTCGGCGCCGGCCTGGCCTCGGCGAGCACCGTGCTGTGGTCGGGCATCGTCGACAAGGTCGTCATCCCGATGGTGCTGTCGCCCGCGATCGGCTTCCTCGGCGCCTTCCTGCTGATGGTCGCCATCCTCTGGCTGTTCCGGCGCAGCAACCCCGGCAAGACGACGCGTGGTTTCCGGATGGCGCAGTCGCTGTCGGCCGCCGCGATGGCGCTCGGCCACGGCCTGCAGGACGCGCAGAAGACGATGGGCGTGATCTTCCTGGCGCTGGTCACCACCGGTCATGCCCAGCAGAGCGACGGCATCCCGATCTGGGTCAAGATCTCGGCCGCGACCGCGATCTCGCTCGGCACGTACTCCGGCGGCTGGCGGATCATGCGGACGCTCGGCCGCCGGATCATCCATCTCGACCCGGCTCGCGGATTCGCCTCCGAGGCGGTGTCGGCAGCGGTCCTGTACGTGATGGCGATCGGCCTGCACGCGCCGGTCTCCACGACCCACACGATCACCTCCGCGGTGATGGGCGCCGGCGCGACCAAGCGGCTGTCCGCGGTCCGCTGGGGTGTCGCCAAGGGCATCGTCACCGCGTGGGTCCTGACCATTCCCGCCGCCGGCATCGTCGCCGCCGCCGTTTACGGACTGGCCCATCTGATCTTGGAGTAAGTTCCCAGAACCGGTTCATTTCGAATTCACTCACCCGGCCTACGGTCGGTCGACGCTGCTGATCGTCCGCCTAGGGAAGTGATCGGGATGGATCTGTCGTTCCTCGTCGTCGTGGTGATCATCACCGCGTTGGTGTTCGACTTCACCAACGGGTTCCACGACACCGCCAATGCGATGGCGACGTCGATCGCCACCGGCGCACTGAAACCCAAGGTCGCGGTGGCCATCTCGGCCGTGCTGAACCTGGTCGGTGCGTTCATCTCCACCGAGGTCGCGAAGACGATCTCGAGCGGGATCGTCGACGACGCCAAGGTGACCGTGCCGGTGATCTTCGGCGGCCTGGTCGGCGCGGTCCTGTGGAACCTGCTGACCTGGTACGTCGGCCTGCCGAGCTCGTCGTCGCACGCACTGTTCGGCGGTCTGATCGGCGCGACCTGGATCGCGTCCGGGAGCAGCGCCGTACATTTCGGCACCGTCGTGCAGAAGATCATCATCCCGGCCGTCGCGGCGCCGATCGTGGCTGGTGTGGTCGCGTTGCTCGGCACGTTCCTGGCCTACAAGCTCACCCAGCGGTCCCGGCAGAAGACGGTCACCGAGGGGTTCCGGGTCGGTCAGATCGCGTCGGCGTCGCTGGTCTCGCTCGCCCACGGCACCGGTGACGCACAGAAGACGATGGGTGTGATCACGCTGGTGCTGATCACCTCCGGCAGCCTCGCCTCGGGGTCGAAGCCGCCCGTCTGGGTGATCCTGGCGGCCGGTCTGGCGATCGCGGCCGGCACCTACCTGGGCGGCTGGCGGATCATCCGGACGATGGGCAAGGGCCTGACCGAGATCGAGTCGCCGCAGGGCTTCTCCGCCGAGACCAGCTCGACCGCGGTGCTGCTGGCCTCGTCCCACCTGGGCTTCCCGCTGTCCACCACCCAGGTCTGCTCCGGCAGCATCCTCGGCGCCGGCCTCGGCAAGCGGCTGGCCGAGGTTCGCTGGACGGTCGCCGGCCGGATGGCCGTCGCCTGGCTGCTCACCCTGCCGGCCGCGGCGCTCGTCGGTGCTCTATCCGGGCGGGTGGCAGACTCCGGCAACTTCGGAGTGGTCATCATCGCGATCCTTGCGGTGGCGATCGGTGGCGGCATCTACGTCGCGTCCCGGCGCAAGCCGGTGACGTCCGAGAACGTGAACGAGTACCCGAGCTCGACCCCGGCCGCCGCCCCGGCCGCGGCGGCCTGAGAGGAGTACGGCGATGCACATCGACTGGGGTTCGCTCGGTGAGGTGGCCATAGTCAGCCTGCTCTTCGGAGTCGGCCTGGCGGTCCTGTTCGCCCTCGGTGTCAGCGCGATGGCCCGGCGGGCGGTCGCGATCGTCGAGAAGCGGCAGCCGTCCGTCGCGGACACCGGTGTGGCCGCACTGAGCTTCGCGGCCTGTCTGGCGGCCGTGCTCTACGGGCTGTACCTGATCATCCCGCAGTTCCACTGATACCCGCTCAAGTGCGCTGAGAGGTACGACGGGCGGTCTGGCGGCTGCCCGTCGTACGTTCCTCAGCGGTTCCAGCGGCGTACCGCTTTCGCCACGTCCTTGGCGCGGATCGATCCGAGGTTGTACTCCCACGCGGCCAGCAGGCGGTCACCTAGTACCTCCGCGTCGAGGTACATGCGCGGTCGTACGGCGACGGCCCAGGTCGCTGCGGCTGCGTGGCCCTGCTGGTGGAGGAGGTGGTCCACCGTCGCCTCGATGCGGCCAGCCTGCTCGCCACGGAGGCCGTCAGTGGACCACTCCTGCAGGATCCGCGGGTCGTCGGCAGTCATCCGGGCCAGATAGGTCAGGGGGCCGCGCCAGAAGCCCCTGCTACCGATGCTGTCCAGCGTCTCCAGTGGGAACCAGCCGTTCTGGTTGCGCCGGCCGTTCACGGCGGACTCGATCTCGCGCGCGCGTTCCACGGCCAGCCCGCGGGTCGCCCAGTCGACGAAGAATGCGCCGGCGTCCGGGATGTGCTCGGCGACATGCGGCGCCGGGGCCATCGCCCCCGGGTCGAACAGATGCAGCTCTTCCGGTGAATCGAACAAAACCTTCCCCGCCCGCTCGTGTCCGCGGGCCTCTCGACGCCGGCCCGCCGCACAGGGACCCCCCAGGTTCCTGTTCCATCAACGAGTGCCTTCGTACCCTCGTTCCGCCCCGAGGGTCAAGGTCCTGTCCGCCTTACTGACGCGGGGCTTACGGACGTCGTGCGGCCCTGCGGGCGAGCTCTTCGCGGTCCAGCCGCTCCGCCTCGGCCGGTGTCGGCGCGCTGCCGCCGTACGCCGCCGGCAGCCACCAGGCGCCCGCAGGCTGCTCGGGGTACGCGCGGATCGTCTCGTCCAGCATCCCGGCCATCGTGGACCGCAGGTGTGCGGTCGCCTCGCCCGCGTCGTCGTCGGGCGTCACCGTGATCGGCGCGCCGACGCTGATCGAGATCGGGCGGTGCCGGGAGAAGTCCCGCGGATGGTCCTTGGTGAGCATCCGCTGCGTGCCCCACAGGATCATCGGGATCACCGGTACGCCGGCTTCCGCCGCCATCCGGACCGTGCCGGACTTGAACTCCTTCAGCTCGAACGACCGGCTGATCGTCGCCTCCGGGAACACTCCGACCACCTCGCCCGCGGCCAGGTGCGCCAGCGCCTGCTGGTACGACGCCGCGCCCGCCTCCCGGTCGACCGGGATGTGGTGCATGCCGCGCATCAACGGACCGGAGTACCGGTTGCGGAACAGCACCTCTTTCGCCATGAACCGGACCAGTCGCTTGCTCGGCAGCGCGCCGTACCCGCCGAGGATGAAGTCGACGTAGCTGACGTGGTTGAGGGCGATCAGCGCAGCCCCGGTCCGGGGCACGTTGTCCGTCCCGGTCAGACGGAGCTTCAGGTCCAGCACCTTGAATGCGGTTCGCGCGAAGGCGATGACGGGCGGGTACACGAGGTCTCGCATTCCACGACGCTACAGGCATCGTCTAGGGTGACGGTCACAAGTAGAGATCGCGGGAGCTCGCACCGTAGTGGGCTGAGAGGGCGGCTGGACCAGGAATCGCACCTGGCCGGCGCCGCCGACCGCCGAACCTGTCCGGGTAATTCCGGCGTAGGGAGCACCAGCATGGTGAATGTCAGCACGATCCGTCCGGCCGTCACGACGGGTCCGATCTCCGGCTCGGAGAAGATCTACCGCGGGGAGCTCGGCGTACCGGCTCGTCGCGTCCACCTCACCAACGGCGAGCACTTCGACCTGTACGACACCTCCGGTCCGTACACGGACGCGTCGGCGCGGATCGACGTACAGGCCGGTCTGCCCGCGGTGCGGCGGGACTGGATCGCCGGGCGCGAACCGCGGACCCAGCTCGGGTACGCGCGGGCGGGAGTGATCACCGACGAGATGAGGTACGTCGCCGTCCGCGAGGGTCTCGATCCGGAATTCGTCCGGGCGGAGGTCGCGCGCGGGCGCGCGGTGATCCCGGCGAACCGGCGGCATCCGGAGAGCGAGCCGATGATCATCGGGAAGAAGTTCCTGGTGAAGGTGAACGCGAACATCGGCAACTCCGCCGTCAGCAGCTCGGTCGAGGAAGAGGTCGAGAAGCTGGTCTGGGCGACCCGGTGGGGCGCGGACACGGTGATGGACCTGTCCACCGGGAAGAACATCCACGAGACGCGGGAGTGGATCCTGCGGAACTCGCCGGTCCCGATCGGAACGGTGCCGCTGTACCAGGCGCTGGAGAAGGTGAAGGGCGATCCGGCCGAGCTGTCCTGGGAGGTGTACCGCGAGACCGTGATCGAGCAGTGCGAGCAGGGCGTGGACTACCTGACCGTGCACGCCGGCGTACTGCTGCGGTACGTGCCGCTGACCGCCGCACGGATCACGGGCATCGTGTCGCGGGGTGGCTCGATCATGGCTGCGTGGTGCCTGGCGCATCACCAGGAGTCCTTCCTGTACACGCATTTCGCGGAGCTCTGCGAGATCCTGCGGGCCTACGACGTAACGTTCTCGCTGGGCGACGGGCTTCGGCCGGGGTGCATCGCGGATGCCAACGACGCCGCGCAGTTCGCCGAGCTGCGGACGCTGGGGGAGTTGACCCGGATCGCCTGGGATCACGACGTACAGGTGATGATCGAAGGGCCGGGGCACGTCCCGATGGACAAGATCGCGGAGAACGTCCGGCTCGAGGAGGAGCTGTGCGGCGAGGCGCCGTTCTACACATTGGGGCCGTTGGCAACTGATGTGGCGCCGGCGTACGACCACATCACGTCGGCGATCGGCGCGGCGCAGATCGGCTGGCTGGGTACGGCGATGCTCTGCTACGTCACGCCCAAGGAACACCTCGGGCTGCCGGATCGGGACGACGTGAAGACCGGCGTGATCACGTACAAGATCGCTGCCCACGCGGCGGATCTGGCCAAGGGGCATCCGGGCGCGCAGGCCTGGGACGACACGTTGTCCAAGGCAAGGTTCGAGTTCCGCTGGGAGGACCAGTTCAACCTGTCGCTGGATCCGGACACGGCCCGGTCCTTCCACGACGAGACGCTGCCGGCCGAGCCCGCGAAGACCGCGCACTTCTGCTCGATGTGTGGGCCGAAGTTCTGCTCGATGCGGATCACCGCCGACATCCGCGCGTACGCCGAGGAACACGGCCTCACCTCCACCGAGGCCATCGAAGCCGGCTTCGCGGAGATGTCGGAGACCTTCAAGGCGGCCGACCAGAAGTTGTACCTGCCGCTCGCCGACTGATCCGCTGCCCGCTGACGCACGGTGAGTTCCGCGACCGGCGTCGAGCTGCCAGGGCGCCGGAATCCAGCGGACAATGGAGGAATCGGCGGCTGCCACGATGATCACCGGGAGTGATCGGCTGAAGCGATTCAGGTTTTGTCCTTCACTCTACGTGAATAAGACTGTAGCCTTAAGCCGTTCAGAAGGAGGTGCAGGGCGATGGTCTTCGTTCTCACGGTAGATCAGCGTGGCAGCCGAAGCACGGGCGATCTCGTACCCGAGCTGCTGAACTCCCTGAACCGGCGCCCACGGCGGACCGGCCTGCTGCGGAGGTTCGAGCGGACCGCCGGCGACGAGGTGCAGGGCGTGCTCTCCGAGGCCCGGCCGACCGTCGACCTGATCGTCGAGCTGCTCCGTGCGGACTCCTGGTACGTCGGTCTCGGCGTCGGCGAGGCCGACCAGCCGCTGCCCCGCAGCACCAGGGCCGGCAGCGGCGAGGCGTTCGTGTTTGCCCGCGAGGCAGTGACGCGGGCCAAGTCGAGCCCGCACCATGTGAACGTGGTCGGCGCGGACTCGCGGATCGCGGAGCAGGTGGAAACAGTGCTCTGGCTGATGGCGTCCGTACTGCGGCGCCGCAGCGAGCGTGGCTGGGCAGTGGCGGACCTGTTGGCCGAAGGACTCACCAGGCGGGAGATCGGCGTGAAACTCGGCATCAGCCAGTCGGCGGTGACGCAACGGGCGCAGGCCGCGGGATTCGCCGAGGAGCAGCGCGGACGGGTGCTGGCCGCGGATCTCCTCGGTGCTGAGGTTGCTGCGTGACGGCGCTGGTCCTGTCGTTGACCGCTGCCGGGCTGGTGCTTGCTGTGCTCGCTTGGGTGCCCAGGTCCGGTTCGGGTCTCGAGATCGCGATCAGTGGCGTGATGCTCGCCTGCCTGGCCGCTGTCGGGGTCCTGCTCCTGGCAGGTCACGGCGTGGCGGGCTGGGCCGAGCGCTGGTGGGACGTGCTGCTCCTGCTGGCCGGAGGCTTGGCAGTGACCGGTGGCGGGCCGCTGACGACCTCTGTGCTGGCTCTGGTCGACCGGAACAACACCCGGGCCCAGTCGACCCAGAAGGCCGGTGAGGTACTGCGGGGTGGCGCGCTGATCGGATCCCTCGAGCGGGCCGCGATCTACGCGTCACTGGTGTCCGGCTGGCCGGAAGGCATCGCAGTAGTGCTGGCGATCAAGGGCCTGGCCCGCTACCCGGAGCTCCGCAGTCCGGACCAGCCGGCGTCGGTCACACCGCAGGCCGTCGCCGAACGCTTCATCATCGGCACCTTCACCAGCGTCCTCTGGGCAGTGACCTGCGCCGGCCTCCTCCGCTCACACTGAGGTCAGGTGCGTACGACGATGTCGTTGACGACCTTGTCGTGCCAGGTCTGTTGCTTGTCGTCCCAGAGCGGCCAGAGCACGTTGAGGACGCAGAGCTGGTTGAAGATCTGGGCGCAGACCTCGCGTCCGAGGTTCTTGCCCATGCCGATCAGCTGACCGGTGTACGCGTCCACGACCCGCAGGCTGGTCACCTTCTTGCCGAACGACTGGCCCGTGCGGCCCTGCTGGATGATGCGATTCCACACCCAGACCCCGAAGGCCACCACGAACCCGCCGATCATCGCGATCCCGCCGCCGACGCCCAGTTCCTCCTGGTCGCCGTCGATGATCAGCGCGGCCAGCACCCCGGCGATCGCCGGGATGGCCATGATCAACGAGTCGAGCAACGACGCGCCGACCCGGATCGGCCAGTCGGCCAGGCGACCGGGCGGCGCGTACCCATACCCGTACCCGCCGCCCGGAAAGCCTTGCCCGTAAGGGTTGTAGCCCTGCGGCGGGAACTGGCCCGGGGGATATCGACCGTCGTACGGCCCGGAGGGAGGAGGAGTGCTCACGAGGGGTCCTCGTCAGGTCAGAGCTTGATGACGTAGGTGTTGTTGATCTTGTCGGCGAACGTCTGCCGCTTCTCGTCCCACAGCGGCCACAGGTAGCCGATGTAGCAGGCCAGGCCGTCGAGGATGTGCGTCAGCTGGCGGAGGAACGTCTTGCCCGCGCCGATCGGCTGGCCGGTGTCGGCGCCGACGAGCTTCAGGCCGAGCGCCTGCTTGCCCAGGGTCTGACCGCTGCTGCCCTGGCGGATCAGGATGTTCCAGATCGCCAGACCGACGCCGGCCAGGTAGAAGATCAGGCCGATGATCGCGAGCACCGTGCTGTTGGTGTTGCCCGCGATCGCGGAGCCGATACCGCACGGCACACCGACGATGAGCGAGTCGACGAACCAGGCGCCGACCCGGTTCGGCCAGGCTGCCAGGTTGCCCGGGATCCCACCGCCGAAGCCCGGCTGGCCGTACTGCCCGTAGCCCGGCTGGCCATAAGGCTGACCCGGCTGGCCGTACTGACCCGGCTGCTGCTGCCCGTACTGGCCTGGCTGCTGGGGATAACCCGGCTGCTGCCCGTACTGACCAGGCTGCTGGCCGTACCCGGGCTGCTGCTGGCCGCCGTAGCCAGGCTGCTGCCCGTACTGACCCGGCTGACCGTACTGGCCTGGCAGGCCGTACTGACCCGGCTGCTGTGGGTCTTGCGGGCCGTAACCCGGCGGTGGCGTCGGAGTGCTCACGACGATCCCTTCTACTGACTAAGAATCTGAGGAGTGAGTTGCAGGCTACGGGTCCGACGGCTCAGACCCGTGAACGGATCCCACGTGATGAGAGTTACCGTTGTCGGGTGAGCGCCTCGCAGAGTGTCGTCCTCCGGCCCGCCGGTCCGGTCCAGCCGCTGGACCGGCGGGTGTGGGGTCTGTCCGCGGTCGGTGTCGGCGGATTCGCGCTGGCCGGGCTGTACCAGCTGTCCGGCGACCGGATCGGCGTTCCGTGCATCCTGCACGCCACCACCGGCCTGAACTGCCCGCTCTGCGGGTCGACCCGGATGGCGGCCGCCTTGCTCCGCGGCGACCTGGACGCCGCCTGGCACTTCAACCCCGTGATCCTGGTGCTCGGCCCACTCGTCGGTGTTGCCGTCGGCTACCAAGTGCTTGCCTGGTCGCTCGAATCCCTGCGGCTGGTGCGGCTGCCGAGGCTCTCGATGAGTCCGCGCGTCGCGGACTGGCTGATCAAGGGCGTGATCGCCCTGCTGGTGGTGTACGGCGTCGCCCGCAACCTGAACTGAAACTGCCGCGGAGCCAACTGGGCCCCGCGGCAGTCCGGGATCAGTTCGACGCGAGGCCGATGATGTAGAACAGCAGCCCGAGGCCGGTCAGGGCGGCGCCGCCGATCCAGGCGACCTTGGCCAGCGTGTCCGAGCGGCCCTGCTCGCGGAACTTGCCTTGGGCAATCAGGCCGAGAACGATCGAGGCCGGCGTACAGATGACCAGGCAGACGATGCCGATGATCGCCAGCGTCTGCGGCGTGTTGTTCTGCGGCTGCGCGCCGGCGCCGTACCCGTATCCGGACTGGCCGTACGCGCCGTACTGGCCCGGCTGGCCGGGCTGCTGGCCGTACGCACCCGGCTGCTGCTGTCCGTAACCCTGCTGCTGCCCGGGCTGCCCGGGCTGACCTGGCTGCTGGCCGTACCCCGGTTGCTGCTGCCCGTACTGGCCGGGCTGCTGCTGTCCGTACTGCCCCGGCTGACCCGGGTACTGGGACTGTCCGTACTGCCCGGGCTGCTGACCGTACTGGCCAGGCTGCTGCCCGTATTGGCCCGGCTGGCCGTACTGCCCCGGCTGCTCGGGCTGACCCGCCTGGCCGTACGGATTCGGCTGACCGTACTGGCTCGGCTGTTCACCCGGGGTCTCGGGGGTGTCCTGCGGCCGGTTCTGGTCGTTCTGGTCGTCGCCGGGAGGAGGCGTCGGAGTGCTCACCGCGGTTCCCTTCTGAGAACGTCGAGGAATCCCCGAAGGCTATCTTTTCCACAGGTTCGCGGTCACGTCCCCACTCCGGTCCGCGAAACCCTTAGGGTCTGGTCTGTGACTGAAACCCCTCGTGAACCTGGACCCGACCAGGGCCCTGGCGGCGATCCCGACCGCCATCTCCCGGTGCAGTACCCGTCGCCGCCCACCTTCGAGGCCGCCCCTCAAGCACAGCCCGGACCGTACGGTATGCAGCCGGGCGCGTTCCCGCCGCCGGTCGGCGGTCCGTACCAGCAGCCACCACAGGCCCAGCCGCCGTTGGTGGCGTTGCCGGCCGGTCCGGTGCTGGTGACGATCGGCGACATCTCCGTCGAGCAGCAGCGGATCGTCACGCCGGCCGGCGTGCTGCCGACCCACGGCACGAACTGGTCGGCGATGGACATGTCGCGGACCGAGGAGAAGATCCCCGGCTGGGCGATCGTGCTGGCGATCATCTTCGCGCTGGCCTGCCTGCTCGGCCTGCTTTTCCTGCTCTGCAAGGAGCGCAAGACCACTGGCTTCGTCCAGATCACCGTGCAGAACGGCAACCGCACGCACAACACCCACGTCGGCGTGACCTCGCCGCAACAGGTGGCCGACGTCCTTGCCCGGGTCAACTTCGCCCGTTCACTCTGCGTCTGAAACGCGGGCGGCCGCCGCGACGGAGATCGTCGCGGCGGCCGGCAGTACGGCGGATCAGCCGAAGCGACCCGTGATGTAGTCCTCGGTGGCCTTCTCCGTCGGGTTGGAGAAGATCTGCTTGGTCGGGGCCATCTCGATCAGCCGGCCGGGCTTGCCGGTCGCGGCCAGGTTGAAGAACGCGGTCTGGTCCGAGACGCGTGCCGCCTGCTGCATGTTGTGCGTCACGATGACGACCGTGAACTGGTCCTTCAGCTTCTCGATCAGGTCCTCGATCGCCAGCGTCGAGATCGGGTCCAGGGCCGAGCAGGGCTCGTCCATCAGGATCACCTCGGGCTCGACCGCGATCGCCCGGGCGATGCAGAGCCGCTGCTGCTGACCGCCGGACAGGCCCGCACCGGGCTTGTCGAGGCGGTCCTTGACCTCGTTCCACAGGTTCGCGCCGTGCAGGGACCGCTCGACCACCTCGGTCAGCTTCTTGCGGTCCTTGACGCCGTTCAGCTTCAGGCCGGACGCGACGTTGTCGAAGATCGACATCGTCGGGAACGGGTTCGGCCGCTGGAACACCATGCCCACCACGCGGCGGACCGCGACCGGGTCGACGCCGGAGGCGTACAGGTCCTGCTGGTCCAGCATCACCTTGCCCTCGACCCGGGCGCCGGGGATCACCTCGTGCATCCGGTTCAGGGTCCGCAGGAAGGTGGACTTGCCGCAGCCCGACGGGCCGATGAACGCGGTGACCGAGCGGGGCTCGACCGTCATCGACACGTCCTCGACGGCCTTGAAGTCGCCGTAGTAGACGTTGAGGCCGCTGACCTCGATGCGCTTAGCCATATCGACTCAGAACCTCTCGTAACTATTTCGACTTGATGGCGCTGAACCGGGCGACGAGCCGGGCCAGCACGTTGAGGACAAGGACCAGCAGGATCAGCGTCAGCGCGGCCGCCCAGACCCGGTCCGCGGCCGGCTGCAGCGCCAGCTCGGTCCGGTCCTGGTTGATCATCGTCGGCAGCGCGCCCATGAACCCGTTGAACGGATTCAGGTTGATGTTCTTCGAGTAGCCGACCAGGATCAGCAGCGGCGCGGTCTCGCCCATCACCCGGGCCAGACCCAGCATCACGCCGGTGACGATGCCGCCGAACGCGGTCGGGACGACCACCTTCATGATCGTCTTCCACTTCGGCACCCCGAGCGCGTACGACGCCTCCCGCAACTCGTCCGGGACGAGCTTGAGCATCTCCTCGGTGGACCGCAGGACGACCGGGAGCATCAGCAGCACCAGGGACAGCGACACCGCGAACCCGACCCGGTTGAAGCCGAAGATCGTGATCCAGACCGCGTAGACGAACAGCGCGGCGACGATCGACGGGACACCGGTGAGGATGTCGATCATGAAGCTGACGACCTTGGCCGCTCGGGTGCCCTTGCCGTACTCGACCAGATAGACCGCGCCGAGGACGGCGATCGGCACCGCGATCACGGCCGTGATCAGCGCCATGATCAGCGTGCCCATGATGGCGTGGTACGCGCCGCCGCCTTCGCGCCGAACGGTGATGCCGCGCTGTGACTGGCTCCACCAGTCCGCGTTCAGCAGCAGGTGGTAGCCCTTGCTGACCACGGTGCCGAGGATCCACACCAGCGGGATCATCGCGACCAGGAAGGCCAGCACGATCAGCACGGTCGCCAGCGTGTTCTTGAACGCCCGGGCGCCGGACTTCCCGGTCAGATCCAGCGCCTGCCCGTCGTAGGCCGGCTTGTTCTCTGCGATGGCCGTCATGCCGATGCTCCTTGGGCTGTCCCGGCGCGACGGTTGCGGCGGGGGCGCTTGGCGCCGGGGGTGCTGCGGTCGACGATGATCCGGGCCGCGGAGTTGACCAGGAACGTGACCACGAACAGGACCAGGCCGGCCGCGAT
Organism: Kribbella sp. NBC_00709; assembly: GCF_036226565.1. Lineage (GTDB taxonomy): Bacteria > Actinomycetota > Actinomycetes > Propionibacteriales > Kribbellaceae > Kribbella. The sequence goes on from NZ_CP108996.1 coordinate 3,920,642, forward strand.
GTAGGCGCCGGTCTTCTCCGGCGAGTCGAACTCGGCGGCGTTGTTGGCGATCTTCGACGCGAACGTCTCGCCACCGGCGAAGATCGACGAGTTCCACGGGTCGTTGCCGTTCGGCACCGACAGGATGATCAGTACGGCGACGGTCTCGCCGAGCGCGCGGCCGAGGCCGAGCATCGACGCGCTCACCACGCCGGAACGCCCGTACGGCAGCACCGCCATCCGGATCATCTCCCACTTGGTCGCGCCGAGCGCCAGTGCGCCCTCGCGGTGCGTGATCGGCGTCTGCGCGAAGATCTCCCGGCTGATCGCGGTGACCACCGGCAGGATCATGATCGCCAGCACCACCGACGCGGTGAAGACCACGCCGACGTTGTCGCCGGCCGGCTTCTCGAACAGCGGGATCCAGCCGAGCGCATCGGACAGGCCGTTGATCACCGGCAGCAGGATCGGGGCGAAGAACATGATGCCCCACAGGCCGTAGATGATCGACGGCACCGCGGCCAGCAGGTCGACGGCGTACGCCACCGGCTGGGCCAGCCGCTTCGGCGAGTAGTAGGTGATGAAGAGGGCGACGCCGATCGCGATCGGGACGGCGATCAGCATCGCGATGATCGAGCTGATCACGGTGGTGTAGAACATCGCCGCGATACCGAACCGGGGCTGGTCGCCGCCGGGCTCCCAGATCCGGGAGAACAGGAAGCTGCTCTTGTCGTCGGCCAGCGACGGAATCGCCAGCGCCAGCAGGAAGATACCGACGAACGCGACGATCAGGACCACCAGGCCGCCGGAGCCGCGGGCGAAGGCGCTGAACAGACGGTCACCGAGATGACCGACCGGGCCGAGCTCCATCTTCTTGCCGGACGCCGCCGTGGCGGTCGTTGCCTCGGGCCCGGACTCGGTCATCAGTTCGGCCGACTGCGCCGCTTCGTGCTCGGCGTGCTCGTCGGCCAGGTCCTCGAACCGCGGAGTCGGCCCCGCGTCCTCGTGGACCAGCTCCTCGATCGTGGGTTCTTCCTGTCCGGCGGCCTTGCCGTCCGGCCGGTCGGGCGGTGCCGTGCCGTCTGGACTACTCATCGATGGTGCTCCAAGCGCCTGGGTCGTGATCTGTCACGTCTGGATCTGACGAGGCGAGCCCCGGCCGTCCTCCGATGAGTCATCGGACCGGCCGGGGCTCGCATCAGTGCTACTTCGAGATCAGCTGATCGCCTGGATGGCCGCGTCGACCTTGGTCTGGATCTCGGCCGGGAGCGGCGCGTAGTTCAGGTCGGTCAGCGAGGCCTGGCCGTCCTTGCTGACGAAGTAGCTCAGGAAGCTCTTCACCAGCGCGGTCTTCTCGGCCGGGAGACCCTTGGTGCAGGCGATCTCGTAGGTGACCAGGATGATCGGGTACGCACCCGCGGCCTTGGTCGCGTAGTCCAGCTTCAGGGCCAGGTCGGACCCGGTGCCGGCCGGCTGCGCGGCGGCCAGGGCCTTGCCGGCGGAGTCGGCGGTCAGCTCGATCGGGGTGCCCGAGCCGTTGTCGATCTGGGCGATGGTCAGCTTGTTGTCGACCGCGTACGACCACTCGACGTAGGTGATCGAGTTCTTGGTGCTCTTGACGCCCTCGGCGACGCCCGCGGACTTCTCCTTGCCGGCGCCGGTGCCGGTCCACTTCTTGGCCGGCGTGCCGGTCCAGGCGCCACCGCCCGAGGCCTGCAGGTACTTGGTGAAGTTCTCGGTGGTGCCGGACTCGTCGGAGCGGAAGAAGACCGAGATCGGAGCCGACGGGAAGGTCACACCCGGGTTCAGCTTGGCGATCGCCGGGTCGTTCCAGGTCTTGATGGTGCCCTGGAAGATCTTCGCGGCGGTCGGGCCGTCGAGGACGAACTTGTCGACGCCGTCGACGTTGATCGCGATCGCGACCGGGCCGATCACCATCGGCAGGTCGATGGCGGGGTTGCCCGCGCAGCGCTTCGTGGCGGCGGTCATCTCGTCCGGCTTCAGCGCCGAGTCGGAGCCGGCGAAGTCGACCTGGTTCGCGTTGAACTGCTTCACGCCCGCACCGGATCCGGTCGGGTTGTAGTTCACCGTGACATCGGCGCACTTCTCGTTGTACTTGCTGATGACCTCGTCGATGGCGTTCTTCTGCGCCGAGGAGCCCTCCGCGTTCAGAGTGCCCTGCGGGCAGTCGGCACCGGCGGACGAGGACGAGGAACCGGGGCTCGAGGAGCCGGACGGCTCGGGGTCACTGCCACAGGCGCTCAGAGCGAGGACGCCGAGGGATGCCACGGCGACGGAGCCGACGCGGAGCAGGCGATTGACGGACACGAGAGTGTTGCCCTTCTGCGGGAATCAGACTTCTTAACTTCCACAGACGGTAGGGAGAGCAGGTGACCGACCGGTCCGTCGCTGGTGAACGAGCGGTGAACGGTTCCAGTAGCGTGTGCGACGCCTGGCGTGCCGACAGGCAGCCAATAGGTGAACTGAGTTAGGAGCCGTCACGCTCTGTTGATGTAAACAGCCGTTGGCTCACGTTTCGGTAACGCTCAGCGCACTGTCAGGGTGAACGATCGACTGCCGGTGGTCTGGATCGGCAGCCCGTAGTACGTCATCCCCGGGACGGCAACACGGTACTGCGTGGTCGTACCGCGCCCGGCGGCCCGGATCGACATCGTTGCCTTACCTTTAACAACCGGCACGGTCAGCACACTGCGCCAGTACTTGCCGTCCCACCGCTGCAGCGCGCCCTTCACGGTCCCGCCCGGCTTCACGTCCACGGTCAGCTTCACTATCTGCCCGACCTGCGCAGTCCTCACGTTGAACCCGGCCACCGCGAAGTCCGCCAGCGTGGGGATGTACTTCGAGCCCGAGATCGCCAGCGCCGTGACCGTCGAATAGCCCTTCCAGGCCGGGGCGTAGAAGCGGTACTCGCGACCGCCGACCGCGACAGGTCGTGCCTCGAATCCGGACAGGTCGAACGAGGTGTAGCGCCCGGCGTACTCCCAGGGCTTTGCGGCGCTCGCCCTGGTCTGCATGGTGATCGGAATTCCCGCCCCGCCGAACAGTCGTCCGTTGCCACAGTTGCCCGGGTTGTCGCAGAGCAGCGCGCCCGCGATACCGGAGACCGTCATCGGCTTGCCGAAGACGCCGTACGCCGGTCCGGCCTTGAGGACGAACTTCATGTCCGTGTAGTCGACCGCGTCGGGTGATGATCCGCCCCACTCGTTCGTCGCGATGACCCGGGTCGTCAGCGGACGCGGGCGCGGCGGCACGACCGCCGTCGTGGTGCCGAGCGGGTGCGAGAACTGCTCCGTCTTGTCGGCGGGCCTGGACCAGACCTTCACGAGGACCTCGCCGGCCTTGCCGACCGGCAGGTCCAGCGGGTCGCCCGGCGTGCTGTCCTTCGAAGCCGGCGGGTTGGTCCAGGTGAGCCGCAGCGACCCGTCCGCCTGCGGAACCGCGGCGGTCACCGTGGGTGCCGCGGGGATGTTCGTGTCGAACCAGGGGGAATACGCGGCGGCGCTGTCGCCGGTCGCGTCGGTCGTCACCACCGCGACCCGCGCGGTCTTTCCCCACTGCACTGCCCAGTCATGGTTGAAGTCGTTGTCCGAGGTAGCGAGCCAGCCCGTCGGCGCTGTTCCGTCCTGGTACTCGATGCGCAGCTTGTTGGAGGCCCCGGCATCCGTCCACTGCACTCGCATCAGGCTGGTCGCCGGATCCGACCAGCTGACCTGTACGTCGGTCGGCGGCGGTGGTGCGGCGTGGGCCGTGGTGGTCCGGAGCGCGGCGAGGAGTACGGCGGCGGTCGCGGTGGCGACGATTCTGCGCATGTCTGAGTCCCCCAGGTGAAAGGCGCCTGGAGGTCACCCCTGCCGCCAGTGCGCGAACGGATCGTAGCGCACGGTGTGGGGAGCGGTCAGCTGGAGAAGTCCTCCGGGGCGACACTGTCGAGGAACTGGCGGAAGCGTTCCAGTTCGGCCTGTTCTTCCTCGGGGGTGGCGATTCCGGCCTCGCGGAGCACCTGTTCGGTGCAGCGGATCGGCGTACCGAGACGGACGGCGAGCGCGACCGAGTCGCTCGGTCTCGCGGACACCCGGGCGCCGTTGGCCAGGACGAGTTCGGCGTAGAAGACGGCGTCGCGGAGTTCGACGATCTCGACAGCCTCGATGTGGACGCCGAACGCCTCGATCAGGTCGCGCATCAGGTCATGGGTGAGCGGCCGCGACGGACGCAGGCCCTGCTCCTCGTACGCGATCGCAGTCGCCTCGACCGAGCCGATCGAGATCGGCAGGTAGCGGTAGCCCTCGGTCTCGCGCAGCATCATCACCGGGGCCCGGTTGGGCGATTCCATCCGGATCCCGATCAGTGTCAGTTCTCGCATCATCGTCATGGTGCGCCCCGAACCTCTCCTCAGACCGGCACCCGGTGGGGCGCCGGTTCCTCGGGTAGGAACATACCCGTCACCTCCAGTGTCACCCGGCTGCCCCGTCGGCTGTGCCTGGATCGTCACCGAGCCGTGTCGCAGCGTGGTCAGGGAGCCCTGAAGCGCTCGTGGACGAGGCGCCCGTCCGCCAGCCGGTGCGCGACCAGAAACGCGCCCGTGGAGAACTTGCCCACCTTCAGCCCCAGCTCCCGGGACAGAGCCGGCAGCACCGGCCGGTGGGAGCAGATGACCGTCACCTTGCCCGGTCGCCACACCCGCTCCGCCAGACCACGCAGGGCGTCCGGATCAGCGTCGTACCCCCGCTCGGAGATCTCGGGCCAGAGGTGGATGTGCCGGTCGATGGAGGCGGCGTACGGCGTGACTGTGGCGGCACAGCGCTCCGCGTCGCTGCTGATGATCCGGTCCGCGCCCAGAGCGGCCAGTACGTCGGCCAGTCGCTCGGCAACCGCCGTACCGGTGCTGGTGAGCGGGCGCACCGTGTCCTTGCCGTCCCAGTCCTTCCGCTTCACCGCCTCTGCATGCCGGACGACCACCACTGTGGCCACCACCGGCACCGCGTGCTCCAGTGCGTCCAGGATGTCCACGTCGCGGGGGTAGCTGAGCTGGTTGCGGGCCTTGTCCACCGGGAGCCAGCTGATCTGGTCCACTTCGTCGTTCGGCACGAAGTCCACATCACTGACCGGTACGGCGGACCAGTAGTGGACCAGCTTCTCAGCGGTCCCGCCGTTCTTGCGGATCGCGTACCGCTGGACACCGAGCGGTGGACCGAGGATGACCTGCAGTCCGGTCTCTTCTTCGATCTCCCGACGCGCACCGAGCAGCACGTGCTCATGTGCGGTCAGCTTGCCCTTCGGAAGGGACCAGTCGTCGTACCGGGGACGGTGCACGAGCAGCACCTGCCGGGTGCCGCGGCGCTCTCGCCAGACGACACCACCCGCGGCGATGACCGTCGCCGGGTTGCTCATGCACTCACCTTAAGGAACTAGTGTCCCGCAAGCGTTGTAGCTTGAAGCTATCGGCGCCCAGGCACGCACCTCGCGGAACTTGCTCAGCGCCCACGATGCTCCGCATCGAGGCCACTGACGAAGCACCGCGATGCACGCACCTGGACACCACTATCGTTCAAGCTACAACGCTTACGGGACACTAGCTGATGGGGTCGACCACCCGGCGGCGCCCGCGAGTCGCGATCAGCCGCTCCTGCATGTCGCGCAGCGGCTCGCCGTCCGGAGCGATCAGCCGCGCCTGCCACGTGTCGTCCGCCTGCAGCCACCAGGATCCGGTGCCGTCGTCCAGCGCCAGGTCGAACATCTCGCCCAGCTCGATGACATGGTCCGGCTCCTTCAGCTGCACCAGCACCTCGACCCGGCGGTCCAGGTTGCGGTGCATCAGGTCGGCTGAGCCTATCCACACCTCCGGTTCGCCGCCGTTCTCGAACAGGAACACGCGGCTGTGCTCGAGGAACCGGCCCAGGATGCTGCGGACCTGGATGTTCTCCGACAGACCCGGTACGCCGGGGCGCAGTGTGCAGATGCCGCGGATCCACAGGTCGACCGGCACGCCGGCCTGCGACGCCCGGTAGAGCGCGTCGCACAGGGCCTCGTCGACCAGGCTGTTCACCTTGATCCGGATCCGGGCGGGGCGGCCGGCCAGGTGATGCTGCACCTCGCGGTCGATCCGCTCCACGAGCCCCCGCCGTACCGACTGGGGGGCGACCAGGATCCGCCGGTACCCGGCGCTGCGGCCGAAGCCGGACAGGTGGTTGAACAGCAGAGCGACGTCCTCGGTGACCACCTTGTCGCTGGTGAGCAGGCCGAGGTCCTCGTACAGCCGGGCGGTTTTGGGGTGGTAGTTGCCGGTCCCGATGTGGGCGTAGCGGCGCAGGCCGTCGGGCTCGTCGCGGACGACCATCGACAGCTTGCAGTGCGTCTTGAGGCCGATCACGCCGTACACGACGTGGCAGCCGGCGTGCTCGAGCTGACGGGCCCACTTGATGTTGGCCTGCTCGTCGAAACGCGCCTGGATCTCCACCAGCACCAGGACCTGCTTGCCGGCCTCGGCCGCGTCGATGAGCGCGTCGACGATCGGCGAGTCACCGCTGGTCCGGTACAGCGTCTGCTTGATCGCCAGCACGTGCGGATCGGCGGCCGCCTGCTCGATGAAGCGCTGCACGCTCGTGGAGAACGAGTCGTACGGGTGGTGGACCAGCACGTCGCGCTGCTTGAGCGCGTGGAACATATCGGCCGGGTTGGAGGTCTCCACCTCCGCCAGATGCGGATGCGTCGACGGAACGAACCCGGGGTACTTCAGCTCGGCCCGGTCCAGGCTGGCGATCGTGAACAGGCCCCGCAGGTCCAGCGGGCCAGGGAGCTCGAACACCTCGGCCTCGGTGACGCCCAGCTCGGACAGCAGCAGCGCCTTCACCTGCGGGTCGATCGACTCCTCGACCTCGAGCCGGACCGGCGGACCGAACCGGCGGCGCAGCAGCTCCTTCTCGAGCGCTGCCAGCAGGTTCTCCGCGTCGTCCTCCTCGACCTCGAGGTCCTCGTTGCGGGTCACGCGGAAGGTGTGGTGCTGGGTGACCTCCATGCCCGGGAACAGCTGGCCCAGGTGGGTCGCGATGACGTCCTCGAGCGGGACGAACCGGCCCTCGTCGACCTTCACGAACCGCGGCAGCAGCGGCGGCACCTTGACCCGGGCGAAGTGCTCGCCGCCGGTGTCGGGATTGCGGACCACGACCGCCAGGTTCAGGCTCAGGCCGGAGATGTACGGGAACGGGTGCGACGGGTCGACCGCCAGTGGCGTCAGCACCGGGAAGACGCGGTCCCGGAAGAACCGGGTCATGTCCTCGCGCTCGCTGTGCTGCAGCTCGTCCCAGCGGAGGATCTCGATGCCCTGCTCGACCAGCGCCGGCTGGATCGACTTGCGCCACGACTCCGCCTGCCGGTCCATCAGCTCGCGGCTCCGGGCCAGGCTGCGGTCGAGGACCTCGCGGGGGAGCAGACCACTGGCCGCCCGCACCGCGACCCCGGCCGCGATCCGGCGCTTCAGACCGGCGATCCGGACCATGTAGAACTCGTCCAGGTTGCTCGCGAAGATGGCGAGGAACTTGGCCCGCTCGAGCAGCGGGATCCGATCGTTCTCCGCCAGCTCCAGGACCCGCTGGTTGAACGCGAGCCAGCTCAGCTCCCGATCGGAGAACCGATCCACCGGAAGATCGCCGGCCGCACTGATGTCGTACGGCGGCTCGACGTCGTACTCCCGGTTGTGGGATGCCAGCAAGTCTCCTGCCACGCCGTCCAGCATCCCATCCTTTGGTGAACGGCGGGTAGCCGTCAGCGCGTTGGCCGATGTGACGTTTTCGTTGCCTGCAGACGCCTTCTTCCGGCCGCGGTTGCTAGCGTCACTCCTTGTGAACTCACGACTGGATTCGGTACTGCGGGACACGGTGACCGCCGTACAAGCAAACGCGCTGACCCCGCTGTACGCGCTGCCCGCGGCCGTCCGGCACCGCCTCGCCGGTGCGCCGATCCAGATCGACGGCAACATCCTCGACCCCGATTTGCAGCTGCTCGTGCGCGTCGACAACCTGTTGCCCCGCACAACCAAGACCGACGCGGCCACGGCCCGCGCCCATTTCCGCAACCTCTGCAAACTGATCCCCGGCAACCCCGCCGAACTACAACGCGTAACCGACCTCACCGTCCGAGGCGCCGCCGGCCAACTAGGAGCCCGCCTCTACATCCCCCGCCCACCGGAGGGGTCGTCGCGTCCGGCTGGTCGAGGCCTCCTGGTGTTCTTTCACGGTGGTGGGTGGGTCGTCGGTGACCTGAACACCCACGACGGCCTGTGCCGCGCGATCGCCGCCGACGCCGGCATCCGGGTCCTCTCCGTCGACTACCGCCTGGCCCCCGAGGCTCCCGCGCCCACCGCCGCCGAGGACGCCATCGCCGCCTTCACCTGGGCCGTCGAGCACGCCGACGACCTGGGCGTCGATCCCGCCCTCGTGGCCGTCGGCGGCGACAGCGCCGGTGGCAACCTGGCCGCCGTCGTAGCCCAGCAGACGGTACGCCGCGGCCTCCCGCACCCCGCCCTCCAGGTGCTCCTGTACCCCGCCGTCGACCTGGTCGCCCGCCGCCCGAGCCGGGACCTGTTCTCCGAAGGCTTCATCCTCAGCGAGAACGACATCATCTGGTACCGCGACCACTACACCCCCGACCCCACGATCCGCCCCGACCCGATCGTCTCCCCCGTCCGCGCCGAAGACCTCACCGGCCTCCCACCCACCTACCTCACCACCGCCGGCTTCGACCCCCTCCGCGACGAAGGCCTCGAATACGCCGAAGCCCTCAAATCAGCCGGCAACCCCCTGACCCACACCCACCACCCCTCCCTCTGCCACGGCTACGCCAACCTCCTAACCGTCCCCGGCAAAGTCCGCGAAGCCCACACCCACCTCATCAACCACCTCAGATCCACGCTGCACTAGCCCGCCTGTGAACGACTTCGACTCCGGCGAGCGCAGCACACCAACCGCTCAGCGGCCCGGGTCAACGAGGACGGGGACGGCCTCTCGGACCAAGAGCGGGGTGGCTGGGCCGGTGATGGGGACGGTGCCGTCGACGTACTGCCAGCCGGTATCGGCGACGTTGAAGCGAGCCGCGTAGTTGGTGGTCAGTGTCAGGCTGACGGCCGCGCGCTTCATGTACTTGTGCGTGATCTCCTTCGACGGATACGCCTTCCCCGGCGTACTCGTCGTCAACGCAGGACTCCCATCACCAAAGCTCCAGGTATAACTGATCGGCGTCGCCTCAACCACCACCGGAAACCCGAGCAGAGTCACAGTCGTCCTGGTCATCTTGCTGTCGTCGGTGTAGACGATCGTGTCCAGGTTGACGAGCGTCCGCCCATTCGGTTGCACCTTCACCGAAAGCCCAGGGAAAATTACGTTCTTTGTCTCCGAACGTACTTCCTCCCACGCGATGTCCTCGGGGCGAGGGCGTACTACTTCCGGCGGGGTTTTCCGTCCGGTAGTGCGCCGTCCAGCGCCCCCGGGCTGGCATCGGGTAGGACCAGGCACCGTTCCGTCCGGCTGCAGCAAGCCGCAAAGTCCGATGTTGATTCGGATCGATCCACGGTCGTCGTCCTGCGTTCCAGGGGAGGTCTTCGAGTGGACAGGTTTGCTCACCGAGGGCTTCTGCGCGCGTGGGTGCGGGGTGGACGGCGGTCGCTTTGCGTCCAGTCGATCTTTCGCTTTGGTGGTTCCGGTGACGCTGGTACCCCAGTTGTGCTTCTTCGCCCCAACCTTGGGCTTCGGCTTCGTCGCCTTGTTCATGGATGCAGTCGGAGTCGCATCGGCGCGGTCAGCCTGCATGGCGACGGAGAAAACGAACGGCATGCCGACGACCGATACGAGCGCCAAGGTGGCGGCGCGTGCTGAGCGTGGACTGTGACTCATGATTCGTTGATCTGCATTTCGAACATCACCCAGTTTCCGCCACTGGCAGACAGAGAGAATTCCATCGTCCCAGCGGCGCTTTCCTGCGGGACGGGCGAGGCGCCGGGCGAACTGCGCTCGACATATGTTCCAGCCTTCATTGCGGCGGACCCGCCCAGCCGTCCGGTCTCGCCGCGATAGATCTCTTTGACGTCGACCAGATGGTCGGCGTAGTCGCCCTCTAGGCCGCCGTTCTTCGCGTTGATCTTTCGCGCGTAGTCGGCAATGCCCTTGCAACCCTCGCAGCCTTTGTCGCTCTCGGCCAGGAGGGGAGACGGATCTCCAGTCGTGTACGTGTAGTTCAGCAACTCGACGTAGTACCCGATGAAGGCTTCACCGGCCGCCAGGCTTGACCCGGCGGCTGCGGTCGGCCGGGTTGGTGCCGTCGTAGGCAGGTTGGCCGTCGGGAGCGAAGAGGTTGTGTCGTCGGAAGGCGCCGTGCTTGAGACCCCCGCCGTTGGCCTCGAGGGCGGCGGGGCGGTGTTGGGGCGGCCTGCCGCTGGGCTGCCCTGGCCGCATGCGGGCACGAGTGTGGTGGCGCATACGCAGGCCGCGAAGGTGAGGAATGGCTTGTTGCGGTGTGTCACGAGTGTCAGCCCTCCGTAGTCGACATGATCGTAACGGGGGTTGGGCTCTGGGCTCGATGGCAAAAGGTGCAGCCTGTGGATAACCGCTTGGGGCCAGGAGCCGCCCGGCTGGGGGGTTAGAGGCTCGGACGGCTCCTGGCTAGTGGTGGGACGGGGTTGGTGGGGAGTTATGACGCGAAGTGAGCGGGTGACTTCGGTGTGAGGTCGTTCACAGGGGGTCAGGCGGGGGCGTACTGGACGTCCAGGGCGGCGGTTTTGAAGCCCAGTTTTGTGTAGAGGGCTCTCGCGGCGGTGTTGGTGCCGTCGACGTAGAGGACGACGGAGTCCAGGTCGCGGTCGGTCTGGAGGTGGTGGAGGCCTTGGAGGGTCAGGGCTTTGCCCAGGCCGCTGCCTTGGTGGTTGGGGGAGACGCCTACTACGTAGACCTCGCCGACGCCGTCTTCGACCTTGGTCCAGTGGAAGCCGGCCAGCGCGCCGGTCGCGGAATCTACGGCCAGGAAGAAGTCGTTGGGGTCGAACCACGGTTGCTGCAGGCGCTCGGCCAGATCCGCGGCGGTCCAGCTGCCCTGCTCGGGGTGGTCGGCGAATGCGGCCGCGTTGACCTCCAGCCAGGCCTTGTCGTCCTGTCCGGGGACAAACGTGCGTACGTCGATCCCGTCGGGCCAGACCGGGTCCGGCAGCGAAGCCCTGGTACGGCGGAGGAAGTAGAGCTCCCGTGTTACCTGGAGACCGAGGCGCTGGGCGAGCTCGTCGGCGCCCGGGAGACGTCCGTGGGCCCAGACGCGCGTGCGGGCGCCACCGTGGTCGAGCAGCATGCGCAGGAGCGCCGTACCGAAGCCCTGTCGGCGGAAGTCCGGACCGACGAAGAGTTCGGCCGAGCCGTCGGGGGACAGAGCGCCGTACCCGACGAGGTTGCGGGCGCTCTGCAGGCCGGTGACCTCGATGGTGCCGGGATCGCCTTCGTAGGCGAGGACGTGGACGTCGTCGGGGTGCTCGCCATCGAGGTGCAGGAGGGTGCGTTCGGACAGCGGGTTGACGCCGTCGCTGTGTGCTGCCGCGCGGGCGAGTTCCGTGACGGCGGCGGCGGTGGCCGAGGGCAACGGTGAGGGAACGGCTTCGAGGGTCACCTGAATACCGTAAAAGGTCCGGTCGAGTTCATGCTCAGGTCCTGGCCGGGTCGTGCCGATCCGGGTAACTTTCCCGGCACCACGGGGGATTTCGCCCCCGCGGTGACCGAATCGACGGACCAGACGGAGTTGACATGGCCCTGACAGGACGAGACAAGGTGCGGCTGGGGGGACGGCGGGCGGTCGGACTGCTCGCCGCCGGGACGGCTGCGGTGCTCGCCTTGGCCGCGGGGGGATCCGTGAGCCAGGCGGCCGATACGACGAAGACGGGCGCCACCCAGTCGAATGCCACGGCCGAGGCGGCCGCCGTGCAGGCGAAGAAGCCGAAGCCGACGCACACCCAGATCCAGCTGCTCGCGCTCAACGACTTCCACGGCAACCTGGAGCCGGCGACCGGGTCGGGCGGCAACATCAACGGGATCCCGGCCGGCGGCGCGGCGTACCTCGCGACGCATCTGAAGGACCTGCGGGCCGCCGCGAAGGCGAAGGGCCAGGACTCGGTCACGGTGGCTGCCGGTGACCTGATCGGCGCCTCGCCGCTGCTGTCGGCCGCGTTCCACGACGAGCCGACGATCGAAGCGATGAACGGGATGGGACTCGAGGTTGCGTCGGTGGGCAACCACGAGTTCGACGAGGGCTGGCACGAGTTGCTCCGGATGCAGACCGGCGGCTGCCTGCCGGACGGCGACGGGCAGAACAACCAGAACTCCTGCCCGGATCCGGCGCACCCGTTCACGGGCGCCAAGTTCAAGTACCTGTCCGCCAACGTGTTCTTCACCAACACCCAGAAGACGCTGTTCGCGCCGTACACGATCAAGACCTTCGCCGACGGCCAGAAGGTCGGCTTCATCGGCATGACGCTGGAGAACACGCCGAACATCGTGACCAAGTCCGGGGTCGAGGGGCTGACCTTCAAGGACGAGGTCGAGACGGCGAACGCGCTGGTCCCGGTGCTGAAGAAGAAGGGCGTGCAGTCGATCGTCGTGCTGCTGCACGAGGGCGGTTTCCCGGCCGACCCGAAGGCGTACAACAGCTGCCCGGGCATCTCCGGCCCGATCATGGACATCAACGCCAACCTGGACCCGGCGATCGACGCGATCGTCTCCGGCCACACCCACCAGGCGTACAACTGCTCCCTGCCGGACAAGGCGGGTAAGCCGCGGCTCGTCACCAGCGCGTCGTCGTTCGGCCGGCTCGTGACCGAGGTCCGGTTGAGCATCGACAACGCGACCGGTGACGTCGACCGGGTCAACACCCTGGCGAACAACCAGATCGTCACCCAGGACGTGGTGCAGGACCGCAAGACGGCCGACCTGATCGCGAAGTACAAGACGCTGGTCGCGCCGATCGAGTCCAAGGTGATCGGTCACATCACCACGCCGTCGGTGGTGCGGACGAACGACGACTCGCTCGAATCCCCGCTGGGGAACCTGATCGCCGACGCCCAGCTGGCCGACCCGTCCGTGGTGTCGGGCGGCGCGGCACCGGTCGCCGCGTTCATGAACCCGGGTGGGATCCGCGCGGACCTGGCGTCGAACAACGGTGAGGTCACCTTCGGGCAGGCGTTCACGGTGCAGCCGTTCAACAACTTCCTGGTCTCGATGGACATGACCGGGGCGCAGATCAAGACGCTGCTCGAGCAGCAGTTCTCCGGGCTGAACGGTCCGGAGGCGGCGAAGTACAAGGTGCTCCAGGTCGCGGGCATCACCTACACCTGGAACCCGGCGGCCGCGGCGGGCTCGAAGATCGTCGCCGGCTCGATCAAGATCGGCGGGCAGCCGCTGGTGGATGCTACGTCGTACCGCATCGTCACGAACAACTTCCTGTCCGACGGCGGCGACGGCTTCCCGGCCTTCACCACCGCGACGAACAAGGTGTTCGGCGGCCTCGACATCGACGCGTTCGCCAGCTACCTGACCGCCCACGACCCGTACACCCCGGTCGCCACCGACCGCATCTCGATCGGCTCCTGACACCGGCCGCTCGACCGTTCAGGGTCCCGGCGTGCGGGAGTACGCCGGGACCACGACGGTTTTTCGATCCGCGAAAGCTTTTGATACCTTGCGTACTCAGGCTTTTACGGAAGGTGAGCGATGGCGCACGTTGCTCCGACCTCGCATCGGCGGGCCACTCGCTCGTCACATCGCGGGCATCGCAGCGGTGATGGGCCGGTCCAGACCACCAGCTGGCTCGGGTTGACGTTTGCATTCGTCGTGGGCCTGGTGCTCACGGCCCAGTCGCACGTCGGCGTTCACGCCGCCGGGGTCACGCTGCTGGTGATGCTGGTCCCGATCACGATCGGGACGTTCGTGGCGGCGTTCCGGCAGGGCGTCGGATCCTGGAAAGCGGCGCTGTTCACGGCCGCCGCGCTCGCGGTGACCTTGCTGAAGTTCTTGTTCTGAGCAGCGCTCAGGACTTCGCTTCGGCCGGTTCGCGGGTCGAGGGCGCCGGCGGTACGACGAAGCGGTAGCCGACGTTGCGGACGGTGCCGATGAGGGACTCGTGCTCGGGCCCCAGCTTCGCGCGCAGGCGGCGTACGTGCACGTCCACGGTCCGGGTGCCGCCGAAGTAGTCGTAGCCCCAGACCTCTTGCAGCAGCTGCTCGCGGGTGAAGACCCGGCCGGGGTGCTGGGCGAGGAACTTGAACAGCTCGAATTCCTTGTAGGTCAGGTCGAGCGCCCGCCCGTTGAGCTTCGCGGTGTACGACGCTTCGTCGATCACGACGTCGCCGCTGCGGATCAGCGTGGACTCGGGCTCGTCGTTGCGGGTCGCGGCGAGCCGGCCGATGACCAGCCGCAGCCGGGCCTCGATCTCGGCCGGGCCGGCGGTGTCGAGCAGCACGTCGTCGGCGCCCCAGTCGGCGTTGACCGCGGTCAGGCCGCCTTCGGTGACGACCAGGATCAGCGGCACGTCGATACCGGTGGTCCGGATCAGCCGGGAGGCGCTCCGGACGGCGACCAGGTCGCGGCGGGCGTCGAGCAGGACGGCGTCGGCATCCGGAGCGTCGACCAGCGCGGCGACCTCGGGAGGCAGGATCCTGATCTGGTGCGGGAGCAGGGCGAGCGAGGGCAGGACCTCGGTGGAGGCCTGCAGCGCGTTCGTCAGCAGAAGCAACGTGCTCACGCCGTCTCCTTGTGCTGATCATCGGATCCTGAGGATGCGACCCGGTCCTCGTGCACGTCAGGCCCCGACGGCGTCGTTGCCGGGGGCCTGAGACACACTGGGCATAACAGCAAGCTGACATAATAGCCGAAGACTTAACCGATTAGTGAGGCGCCGACCAGATGCCGGAAGTCACCATCAGGTACTTCGCCGCCGCTCGTTCGGCCGCGGGGGAGTCGTCGGCGACCGCCGAGGCGGGGTCGATCCGCGACCTGGTCAGCACCGTCTCCACCGATCGGCCGGAGCTCGCGCGGGTGCTGTCGATCTGCACCTTCCTCCTGGACGGCGAGCGCGCCGACCCGGGCACGCCGCTCAGCCAGGGCGCTCTCGTCGACGCGCTCCCGCCTTTCGCGGGCGGCTAGGAGCCGAGCCGGGGAGAGCTGCCCGGGAGGTAGATTCGGCCCGTGGCGATGGAGTCGGGGACGCTACTCACTACGGTGGGGCGGGCGGGGGTCCTGTTCGGGAAGGCCTGGCCGCGCCTGTTCGCGGTCTTTCTGGTGGCGCAGCTGGCGCACCGGGGTCTGCAGTGGGTCGCGGTGCAAGCAGGGGACAAGGCGGAGGCCGCCGGCATCGCAGTACTGGCGCTGCTCGTCGTCGTGTCCCTGGCGATGTATGTCGCCATGTTCCTGATCCTGCGTGGTGAGCTGCCCTTCCATCGGCGGGCAGTTGCCGAAGGCATGCTTGCTCCGGACGGCATGGAGCCTGGCAACGAACACAAGCCGCTCGATGCGATCGCTGCGGCGCTGCTCCCGTTCCTGGCGTTCTACGCGGCGTACAAGTTCCTGCAGAACGAGGCGCTCGACTACGAGTACCAACTCGCCGTCCACAAGGTCAACGAGACCGCTGCGACCGTTCTGAACGGCGGTACGGTGCCGCAGCCGTCACAGGGTCTGCAGTCCCTGTCCACCTGGTTGTTCCTCGGCCTCGGCGTGACGGCGTACCTGCTCCGCTTCGTGTTCAAGAAGTGGAAGAAGGAGAAGGAAGGGCCGGTCCGCAAGCTGTTCGTCACCTATCTCGAGGCGCTGTGGATCTTCGTGGTCGTGTACCAGGCGACGTCGGTCATCCCGCCACCCATGACCTGGCTGAAGGAACGCGTGGTCTGGCAGTGGCTGCACGACGGGTACAGCTGGGTGCTCGACCACGTGCTCGGCGTCGATCAGGTCCGTGAGGTGTGGGACGCGGTCACCGGCTTCGTCGCCGCCGGCATCGGCGATCTCTGGGACGCCGCAGTGCTACCGCTGATGTGGATCACGATGACCGCGGTCATCTACGGCCGCGTCGTGCAGACGCTCGACAAGCCGCGCTGGCGGTTCGACCGGATCACCCAGCGTTGGCAGCAGACGCCGCGGATCGTCCGCGTCGCCGGGAACTCGGTGGTCTCCGACTGGAAGGACCGCTGGATCCCGGTGATGAACGCGTTCCGGCTGGTCGTCCGCTCGGGGCTGCGGCCGATGCTGGGGTACTTCCTGGCCTGGGCGGTCGTCACGTTCGCTGCCAGCGCGGTGTGGATCGCGCTCAAGCTGTGGGTGCTCGGTCCGCACACGCTGCAGTTCTGGCTGGTCATCGACGAGCCGCTGAACCTGATCACCGACGGTCTCAAGATCGCGCTGCAGGTCAGCCTGCTCGCGGCCGCCTACGACCGGATGATCGGCGGCCTGGCCGGCTACCTGACGCCGCGGACCCGCGCGGTCCATGAGCAGTCGGGAGGCGACCACGGCGTCACCGACCTGAGTGCGGCTACCTCGGGAATGCCAGGTACTGAGGGAGCTTCGTAGCGAAGGTGATCGTCGGCTGCACGCTGCCGGCGACCGAGGACGGTACGACGAACACCGCGACCGTCTCGAACGGCCTCCCGGCCACCGGCTTCACGTAGTACTGCGCCAACTGTCCACGCCAGCTCTCCGGCTTGTCGTCGTACCCGCCGGTGCACCCGGTCGGACGGTCCTGGTAGTCGTCCGCGACCACGGTGTCGTCCCAGATCCGCCCGTCCGGTGCGCGCAGGTGCATCTGGCAGCCGCCGAGCCCGTCGAGCGCGGACAGCTTGTCCACCTGGATGCGGTAGTACACGCGGATCCGCGTGGTCCCGTCCGGCAGGGCGTCCTGGTCCGAGTCGCCGAGACCGGTGCGCGCCGGCTGCGGGTCCTGCTCGACGCTGGCGCCGTACCACGTCGCACCGTTGTACGACGTGCCGCCGGCCGACACGAGGACGGGATCGCGGGGCTCAGCGTCGTACCAGGACTTGTAATCGCTGCGGGTGGTCCACCAGCCGGCCAGCGGGATCGCCAGCACCAGTGTGGCGAGTGCGGCGGTGTTCTTCCGGAGCCAGCCGCGTCGGGCCCGGCGTGCGGCGGTCATGTGTCGCTCGCCACGGTCAGGGCCACGACGTCCTGCACTTTCACAGGGTCGGGGCCGAGCGGGACGGTGACCTGGGGCTCCAGGTCGTTCAGGATCGACTTCTCCATCACCTGCAAAGTTGCCCCGGGCACCTTGTCGGCCGGCATCTCGACCACGAAGGAGCCCCGGACCGGGATGTCCGGCGCGAGTTCGGTGCCGGTCAGGTCGACCTCGTCGAGACCGTTGCGGTTGGCACCGAGATACGTGACCCCGTCGGCGGACCTGATCCGGACGTTGGAGACGTGGATCGGTTCGCGGGTGGCGGTGACGGTCGCGTCGACCACCACGAAGTCGGTCAGTGTGTCCCGGTCCGGGGTCGAGTGCGGGACGCGGAGTTTCTTGGCGACGCGGACGTCGTTGACGGTCAGGTCGAACCGCGGCGTCTTCACGGTGCGGCCGATGATGCCCTTCACCGGCGTGGGGTCCTGGATGTCCTTCTGTGTCGGCGTGAGGCGGTAGAGGCCGACGATCGCGACCAGCACGGCGAGGGTGAGGCCGATGTTGAGGAGCTTCCGGGGCCTCACTTCGTGTTGTCCTTCACCTTGACCGTGCTGTCCGCGACGACCTTGTCCGGCAGCCACTTCTCGTGGTGGTCGAGGATCGACTCGTCCTCGTTCTCGTAGCCCTGCACGGTGAGGTTGACCTGGGTCGGCAGCTGGGTGGCCTTCGGCAGCTTCCAGACGTAGGCCACGTCCTCGCCGGCGTCCGGGGTGAGAACCGGGTTCATGGTCTGGTCGCGGAGGTTGGTGGTGCCGAGCGGCGGGTCGGTGTCCTTCACGCCGGGTACGCCGATCAGCCGGATCAGGTCCGACGGCGGGGTCGTACCGGTGTCGTCGGTGACCTTCAGCTTGGTCACGACCGCGATCAGCGCACCGCCGTCGTCCGGGGTGAACAGAGGCTTCAGGTCCTTCACGGTGACGACGCGCTGGATGGTGACCTCGAACTGCCCGGTGTCGATCGCGGTGCCGGCGTCCACGTGCGGAGTTTCGGTGCCGGCCTTCTTCAGGCCGCCGAAGGCCGCGGAGATCGCCAGGAGTACGGCGACGGCGCTGATCGACCACGTCCGGACCGAGCGGCCGCGCACCTTGAGATCCTGGAACTCCGGGAGCTCTTCCGGCTCCTCCTGCCCCGACTCCTGCCCCGACCCCCCGGTCCCCGTTTCCTGCACGCCGGCCAGCGTAACCAGCCAGAGGGCCGCGTCAGTCGTCCGGTCGGCCGCGCAGACGCTTCGTCTGGCCGCGGCGCTTCTTGTCGTCCAGCCGTCGGCGCACCGACCCTTTCGAAGGTTTGGTGGGACGCCGTTTCCGGGGCGGCGGAGCGATCGCCTCCCGCATCAGCACCGCCAGCCGCTCCCGGGCCGCCTCCCGGTTGCGCCACTGCGACTTGTACTCCGAGGCCGCGATCGTCACGACCCCGTCGACCAGCCGCGACTGCAGTCGCTCCAGCGCCCGCGTCTTCAGTACGTCGCTCAACGCCGACGTACCCGCCACGTCGAAGCTGAGCTCGACCCGGCTGTCCGTGGTGTTCACCGACTGCCCACCCGGTCCACCCGACCGCGAGAACCGCCACGCCAGCTCGCCCTCCGGAATCACCACCCCGGCCCGCACCGTCAACCCAGTCTCCACAGGCCTAATTAAGACAGAATCCCCGAAGGAACGCCTGCGTGTTCTGCGACCTGGTTCTCAGTGGGTGGAACGGGTGGTTGAAAGGTGGATGAGGGGTCGTACCGTGGGTAGCTGTGAGTCTTGGTGTGTGGGTGCTGGTCGGGGCTGTGGCCGCCGGCGTGGTGCTCAGTGCGCTCAAGGCCTGGGTTGACGGGCGCTTTCGCGGGAAGAGCGAGGACGACGTGGAGCGGGTGACGGCTGCCGAGCTCGGTGGCGAGCTGGGGCAGCGAGCGACCTTGCTGCAGTTCTCGTCGGCGTTCTGTGCACCGTGCCGGGCGACCCGGCGGACACTTGCCGAGGTCGAGGGCATGGTCGACGGAGTGCGCCATGTCGAGCTGGACGCGGAGTCCCACCTGGAGCTCGTGCGGCGGCTGGACATCCTGCGTACGCCGACCACGCTGGTCCTGGACAGCACCGGCGCGGTCGTGAAGCGCGCCAGCGGAGCACCGCGGAAGCCGGACGTGATCGCCGCGCTCGCGGCAGCGCTGGACCGCCAGGCCAGCTGACCACCGTCCGGTACGTGCCACCGAATGGCGCGTGCACCTGCGCGTAAGCAAGACTCTGCAGGTGAGCTCTCCAGCCGGTTGGTACGACGACCCTCAGGACCCGACCCAGCAGCGGTACTGGGACGGCAGCACCTGGACGGATCAGCACCGTGCACAGCAGGGCCCACCGCCGTACCAAGGGCAGTTCGGCGGCGCACCGCAGTACGGCGAGGCCGCTCAGCACGGGCAGGTGTACGGCGGCAGCAATGCTGCGCCGAGCCAGCCGGCTCAGCCGGTGCAACCGCAGTACGGCCAGTACGCTCCGCCCCAGCAACAGCCGCAGTACGGGCAGTACGCCGGACCGCAGCAGCCCCAGCAGTTCGGTCAGCAGCCGCAGTACGGGCAGTACGGCCCCGGCGGTCACCCGCAACAGCAGGGCTACGGCTACCCCGGCAAGCGTCCGCACACCACTCCGGACGGGCAGATGCTCTCCGGCTGGTGGCGGCGGGTGTTCGCCCGGATCATCGACTCGATCATCGTCGGCATCGTCGGACTGCCGCTCACCGGCTACTTCTACTACAAGTACTCCCAGATTCTCCTGGACTACTTCAAGACCGTCATGGACCAGGCCGAGGCCGGCACCCCGACGACCACGACCACCCTGCCGCCCGAGGTCTACAAGTGGATGATCCCGGCGCTGCTGATCGGTTTCGTGGTGTCGTTCGCGTACGAGTACCTGTTCCTGACCAAGAAGGGCGCGACCCCGGGCAAGATGGCGCTCGGGATCGCGGTCCGGCTGCGGGACGCCCCGGGCAACCCGCCCGGCAGCGCGGTGGCCAAGCGGTACGGCTTCGAGATCGCGCTCAGCGTGCTCGGCGTGATCCCGCTGGTCGGCACGCTGGTCGGCTTCATCGCGCTGATCAACTACCTCTGGCCGCTCTGGGACGACAAGAAGCAGGCGCTGCACGACAAGGTGGCCAAGACCAACGTGGTCCGAACCTGATACCACCATGTGATCAGTTGTCTCAGGTAGTGGGACCACGGTCGGCAGGTCCGGCTGGGTTCCGTACGCTCGATCCGTGGTTTACACGACATGGCTGACGAAGCGCAGGGCAGTGGACAACTGCCGCGTGCGCTCATCGCTGTGTCGACGCCGCTGACCAGGCGGCGTCCCGAGCGCTGCGAAACCGGTCGCTGAGCACGGTTTCGCGTACGTCGTCTCCCCGCACACCCGGGCGGGTCCGGCTCGACAGCCCTCCTCCTCGCAGGAGTCGTCATGTCCGAAGCACCGGCGACACAGAAGGCCGATCCCCGCGGGCTCCGGTTCGCGGCCGGGGTGACCACGGTCGTCCTGGCGTTGACGCTCGTCCTGAACAACCCGTGGCCGCTCGCGGTGCAAGCCGTGGTGTTCGCGATCTCGGTCGCGTTCGGCGTCCAGGCTTCGCCGTACGGGCAATTGTTCAAGCGGCTGATCCGGCCCCAGCTGGGTCCGCCGAAGGAGCTGGAGGACGCGGCCCCGCCGCGGTTCGCCCAGCTGGTCGGCCTCGTCTTCGCGGTCGCCGGTCTGATCGGGTACCTGACCGGTGTCACCGTGCTGGGCGTGGTCGCCACCGGATTCGCCCTGGTCGCAGCGTTCGTGAACGCGGCCGTCGGGCTCTGCCTCGGGTGCGAGGCCTATCTGCTGATCCACCGCATTCGTACGCCATCCACCGCTACCAACTGAGAGGCAGCACACATGAGCAGGGAATCCGCGCTCGTCTCGGCCGACTGGGTCGAGGAGCACAAGAACGACGCCGGTGTCGTCCTGATCGAGGTCGACGAAGACGTCTCGGCGTACGACGCCGGCCACATCGCCGGTGCGATCAAGCTGGACTGGAAGGACGACCTGCAGGACGCGGTCCGGCGGGACTTCGTCAACCAGGAGCAGTTCAGCGCGCTGCTGTCCGGCCGGGGCGTCAAGAACGACGACACGGTCGTGCTGTACGGCGGCAACAACAACTGGTTCGCGGCGTACGCGTACTGGTACTTCAAGCTCTACGGCCACGGTGACGTCCGCCTGCTCGACGGCGGCCGCAAGCGCTGGGAGCTGGACAGCCGCGAGCTGACCGACGAGGTCGTCAAGCGCGAGGCCACCGAGTATCAGGCGAAGGAGCCGAACCTGGAGATCCGCGCCTTCCGCGACGAGGTCGGCGAGGCCATCGGCGTGAAGAACCTGGTCGACGTCCGCAGCCCCGACGAGTACGCCGGCCGGCTGCTCGCCCCGGCCCACCTCCCGCAGGAGCAGGCGCAGCGCGCGGGTCACATCCCGACCGCGGCCAGCATCCCGTGGAGCAAGGCGGCCAACGACGACGGCACGTTCCGCGCCGACGAGGAGCTGAAGACCCTGTACGCCGACGCCGGCGTGGACTTCGGCAAGGACACCATCGCGTACTGCCGGATCGGCGAGCGCTCGGCGCACACCTGGTTCGTGCTGCACGAGATCCTCGGTCAGGCGAACGTCAAGAACTACGACGGTTCCTGGACCGAGTGGGGTTCGCTGGTCGGCGTACCCGTTGCCCTCGGCGACGAACCCGGAAAGGCCTGACACATGTGTGGAGCAACGAAGGGCGGCCTCGACCTCAAGGGTGTCGACGTCGACAAGGAAGCCGTGATCCAGGGCCAGGTGCTACGCGGCGAGGAGCCGGTCGGCGGCGCGTACGTGCGGCTGCTGGACTCCACCGGTGAGTTCACCGCCGAGGTGCCGACCTCGGCCACCGGGCACTTCCGGTTCTTCGCGGCGCCGGGGAGCTGGACGCTGCGCACGCTGGCCCCGAAGGCCGACCCGGTCGACCGTCAGGTGGTCGCGCAGTACGGCGAGGTCGCGGAAGTGGCCGTCACCGTCTGACCGGTCGTTCGTTACAGAAGGTGCCACCTCCACCCGCTGGTGGCCCACCCTGAAGTAAGCACCGAGGGGCCCGGACCTTGCGCGTCCGGGCCCCTTGGCATGCCCAAATCGCTTACCCGGCAGGGATTCTCCGGTCATCGCAGCCGAGTTACGGCCAGGCGGGAGAAATCTCGCCGGCCGAGCAGCAATGTAACGGTTCGGTCTCGGAGCGGGGTCAACTCGTCACCTACCGCAATCGGCTGAGTTGTGTCTGTGTCCTGACCCGCGTTCCGGGTCACGTCATCACTCAGGGAGGAGGGGTCAATGCGACCCCGCATCGGATACAAGAAGCTCGCTGCCGTCGGAGTTGCGGCGGTTGTCGGCGTGGCTTCTACGATCGCGCTGACCTCGGGTTCGGCGTCCGCCTCGCCGGTTTTCGGATACAGCGGTTACTCGTACGGCACCGACGTCGAATCCGGCCTGGCCAACAGCGGCCCGCAGGTCATCAGCAAGTTTGGTTGCACCACCGACGCCCACAAGGCTGACAAGAACGACCTCAGCACGGCGAACGTGAACAACCAGGCGATCGCACGCTCGGTGAAGACCGACACGCATGCCTTCGACAACAAGAGCGGGACGGGCGTCACCAGCACCGCGACGGCCGCCGACATCCGTGTCGGCAACCTGCTCACGCTCACCGGCGTGAAGACCACCACGACGGCGAAGTACTCGAAGGGCCAGCTGTCGTACACCGGCGACACCACGTTCGCGGGCGTGAAGATCGGTGCGATCGCGGTGCCGTCGCTGCTCAAGCCGAAGTGGAACACCAAGATCGCGGTTCCGGGTCTCGGCTACATCGTGCTGAACCGGGTCGGCGGCGTGAAGACCGCTTCCGGCATCTACTCGTACGCGCAGGCGGTCGTGCTGCACGCCACGGTGAAGAACCAGTACATCCCGCAGGGCGTCGACGTCGCGGTGCTGAAGACCCGCGCGGAGATCTCCAAGCCGGCGACCGCGCTGGTCATCGGTGACGCCTTCGGTACCAAGGCCACGGCCGACAAGCTGGTCGTCTCCGACGCGACGTCCCTTCAGACCACCTGCCAGGGCACTGAGGGCAAGACGGTCCGGGTCGCGGTCGGCGAGCTGAACATCCCGAAGGTCGCCTACGTCGGCGGTGTCTACACCACCAAGAACGGCGCCATCGGTGCGAACAAGTCCTACATCAACTTCACCTCGCACGTCGCGGGCGTGAAGGTGGGCAGCCTGTCCATCGGCGCGATCGAGTCCTCCGCGTCGGCGTGGAAGACCAAGGACAACAAGGCCGGCGTGAGCTCGTCGTCGACCATTGCCTCGATCAAGGTCGGCGGCAAGTCCTACGCGGTCCCGACCGGCGAGAACAAGACGCTGAACATCCCGGGTATCGCGCGGCTGACCTTCAACCAGGTCCTGCGGCAGAAGCGGTACATCGCGGTGAACGCTCTGGTGATCGACGTCTACAGCCTGAACACCAAGGTTGTCGTCGGCCACTCGGCCGCCGGCGTCGTCAGCTGATCTCAGCGGACACCATCTGAGTCGAACCTCACCGACCCAGAGCACACCGGCCCCCGGATCCTGCACGGATCCGGGGGCCGGTCCTTTGTCTTATGCGTCCAGGATCAGGGTGACCGGGCCGTCGTTGGTGAGGGCGACCTGCATGTCCGCGCCGAAGCGGCCGCGCTCCACCTTGGCGCCCAGCTTCTCGAGCGCCGTGCAGAACGAGTCGTAGAGCGGTTCGGAGACCGGGCCGGGTGCGGCGGCGCTCCACGAGGGGCGGCGGCCTTTCCGCGTATCGGCGTACAGAGTGAACTGACTGATGGCGAGGATCGGCGCCTGCTCGTCGGCGGCGGAGCGTTCGTCGTGCAGGATGCGCAGGGTCCAGATCTTCGCGGCCAGCGCGGCCGCCTTCTCGACGGTGTCGTCGTGGGTGACGCCGAGCAGGACGAGCAGTCCGGGCCCGTCGATCGCCCCGACCACCTCGCCGTCGACAGTCACCGCTGCCCGACTGACTCGCTGTACTACGGCTCTCATGGGAACATCCTGCCCTGCCGGAGATCGTCCGGTGATGTAACCCATCTACCGGCAAATATCCTTTACTGACCCCGATCTGGCAGGATTCCTCCATGGCGTCGACTCTGATCACTGTTGCTCCCACCGGTGCCGAGACCGCGAAGGCGGACTGCCCGGCGTTGCCGACCACGCTCGACGAGCTGGTCGAGACCGCGAAGCGGTGCGAGGCCGCCGGGGCGGCGATGATCCACATCCACATCCGCGACGCGGAGCACAAGCCGACCCTGGACCTCGGCCGGCTCACGGAGACTGTCGCTGCGGTCCGGGAGAACACCGCGCTGATCGTCCAGCTCTCCACCGGCGGCGCGGTCACCGATCCGTACGACCACCGGCTCCGGGTGCTCGACGCCGTACCCGACTCCTGCTCGCTGACCATGGGGACGGTCAACTTCGGCGACGACGTGTTCATGAACCCGTGGCCGTTCGTCACCCAGCTCTACCAGCTCACCCAGGAGCGCGAGGTCGTGCCCGAGTTCGAGCTGTTCGACCTCGGCCATGTCGCCGCACTGCACCGGCTGCTCGGCAAGTACGGCCTCCCGTACGGCGGACGCGTGCATTGCGATCTGGTCATGGGTGTCCCCGGCGGCATGCCCGGTACGGCGGACGCGCTGGTCGCCGCCGTCAACGCCCTGCCCGACGCGGTCACCTCCTGGTCCGCCACCGGCATCGGCCGTACGGCGCTGACGGTCGCGCTGGCGGCCCTGTCGAAGGGCGGCAACCTCCGCGTCGGTATGGAGGACACGCTGACGCTGGCGAAGGGGCAGCCGGTCACTCACAACGCGGAGCTCGTCGAACGCGCGGCCGCCCTCGCCACACTCGCGCAACGGCCGCCGATGTCGCCGGACGAGGCCCGCGACCTCTTGAACGTGAAGCGATGAAGTAGCCGGCGATCCCGGCCGCGATGATCGTTGCCTCTAGCAATAACCAGTCGCGGAGGTAGTCGCGGGGCAGGACCGTCGGGTTCACACCCTTGCCCTGGCGCAGGAGTAGGGGCACCGCGATCAGGCTGGTGATGCCGACGTACAGCAAGGTCGTTCTGATCGCACCCGCAGTCCGATGGCCGCCCGGGCGGATCGACCACCGCGTCACGAGCCAGCCCAGGCTCACAGTCAGGGGAACCAGGAAGAAGTCGTCGGCGACAACCGCCCCGCCGAGCCAGATCGGCAATCGGATCAACGCGGGTGGGTCCAGAGCGCTGAGCAGCTTCCAGAGACCCCACAGGCCTGTCAGTACGCCGACAGTTGCCAGCCCGATCCGCAGCTTCATGCGATGACCTCCAGCCGGTGCACCCATTTGGTCTGCAGCACACCTGGCCGGTTGGGCGCGATGATGCGGGCCGGGAAGCCGTGGTCCAGCGCCAGCTCCGACCCGTTGAGCCGGAGCGCCAGCAACGTCAGCGGATCGGCGGCGAACTGCTCCGGCAGCTCACTGGTCGCGTAGAACCCGCCCTTCTCCATCGACACCACCCGCACCCGGGAGTGCGCCGGGGCGCCACACAGCTCGAGCAGGTCGCGGATCCGCACGCCCTCCCATCGCCCGCCTTGGCTCCAGCCCTCTACGCAGGCGATCGGCAACGCTGACCGACTCTGCGGAAGCTGCTGCAACTCGTCGAGGCTGTACGACAGCGATCGCGGTCCGACGACGGTGAACCGCCAGTCCGGCCCGATCCCGGTGACACCGGCCGCTTCCGCCGTACGGTTGACCGGAAGTCCTTGCGGGCCGATGTTCGGCTTCCGTGGCGCGAGTACGGCGACCGGGCCGAGCGCAGGTACGGACTGGCCGACCGAGGTGATGCCTACCAGCGCCGCCGCGCCGGCGACGGTCCGGAACAGGCCGCGCCGGGTGAGACCGGAGATTGCCGGCGGCAAGGAGTCCGGGACGATCTCGGCCAGGCGCCGCCAGTTCGTCCGGATCAACGGGAGCTTGACGGCGATGTGCACGAGCAGCGCGCCGACGATGATCCAGGCCAGCGCGTAATGCGTCTGCCGGAACGGGAACGGCCACGGGTACCACTGCAGGGTGTTCAGGAACCCGATGAACAGCTCGAGCGCCATCGCCGACACCAGCACCAGGATCGACGCCCGCTCGAGCATCGTCGCGGCGGCCTTCCGGCTCGGCGGCCACGGCAGCTTCGCGAACAGCTTCGGGTAGACCGTCCACAACTTTGCCAGCAGCAACGGGACCGCAACGGTCCCGCTCAGGACGTGCAGGCCCTGCGTGACGCGGTACAGCGCCGCCGGACGACTCGGGACGGGCAGCCAGCTCGGGGTGTCCTGCTGGAAGTGGCTGTACAGCCCGGTGAGGAAGCAGATCACGACCACCAGGCCGAGCCAGCGGCCCAGCACCGTCGCCACCCGCGGGTGGTGCAGGGGAGACGGGAACGACTTCTCGGTCGGCGGCGCCGGGAGCTTCATGTTTCCACTACAACTCCGCGGCGGACGTCTGTACGGCGTCCATCGGTTACTGCTCGCGAACGGCGTATTACTGCTCGCGAACGGAACAGTTATCCACAGGTCTGCGTCTGTAGCCCGGATGGTGGTACCGATCGGGGCATACTCTGAGCGAACTGATCTCTGGCTGGACTGTTTCTGGGCGGACTGATCTCTTGGCGGACTGGGGCGAAAGGAGTGAGGCGGAGTGAAGACGCAGGAGCGGTCGTCCGAGGATGACGAGCGCGCGATGGCGGATCTTGCCGAGGTCGCGGACTGGGGATCGATCTGGGGCCCGCCGGCCACCGGCATGGACGCGATCCGCGCCCTGGTGAACCGCGTTACCGCCGCGACCGGCTGGCGTCCGTGGGCGCCGGGCAACATCGACCCCGACCGCTACACGTGGGGCCTGGTCACCCCGCGCGAGACGGTCATGCTCGTGCTCCCGGACGCGGTGCTGCCGGAGAGCCCGCGGAGCGGCTGGTCGGCGTACGACATCGCTGCGGGTGAGTTGCCGCTGGCCGAGGAAGGTCTCGACGACCACTGGCCGGATCAGCTCGAGCTCGCGCGCCGCTACTGGGGACCGCCGGTCTTCGTCGGGCCGGGAAGCGACCTCCGGGTTCCGCCCGAGTGGCGCGATCGCCGCCGCCACCTGGCCGTCTGGCTCCGGCCGGGAGCCGAGATCCACCTGTATGCGTCCCAGCCGGGCCCGGAGGACACTGCCGCCGGCTTCGGATACTCCGTCTACGCCAGCGAGGTGGCCTGATGGCTGAAGGTCAGGAAGACCTGCTCCAGGAGATCATCCAGGGGTACCACCGTGCGATGGCGGTCCTTCAGAGCCTCAGGCGGGGCGGCCGGGCGCTGATGAACCTCCTTTCGCGCCAGCAGCAGACGCGTGCGCGGATGGAGGCGGCGCTCAACGACCGCAGCTGGCGTGAGAATGCCAACGCCCCAACCCGGGATCTCCCCGGGGATGAGCGCACCCGGGGCATGGAGGAAGCGGCCAACGCGGCGGCGTTGAGTGCGGACCTCGAGGCGCAGAATGCCAGCCTCCGAGATCAGGCCGCGGATCTGGAGCGGCAGCGGGTCGCCGCCGACGAACGTCTCCGTCAGCAGGCCGCCGAGCTGAACAACGACGACGACCTCGACGGCATCCCCAACGATGACGTCAGAGAACTGATGGACCAGGACCACGACAACATCTCGGACCCGGCGCAGCGGGCCGAAGCGGACGCGCAGCTGAACGCGACTGCCGACGCGGAGGCCGAAGCTGCCCGAAATCGTGAGCAAGCGCGGGGCGAGGCGGAGCAAGCGAGGCTCAAGCGGGAGCAGGACGACTCGCAGCGCAACGACCGGGGCGACGGCGTGGATGGCGCCGACCTCGCGACCGCAGGCACCGCCGCCCTCGTGGCCGAGGAGGTCGACGACAAGCTGGACGAAGCGCACGCCGCCGACCTGCGGGAGGACCAGCAGGATCTCGATGCCGACAACGAGCAGCAGGCCGGCACTGACGGGGCTGAGCAGGATGGCCTCGACCAGGGTGGTGAGTTCGTCGATCAGGACGGCGTGCTGCGCGACGAGACGATCGGCGCGGAGGGCCAGCAGCAGGACGGCCTCGACCAGGATGGTGAGTTCGTCGATCAGGACGGCGTGCTGCGCGACGAGACGATCGGCGCGGACAACGAGCAGCAGGCCGGCACTGACGGGGCTGAGCAGGATGGCCTCGACCAGGGTGGTGAGTTCGTCGATCAGGACGGGGTACTGCGCGACGAGACGATCGGGGCCGATAACGAGCAGCAGGCCGGCACTGACGGGGCTGAGCAGGATGGCCTCGACCAGGGTGGTGAGTTCGTCGATCAGGACGGGGTACTGCGCGACGAGACGATCGGGGCCGATAACGAGCAGCAGGCCGGCACTGACGTGGCCGAGCAGGGCGGCCTCGACCAGGGTGGTGAGTTCGTCGATCAGGACGGCGTAGTGCGCGACGAGACGATCGGCGCGGACGGCCAGCAGCAGGACGGCCTCGACCAGGACGGCGCACTGCAGGACGGGACGATCGGCGCCGACAACGAGCAGCAGGCCGATGCCGACCAGTCAGCCGGCCCGGATCAGCAGGTGTCCGGCCCGGGGCAGGAGCCTCAGTCGGTGCAGGCAGAGCCGGTCCAGGCGGAGCCGGTGCAGGCGCAGCAGGTTGATGCGCCCGAGCAAGGACCGCAGCAGACGTCCGGGCAAGAGATGGGCGAGCAGGCGCCCAGCCAGGCGGGCCAGCAGCCGAGCGGTCCGAACACACAGCAGCTCGCCAACGCCTCGCAGAGCGCGGTGGACGAGAGCGCCTCACTCGGCTCCGACGAACAAGGCCCGAGCCAAGGTGGACAGGAGAGCCAGGCCCAAAGCACCCAATGGCGCCCGGCCGAGGAGCCAGTGCTCGACGACCTGCGCGAGAACGGCCAGGGGAACGCTCCAGGCCAGGAGATTCCGCCCAACGAGCGTGCCACCTTGGAGCGGACCCAAACCGGTCACGCACCCGCCGCCGGTGCGACCAGCCGCGAGGGCGGCGGCGTCGCGACCAGCGAGCGCCCGGGCACCCCGGCCGCGCAGCGCACGGAAGACCGCACCCGGGGCGACCGAGGCCGAGGCGACGACGGCGGCCGCGGCCGCGGCTAGCCGACGACGGTCACCAACGAGCGCCAACCAGCGCCGGGCAGCGTCGAGACGTGACGGTCCGCGGGCTTCTGGAGTC
The DNA here is from genome assembly GCF_036226565.1 of Kribbella sp. NBC_00709. Classification (GTDB taxonomy): domain Bacteria; phylum Actinomycetota; class Actinomycetes; order Propionibacteriales; family Kribbellaceae; genus Kribbella. Next base: position 3,950,119 of record NZ_CP108996.1, read on the forward strand.
CGCGGACCGTGGTGTGTCAGTAGACGATTGCTTGGGTGTTTTCGGTGAGGATTTCTTCGGTGAAGGTGGGGGCGCCGGCTATGCGGGTGCCGGGGCGGAGGTCGGTTTCGGTCAGGTCGCGGCGTTTGGCGCACTGGGTGCAGACCGTGAGTTGACCGCCTTCCAGGACCGCGGCGAGCAGATCGGTCAGCGGTGCGGCGTGGGGGAGTTCGAAGGTCTCCGCGCGTCCGGGTACGGCGAACCACACGGCCTCGCCGGTCAACCAGAGTGAGACCGTGGCACCGGCCGCGACGGCCGAGGCGGCGACGGTGAAGGCCTGGTTGGCGCGCTCAAGTTCGTCGGCGCCTGCGGTCAACTTGATCACCAGCGTGCGGGACATTCCGCCACGCTAGCCGAAGACAGCCTGCTCACCGGCCTGCGGGAGGCCGCGCTGGCGGATGGTGGGGTGTTTGGTGGGGTGCGGGATGTCACGCTGTGGTGGGGGAGGGCGGGCGGGGGGATCCTCTAGACTGTCGGGCGTGCTGCACGTTGTCTTCACCTCGCTGTTGATCCTGGTCTGTGTGTTCATGGGCTGGTTCTCGGCGTTCGTCGTCTACCGGCTGTATCGCGGCCGCAACGCGAGCTGATCGCGATGGCGTTCGAGATCCCGCAGGATCTGCACCCCGACCTGATGCCGCTGGCCTGGCTGCTCGGTCGGTGGGAGGGCCGCGGGCACGGCGACTACCCGACGATCGAGAAGTTCGAGTTCGGGCAGCAGATCGACTTCAGCCACAACGGCAAGCCGTACCTGCACTACGTCAGCCAGACGTTCGTCGTCGGCGAGGACGGCACCAAGCAGCGCCCGCTCGCGGTCGAGACCGGCTTCTGGCGGCCGCAGCCGGACAACAAGGTCGAGGTGATCCTGGCGCACCCGACCGGCTTCGCCGAGATCTGGTACGGCGATATCGACGGCGCCAAGATCGAGCTCCAGACGGACGTCGTCGCGCGCACCGTGACGGCCAAGGAGGTCACCGCCGGCCACCGCCTGTACGGCCTGGTCAACGGTGAGCTGCTCTGGGCGTACGACATGGCCGCGGAAGGCCAGTCCCTCCAACCCCACCTCTGGGCCACCCTCGTCCGCTCCTGATCCACTCGCGATCCATTTCGTCCGAAGAACCGCGCAGACGTTTCGCCCCTTCTTCGGACGTTAGCTTTCGGCCACCCAGGAGTACTCGACCTTTGGGCGGCCGCTGCGGCCGTCGTAGCGTTGGGTCCGCAAGGCTTGGCCCTGGTCGGCCAGGTGCTCGAGGTAGCGCCGAGCAGTGATCCGGGACGTGCCCAAAGACGTCGCCACTTCCTCGGCCGTCCAGCCCTCGCGGTCCGCGAGCAGTTGGACGACGCGGTCCAGAACCGAACCGGCCAAGCCTTTCGGCACCGACGACAAGGTTGCCGGATGCAACAAGCGGTCGACCTCGTCCTGGTCCGCGACCACCTGTCCTGCCTCGGCGGCGCGGCGCTGGCGGGCGTACGCCGACAACCGGTCCCGCAAGGTCTCGAACGCGAACGGCTTCAGCACGTACTGCACGACCCCGATCCGCGCCGCCGCCTGCACCGCCGCGACCTCGCGGGCCGATGTCACCGCGACCACGTCGGTTTGGTTGCCGAGGGCACGCATCCGCCGGACGATGTCCAGCCCGTGCCCGTCCGGCAGGTGCATGTCGAGCAGTACGACGTCCACGCCGCCGCGGGAGAGCACCTGCAGCGCCCGCCCCGCAGTACCGGCGATCCCGATGCAGGTGAACCCGGCCAGCCGTTCGACGTAGGTGCGGTGGGCCTCCGCGGCGACGGGATCGTCCTCGACGACGAGTACGCGCAGGTCAGGCACTCGCGCTCACCGCCCGCGGCAGCCGGACCCGCACGGTCAGCGCCGGTACTTCGTCCAGCTCGGAATCCGGATCGACCATCAGAGAACCCTGCCACCGCTCCACCGTGCTCCGCACCAGCACCAGCCCCAACCCGTGCCCGGGCTCGGCCTTCGTGGTCCATCCGCGCTCGAACATGTGGGCCAGCTCCACCGATCCCAGCTCGGCGCCGGTGTTCGTCACGATCAGGTCGATCGCATCCGCCAAGGCGGCCGCCCGGAACTCGACCTTCCGCGGCGCGGGCCCACCCCGCGCGGCCTCGATCGCGTTGTCCAGAAGGTTTCCGACTACGGTCACCACGTCCTGCGCCGGCAGTCGCGTGTTCAGCTGTTCCTGCCCGAGATCGAGCGTGAGGACCACGCCGCGCTCCTGTGCCTGCGCCAACTTCGCCAGCAGCAACGATGCCAGCACCGGATCGCCGACCGTACCCACGACCCGGTCCGTCATCGCCTGCGCGAACTGCAGCTCCGACACCGCGAACTCCCGCGCCCGCTCCGGCCGCCCGATCTCGATCAGGCTGACGACCGTGTGCAACCGGTTCGACGCCTCGTGGTTCTGTGCCTGCAGCGATTCCGCCAGACTCCGGACGGCGTCCAGCTCACCGAGCAGCCGCTGCAGCTCGGTGTGATCCCGCAGTGTGACGATCCGCCCGCGGCCCGACGGCTGCTGGTTCACGACGACGACGCCCTGCGCGCCGAGGTGCAGTTCGTCGTACGCCGTCCGCCCGGTCGCGAGCAGTTCGGCCAGCGGGGCGCCGAGATGCAGCTCTTCCAACGGCGTACCTGGGGCAACGAAGCGCAGCCCGAGGAGCTGTAGGGCCTCGTCGTTCGCGAGCTGGACCCGCCCGTCGAGGTCCAGCAGGATCAGCCCTTCGCGCGCGGCGTGCAGGACGCCCTCGTAGAAGTCGAGCATCCGGGCCAGCGACTGCGTGCCCACCCCGCGCGTTGCGCGCCGTACCCGCCAGGTGACGAGCGCGTTGCCGGCGATCGCGACCCCGAGCATCAGGCTCGCGATCCCGAGCATCGAGCGCAGGTCGAGCCGGGCCAGCTCCCACCAGCCCGGCGCGGCCAGGCCGGTGACCGCCGCGTCCCGCAGGGCCTGGGCCCGGGACCGGCTGACCATCACGATCCACACCATCGCGATCAGGACGGTGACCGTGACGGTCTGCAGCCAGAGCACCTGGCGGCGCAGCTCCCACGGACGGTGTCGCATGCGGACAGTTTGCCCCTAACCGGCACTGCGAACGATATGAACGAAATGAGCACTTCTCCTGTGCGTCACGTCACAGTTACTCACCAGGCCCCAACCACCCCTCCGCCAGGCCGATACAGGGAGTCCCACCATGTCGAGCCCGACCGAACCCCGTCCGACTCCGGTCCGCAACGACCGGACCCATTTCCTCTACATCGCCGTCATCGTCGCCGTCCTGCTCGGCATCGGTGTCGGATTCCTGTTCCCGGACTTCGCGGTCGAGCTGAAACCGCTCGGCACCGGGTTCGTGAACCTGATCAAGATGATGATCAGCCCGATCATCTTCTGCACCCTGGTGCTCGGAATCGGCTCGGTCCGCAAGGCCGCCAGCGTCGGCAAGGTGGGAGGTCTCGCCCTCGTCTACTTCCTGGTGATGTCGACGGTCGCGCTCGCCATCGGCCTCGTGGTCGGCAACCTGGTCAAGCCCGGTTCCGGCCTGAACCTCACCGACGCGCTGCGCAAGACCGGCCAGCAGCAGGCCGCCGGCGCGCACGAAGGCACCACGGACTTTCTGCTCGGCATCATCCCGAAGACCATCCTGTCGTCGCTGACCGAGGGCGAGGTGCTGCAGGCCGTCTTCGTCGCCCTGCTGGTCGGCTTCGCGCTGCAGACGATGGGCAGCAAGGGTACGCCGATCCTGACCGGCATCGGCCACTTCCAGCGGCTGCTGTTCAAGGTGCTGTCGATGATCATGTGGGCTGCCCCGGTCGGCGCTTTCGGCGCCATCGCGACCGTCGTCGGCGCCGCCGGCGGCCAGGCGCTCCGCAGCCTCGCGATGATCATGGTCGCCTTCTACATCACCTGCCTGCTGTTCGTGGTCGTTGTCCTCGGCACCATTCTGCGGGTGGTCACCGGGGTCTCGATCTTCCAGCTGCTGCGGTACCTAGGCCGCGAGTTCCTGCTGATCGTGTCGACCTCGTCGTCGGAGACCGCGCTGCCGCGGCTGATCGGCAAGATGGAGCATGTCGGTGTCAGCAAGGAGGTCGTCGGCATCACCGTTCCGACCGGCTACTCCTTCAACCTGGACGGCACCGCGATCTACCTGACGATGGCGTCGCTGTTCATCGCCGAGGCGATGGACCAGCCGTTCTCGCTAGGGCAGCAGATCTCGCTGCTGGTGTTCATGATCGTCGCCTCGAAGGGCGCCGCCGGTGTCACCGGCGCGGGCCTCGCCACGCTGGCCGGCGGTCTGCAGTCGCACCGGCCCGAACTGCTCGACGGCGTCGGCCTGATCGTCGGCATCGACCGCTTCATGTCCGAGGCCCGCGCGCTGACGAACTTCGCCGGCAACGCGGTCGCGACGGTCCTGGTCGGCCACTGGGTCGGCGAGTTCGACAAGGAGCAGGCGCAGCAGGTGTTCGCCGGCAACGATCCGTTCGACGAGGTCGCCTTCGCCGCCGGCGACACCCACGCCGGCGACGTACCGGAGCCGGTCGAGGCGCGTCAGTCCGACCACTAGTCCACTTCCCACCCCTCCACGCGCTGCCCGCCGGGCCACAGACCGGCGGGCAGCGTCGTGCTTGCGGATCCCCAGGCCATCACAATTGCCGCGCCGGTGGCGTCCCCCGCGGCGCCGGCCGGGCGGGCACGAATTGTGATGGCCTGGGGATCCGTCTATTACTTCCCGGCGAGGAGTTCGATGACGGGCGCAAAGTCCTCCAGGTAGCCGGAGTTGACGCTGATGTAGCTGGCGCCGATCTGGTCGCGGCGGCGCTGGAGCTCGTCGGCCATCTCCTGCGGGGTGCCGCGGAGCAGCATCAACGAGTCCATCGCCTCGAGCTCGTCGGGGTCGACGCCGGAGGCGCGTTTGGTCCACGGCGGCAGCGGGCGGGTGCCGGCGGCAAGCAGGTTCATCGCGAGCTCGATGTCGTCGGCGCGGTCGCCGGCCAACGCGCGCAACTCGTGCGCGACGGCCGCAACCTCCGAGCGGGGAGTGGTCGCGTCCTTGGCGATCGAGACGATGTCGGCGCGCTCGGCCGCCAGCGCGAGCGCCTTCGGTCCACCGGCGGCCAGCATGATCGGCGTACGGCGCTCGCCGTCGAGCTCGCGCAGCAGGTCGAGGGTCTCGATGACCTGCTCCCGCCGCTCGCGGGCGGTTCCCCATCGCAGGCCGACCTCGGCCGTCTGCTGCTCCGCGACCGGACGGCCGGTGCCGATGCCGAACTCGAACCGCCCGTCGGTCAGCACGGTCAGGGTGTGCGCCTCCCAGGCGGCCTGCCGCGGCGTCCGCAGCGGCGCGGCCGCGACGAAGGTGCCGACCCGGATGTCGGCGACCGCGGCCGCCATCGCAAGGGACGAGAACGGCGCCGGGAGCTGAAGCCCGTCCGGCATCAGAACGGTCGAGAACCCGAGGTCCGCGGCCTGCCGGGCCGTCTTCACCCACTCCGCACCGGTCGTCGGACTCCCTGCCACGCCGAACCGGAATGCCCTGTCGCTCATCACCCTGCTCCCTCCGTTGTTTTGATGACTCCAGCCTCGCGGTGCGAAGGGTCTGTCCACATCCCACGACGGGAGGCGTTCGCCGTACGCCGCTCGACGTACTCTGGTGACATGTCACGCAAGCGCAGCCCCCTGCTGGACCGGCCCGGCGCGGTCGAGGCCGACGGAATCGACGCCGGCGTCGCGGCCCACTACGGCTCGGATCTCCGCGAACAGCGGGCCATCGTCGCCGGCCAGGCCTTCGTCGATCTGTCGCACCGCGACGTGGTCACGATCACCGGCCCGGACCGGCTGACCTGGCTGCACGCGCTGACCACGCAGTACTTCGAGGGCCTCAAGCCTGGTACGTCGACGACCGCGCTCCTGCTCTCGCCGACCGGGCACGTCGAGCATGTGATGTACGGCGTGGACGACGGGGAGACGTTCTGGTTGCACACCGAGCCGGGCGCGGCCGAGGCCCTTGTCGACTGGCTGCAGAAGATGGTCTTCATGTCGCGCGTCGAGATCGCCGATGTGACCGACGACTACGCGATCATCTGGCGGCCCGGTACTGCGGAGGGCGAGCACCTGACCCGCGCCGGTGAGGACTCGTTGGGAGGGCACGAGGTCTTCCTGCCGCGCGCCGAGCTGGCCGGCCTGGACGGTCCGGCCGCGGGAGTCTGGGCGTACGAGGCGCTCAGGATCGAGGCGGGCGCGCCGCGGTTCACTCTCGACACGGACGAGCGCGCGATCCCGAACGAGCTCGGCTGGCTCGGTGTCGGCGTACATCTGGACAAGGGCTGCTACCGCGGGCAGGAGACGGTCGCGCGGGTGCACAACCTCGGCCGGCCGCCGCGGCGGTTGGTGCGGCTGCACCTGGATGGTTCGGTGGACCGCCTACCGGCCCACGGGGACGCCGTACTGGCAGGGGAGAAGCAGGTCGGGGTCATCGGGTCGGCGGCTCGGCACCACGAGCTCGGGCCGATTGCGTTGGCTGTGGTGAAGCGCAACGTCGATCCAGAGGCCGTGCTGGACGTGGTCGCGGCAGATCAGCCGACGGTGAAGGCGAGCCAGGAGGTCCTGGTCGACCCCGAGGCGGGGCTGCACGTGCGCTCGCGGCTGTGAGGGGAATCATTCGCAACACGGCATTTTGCACCTGTACAGTTCAGCCGTGACCGAACCTGTGATCCTGGCCGACGTCGTCCGCAGCGACTTCGTCGAAGGCCACCACCGCGGCTCCGTCGTGGTGACGCATCCCGACGGCAGCGTGGACTGGGCCGTCGGCATCGTGGACGAGCCGATGTTCCCGCGCTCGTCCAACAAACCCATGCAGGCCCTCGGCATGCTCCGCAACGGTCTGCCGCTGACCGACGAGCTCCTCGCGCTCGCGGGCGCGTCGCACTCCGGCGAGCAGTTCCACGTCGACGGCGTACGGCAGATCCTCGCGAAGGCCGGTCTCGACGAGACCGCGCTGCTGACCCCGGTCGCGTACCCGTTGGACGACGACACCCGGGACGCCTGGGTCAAGGCCGGCCACGGCAAGGAGCGGATTGTGATGAACTGCTCCGGCAAGCACGCCGCGATGCTGCTGACCAGCACGCTCAACGACTGGGACCTCAAGACCTACCGCTCGCCGGATCACCCGCTGCAGAAGGAGATCCGCGCCGCGATCGAGGACGTCGCCGGCGAGAAGGTCTCGCACGTCGCGATCGACGGCTGCGGCGCCCCGATCTTCGCGCTCACGCTCTCGGGCCTGGCCCGCTCGTTCGGCCTGTTCGCCGCCGCGGCCACGGACACCCAGGAGGGCCGGATCGCGCAGGCGTTCCGCGCGTACCCCGAGTACGCCAGCGGGAGTACGCGCGACGAGGCCGAACTGATGCGGGCCGTCAACGGTCTGTTCTGCAAGGCCGGCGCCGAGGGCGTGTACGCCGTCGGGCTCGCGGACGGCACCGGCATCGCGCTGAAACTCGAGGACGGTACGCCGCGCGCCCGCAAGGTCGTGATGGCGGCAACCCTCCAGCGCCTCGGCATCACCAACGAGACGATCGAGAAGCACCTCCACTTCGACCTCACAGGCGGAGACAACGTGGTCGGCGCGGTCCGGCCGCACGCAGCGACGTTCAGCTGACCAGTGGGTGGGTCGGCGTGACTTCGCGGGTGTGGAGTACGACGTCGAACCAGTCCGCGAGGCTGCCGCCGGTCAGGTAGGACGACGGGCCGGCGTCGGGGAAGCCGCGGGTCGTAGCGGTGCTGCGCAGCCAGGCGCGGACCGGTGCGGGTTGAGGCTGCGCGCGGAGATCCAGGAGGAAGTTGTCGTCGCCGTACCAGGAGCGGAGGTACGAGCCGGCGCTGCGGAAGGCTACCGGTGGTTCGCTGACCTGTAGGTGGGGAGCGTTGGCGGTGTGCGCGCTGGCTGCCCAGTAGACGACCTTGTTGCGCGTGAAGCTGTGCCACCAGCGGACGTTCTCCGCGGGCGCGGGCATCGCGGTACATCCAGTTCTGGTCTTGGGGCAGGCTGAATGCCGTGTAGAACGAGCGGATCTGGCGCGCGTGGTGCTCGGTGATCGCGTAGTCGCGGTCGTTGTGCCGGTGCGGTAGATCCCGGACCAGCGAGTAGACGGCGCGCGCCTTGGCGACGTACGGCGCTTTGTCCTTGACCTGCTGCCAGTACCACTGGACGTACGCGCCCATGTCGTCGGTGGTCGGGCGGATCGGGTCCAGACCGCGGTGGAGCTCGGCCAGCCGGTGCGGTGCGCGGCGGGCGACGTACTCGGCGACGGCGTCGTACGAGAGACGCCGGGTCGAGAAGTACTCCGAACCCGCGAACCGAACCTTGTCGCGATGCGTGGCGTTGTACGCGCGGAGGTACTCGAAGAGCTCGGCGTTCTCGTGCGTGCGGGCCTCGGTGCTCAGCTGGCCCATCAATGCGTACAGGTCGCCGCGGCCGGTGAGAACGTAGTCGTTCAACTGGGTGCCGAGAGACCAGTCGTCCTCGAACGCGATCGCGCGGAACCCGTGGTGCTCGACGAGATCGCGGATGACCCGGAGCTTGAGATGAGTGATCTCGGCAGTCGCATGGACGGCTTCACCGAGACCGACGATCTGCGCGTTGCCGACGTCGAGTTCGGAGATCGGCTTGGCGTTCTCGGTGATCCACCGGGTGACTTTGTTGTCGGTTGCATAGCCGGCTGTCGTTCCGAGCCCGGCCGCGGCGACACCGAGCGCCGAGCCGGCCAGCAACGTTCTGCGAGAGATGGTTTCCATGCCATCCCACCCTGTCGTCCAGGATGCGCCGCAGCATCCTCCACCGGAGGGCTTCCGACCTACGCCATCCGTCGTACGCGCCTGAACGCAGGCGGGATCACTTCGCGCGTAGGCGGTCGACGGTGGGGGATGTGATCGGGAGGGCGGTTGCCGGGGTGGGCAGGTTGTAGCCGGCGTACAGGCGGCGGCGGATCGCTTCCAGGGGGAAGGTCTGGTGGTAGATCGCCAGTTTGACCGTCACGCCCTCCAATGTTGCCCTTAGCAACATCTCCTCGACGGCCGGGTCGGTGGCGCCGCGGGCCGCGAAGACGTCGCGGATCGCGTCCTCGACCAGCGAGAGCCGGTCCGACTTCGCCTGCTCGACGCGGGCGAACACGTCGTGCGTGGTGGGCTGCATCATCAGGCTGATCGCGAGCCGCTGGACGTGCAGTGTGGTCGCGGCCGCCATCAGGGCGCCGTCGATGATGCCGGCCAGACGTTCATCCGGTGTTCCCTGGATGGTCAGGATGCCGGCGATGCCGTCCAGCCAGCGGTCCAGCAGCTCGGCCGCCAGCTGTTCTTTGGTGGCGAAGTAGTACGAGACCAGGCCGCGGGAGACGCCCGCCGCGGTGGTGATGTCGGAGATCGAGGCGGCCTCGTACCCGTTGGCGGCGAAGACCTCCAGCGCCGCCGCCAGGATGCGTTCGCGGGAGCGTTCGCGCATCTCCTGGTTGACGGTGGCCGATCTCGGCACGGATTCCTCTCCTGGTCGAACCCTGAAGCGCCGGGCAACCCCCATCCTCGTGCCCGGCGCCTCGGGCTGACCCCCCGTGGTTACGGCCCCTCCCCAGGCGCCGTTTATAGACTGGACGTCCAGTCAACAAATGTCAAAGGTCAGCCCGGTTTTCTGGACACCGTCGGTAACCGGTAAGATGGAGACGCTGCGCCCTGTGTCGAGTGGCACGTGAACCCAGCCGTAGCCACCGCCCACACCTTCCGATGACTTTGGAGCGCTCCTTCATGCCTGTCCGTAACGACCTGCGCAACGTCGCGATCGTGGCCCACGTCGACCACGGGAAGACCACCCTCGTCGACGCGATGCTGTGGCAGTCCGGCGCTTTCGGTGCCCACCAGCACGTCGACGAGCGGGCGATGGACTCCGGCGACCTGGAGCGTGAGAAGGGCATCACGATCCTCGCCAAGAACACCGCCGTCCGGCACAAGATGGCCAACGGCGAGCAGATGACGCTGAACATCATCGACACCCCCGGCCACGCCGACTTCGGTGGCGAGGTCGAGCGCGGTCTGTCGATGGTCGACGCGATCGTGCTGCTGGTGGACGCCTCCGAAGGCCCGCTGCCGCAGACCCGGTTCGTGCTGCGCAAGGCGCTGGCGCGGCAGATGCCGGTCATCCTGGTCGTCAACAAGGTCGACCGTCCCGACGCCCGGATCTCCGAGGTCGTCGACGAGACGTACGAGCTGTTCCTCGACCTGCTCGACCACGACGCCGACCAGGGCGCGCTGGACTTCCCCGTCGTCTACGCCTCCGCGCGGGCGGGCCGCGCGTCGCTGACCCAGCCGGCCGACGGCGGGATGCCTGACTCCGAGGACCTCGAGCCGCTGTTCGAGACGATTCTGGCGAACGTGCCGGCCCCGGAGTACACCGAAGGCGCGCCGCTGCAGGCCCACGTCACCAACCTGGACGCCTCGCCGTTCCTCGGCCGCCTCGCGCTGGTCCGGGTGCACGAAGGCACGCTGAAGAAGGGCGCGCAGGTCGCCTGGTGCCGCCACGACGGCTCGATCCAGAAGGTGAAGATCACCGAACTGCTGGTCACCGAGGCGCTCGAGCGTGTGCCCGGCGACTCGGCCGGCCCGGGTGACATCGTCGCGATCGCCGGCATCCCGGAGATCATGATCGGCGACACCCTGACCGACCCGGACAACCCCAAGCCGCTGCCGCTGATCACCGTGGACGAGCCGGCCATCTCGATGACGATCGGCACCAACACCTCACCGCTGGCCGGCCGGACCAAGGGCACCAAGGTGACCGCACGGCTGGTCAAGGACCGGCTGGACCGCGAGCTGGTCGGCAACGTCTCGCTGAAGGTGCTGCCGACCGAGCGCCCGGACGCCTGGGAGGTGCAGGGCCGTGGCGAACTGGCGCTGGCCATCCTGGTCGAGCAGATGCGCCGCGAGGGCTACGAGCTGACCGTCGGCAAGCCGCAGGTGGTCACCCGCGAGATCGACGGCAAGCGGCACGAGCCGGTCGAGCGGCTGACGATCGACTGCCCCGAGGAGTACCTCGGCACCGTCACGCAGCTGCTCGCGGTCCGCAAGGGCCGGATGGAGCAGATGACCAACCACGGCACCGGATGGGTCCGGATGGAGTTCCTGGTCCCGGCCCGCGGCCTGATCGGGTTCCGGACCGAGTTCCTCACCGACACCCGCGGTACCGGCATCGCGCACCACGTGTTCGAGGGGTACGAGCCGTGGTTCGGCGAGCTGCGCACGCGGCCGAGCGGTTCCCTGGTCTCGGACCGGTCCGGCGCGGCCACGTCGTACGCGATGATCAACCTGCAGGAGCGCGGCACGATGTTCGTCGAGCCGACCACCGAGGTGTACGAGGGCATGATCGTCGGCGAGAACTCGCGCTCCGACGACATGGACGTCAACATCACCAAGGAAAAGAAGATGACCAACGTCCGCTCCAACGCGGACGAGTTCGAGAAGCTGGTGCCGGCCCGCAAGCTGTCGCTCGAGCAGTCGCTGGAGTTCTGCCGCGAGGACGAGTGCGTCGAGGTCACCCCCGACGCGATCCGGATGCGCAAGGTCGCCCTCACCCAGATCGAACGCTCCAAACTCGGCCGCAAGAGCAAGAACTGAGCCAACCAGCCCACACCCCGCGTTGGAAGTGAGAAGACACCGAGTCATGTTGGATCGTGCGGTTGTTGACGGGCTGTTCCCGAGTGAGCTTCCGGAGCCGGAGTACTGGGAGGAGCGATATCCGGCGCGCGGGCTTGCCGAGCAGGCGAAGGTGACGCGGTTCGGGCCTTCGCCGACCGGGTTCGTGCACATCGGTGGGATCTACGCGGCGATGATCGACCGGGACGTCGCGACGGACTCCGGCGGGGTGTACCTGCTCCGGGTCGAGGACACCGACCAGGCGCGTGAGGTCGAGGGAGCGCTGGAGCAGTTCGACCGCGCCTTCGGCTACTTCCGCATCAGCTCCGACGAAGACCTGCGCCACGGCTCCTACGGCCCGTACGTGCAGTCGCAGCGTGAGCAGATCTACCTGACCTTCGTGCGGCACCTGCTCCGGCAGGGCAAGGCGTACCTCTGCTTCGCGACCAAGGACGAGCTCGCCGACATCACCTCCCGTCAGCAGGCGTCGAAGGTCCCGACCGGGTACTACGGCAGGTGGGCGATCTGGCGCGACGCCGACCCGTCCGACGTCGCCGCGAAGCTCGCCGACGGTGCGCCGTACGTCGTGCGCTTCCGGGCGCCTGATGACGCCGACGGGCAGCGGACCAGTTTCGTCGACGGGGTCCGCGGCCGGCTCGAGCACGAGGCGAACCGCAACGACGCGGTGATCCTGAAGTCCTCGGACCAGTCGCCGCGGCTTCCGACGTACCACTTCGCGCACGCGGTCGACGACCACCTGATGCGGGTGAATCTGGTGATCCGGGCCGACGAGTGGATCTCGTCGGTTCCGCTGCACCAGCAGCTGTTCGCGGCGCTCGAGTTCGAGCCGATCGCCTATGCGCACATCGCGCCGTTGATGAAGCAGATCCCGGGCGGGAAGCGGAAGCTCTCGAAGCGGAAGGACCCCGAGGCCGGCGTCGACTTCTACATCGGCGAGGGCTACCCGGCGGACGCAGTGCTCTATTACCTGCGCGGTCTGGCCAACGGCCGGCTCGCGGAGATGCCGCTGGCGGAGGCGCTGGCGACGCCGATCGAGCTGTCCCAGTGTGGTGTCGCCGGTCCGCTGGTCGACCTGGTGAAGCTGGAGGACATCAGCGCCGACTACATCGCGACGCTGAGCGGACAGCAGATCCTCGATGCGGTGCGGGTGTGGGCGACGGAGTACGACGCTGAGCTCGTGCCCGTGCTCGACAACGAGAAGGAGCTCGCGCTGCGGGCGCTCGCGGTCGAGCGCGACGGCGTCGAGAACCCGCGCAAGGACCTGCGCAAGTGGTCGGACTTCCGCTCGGCGTACGGCTTCTTCTTCACCGGGCTGTTCGTCCCGGTCGACGGTCCGGCCGACGAGCGCCTGGTTCCGCTGGGCGTGGCGCCGGATGTCGTCACCGCGTTCGCGCGCGATCTGGTGGCCGGGTACGGGCACCGCGACGACCCGCAGGAGTGGTTCGACCAGATCCGCTCGCTGGCGGCGAAGCACGGGTTCGCGGCGAACGCCAAGGAGTACAAGAAGGATCCGGACGCCTACGCGGGTTCGATCCGCGAGGCCTCGCAGCTCGTCCGCGTCGCGATCACCGGCTCGACCCGCAGCCCCGACCTGCACGCGACCGCCCAGGCGCTCGGTGCTCCGGAAGTACTGCGCCGGCTGCAAGCGCTGGCCCAATAGCCTCTGTCCGGTAACCCCTGGGACAGAAGGGGCTGCTGGGACTCCGGCGGGAAACGCGTAGGCCACGAAGTGGACACGGTGGCTCACACGGCGCGACCTTGACTACATCGGTGTGATACATAAATTCTCGGTCGCCGGTGGGGGAAAGAAGTTTTGATTCGTTACCAACCAGACGCCATGCGGCGACGTCTGTCTTATGGAAGCACTCTTTGGGGGAAGGACAAGGAAACATGGGCATTCTGCGTAAGGTCTGTGCAACTCTGACGGCCGCTGCGTTCGTGGGCGTCGGCGCGCTTTCGGCGACTACTTCGGCGGAGGCCGCGCCCCAGGTTGCGGGGTCGGCGCAGAAGTCGGCCACGGCGCCGGCGCCGGCGGGTCTGCCGCCGAAGGCGGTGGCCAAGACCACCGCTGCCTCGTCGACCAGCAAGCTGATCGCCAAGTACAAGATCGACCGGCGATGCCTGACCAAGGGCCGGGTCCTCTGCATCAACAAGAAGACCCGCAAGCTCGTGTACGTCGTGAACGGCAAGCCGATCCAGGTCATGGACGTCCGGTTCGGCGCGATGAAGACGCCGACCCGCAGCGGCGTCTTCAAGGTCTACCGCAAGTCGAAGAACCACGTCTCTTCGCTGTACCACTCGAAGATGCCGTACGCGATGTTCTTCAGCGGCGGCCAGGCCGTCCACTACTCGTCGGACTTCAAGGCCCGTGGCTACAACGGCGCCTCGCACGGTTGCGTGAACGTCCGCGACAAGAAGAAGGTCGCCTGGGTGTTCTCCCGGGTGCACGTCGGCGACAAGGTTGTCGTCTACAGCAAGTGAGCTGACTGATCGACCGCGGCCGGGGAGCTACTGCCCGGCCGCTGTCGCGTTCCGGAACGCCTTGAACAGCCGCGGCTCCACCAGGCAGAAGGTGCCCTCGGCAACATTGGTCGGCGTACGGCGCAACGTCCGGACGGCGATGTCCGCCGCGGACGGCGCCGGCCACCCGTAGATCCCGGCCGAGACCGCCGGCAGCGTCATCGTCCTCACGCCGAGCTCGTCCGCGATCCGCAACGCGTTGCGGTAACAGGACTCGAGCAGCGCCGGATCCCGTTGCCCGGCCACGTAGTTCGGTCCGACCACATGAATCACGTACTCCGCCGGTAGCGCACCGGCCGTGGTCCACACCGCCGTACCGGTCGGTGTGCCGTCGGGGTAGCGCTCGATCAGCTCCGCGAGGATCTCACGACCGCCGGCCCGGTGGATCGCGCCGTCGACGCCGCCACCGCCGCGCAATGCGTGATGAGCGGCGTTCACGATCGCGTCCGCGGGCACCGTGGTGATGTCCGCGGTGCTCAGAACGATCTCCATGACGACGATCTCCTTCAGCAGGTCGGGATCCAGTCGAGCAGTGCAGCCGCAATCGCACCGGCCGAATCTTCCGGCAGGAAGTGCAGGCCGGGAACGGTGACCTCCTGCTGGTTCGGCCAGCGCCGGCACTGCTCGCGGAGCGGGCCGGTGAGCAGCGCACCCGGATCGCCGTTGATGAAGAGCTTCGGTACCCGGGAAGCAGCCATCCACTCCGCGTTCGCGGCCACGATGTCGTGCACGTCGGCCGGTGTTCCGTCGATCGGGATCTCGCGTGCCCAGGTCAGCATCGGGAGCCGGCTCTCACCGGACTCGGCGTACGGCGCCCGGTACGGCGCCAGTTCGTCGTCGGTCAGCTCGCGCAGGATGCCGCTCGGGAGGACCGTCTCGACGAAAACGTTCTGCTCGAGCACCAGCTCTTCACCTTCAGGGCCGCGGAGTCGCCGGAACAAGGCCGGTGCCGGTGCGTTCGGGCTGTCCCAGGTCACCGGCGCGACGAGCGTCTCGAGGTACGCGAGACCATGGACCGCGTCCGGGTGCCTTCGAGCCCAGTCAGTGGCGAGCACGCCACCCCAGTCGTGGCCGACGAGGATCACGTCGTCGGTCAGCCCGAGCGCTTCGAGGAATCCGTCGACGTACCGCCGATGGTCGGTGAAGCGGTACCCGCCGGATGGCGACGGACCCGAACTGCCCATCCCGGCCAGGTCCGGTGCGACGCAGTGGGCGATCTCGGACACCGGGCCGAGGACATCGCGCCACAGGTACGACGATGTGGGGTTGCCGTGCAGGAACACGACCGGCCGACCGGTGCCGGCCTCGCGGTAGGCGATCCGCGTGCCGATGTCCACCGAGCTGAGCATGCGCAGTTCCTCCGGTACGCTGAGGCGCCAACCAAATGGGCCGTGAGGACGTCCTACAAGTGTAGGAACGGGGCTAGCAGAGGGGTGTCCGATGCGTGGGCTGATCATTCGCAAGGCGCTGAGCACGCTGATCGTGGGCGGCGTGATTGCGGCACTCCTCAGTTCCGGAACGACGGCGACGGCGACCACGTCGGACCTGAAGACGGTACCGTTCGAGGTCAGCGGCGAGCTGCCGATCTACCCGAAGGCGCTGTGGAAGAACGGCTCCAGCGGGACGAACGTGCGCAAGGTCGAGGCGCGGCTGGTGCAGCTGAAGCTGCTCGAGAAGCGCTACCTGGACAACGACTTCGGCACCATGACCCGGTCCGCGGTGAAGGCGTTCCAGAAGTCCAAGGGCATTCCCCAGCTCGGGTATGTCGACCAGAACACGCTGGACCAGCTGGCCAAGGTCACCCATGAACCGACCCAGACCGAGCTGTACCCGCCGGCCCCGGTGGTGAACGGCAAGAAGCTCGACGCGCGGTGCGCGACCGGCGTGGCGTTGTGCATCGACAAGTCCACCCGCAAGCTGCGGTACGTCGTGGACGGTGTGGTGAAGATGCAGATGGACGTCCGCTTCGGCGCGGTGAAGACCGCGACCCGCGAGGGCAGCTTCACGGTCGGCTGGAAGAGCCGCAACCATGTCTCGAAGCTGTACGACTCGAAGATGCCGTTCGCGATGTTCTTCAGCGGCGGCCAGGCGGTGCACTACTCGTCGGACTTCGCGGCCCGTGGTTACAACGGCGCGTCCCACGGCTGCGTCAACGTCCGCGACCTGGCCAAGATCAAGGTCCTCTTCGACGAGGTCCACGTCGGCGACAAGGTCATCGTCTACCGCTCGTAAACCCTGGTTACAGCGGGCGCGGGCCCCGGCGGCGGCGCAGTGCGCCCCAGCCGCCGCGGCCACGGCCGGTGGCGGCGCGGAGGGCCGGGCGGGCGTCGACCAGGTAGACCGCCGACGCGACGATACCGATCAGGCCGAAGAAGCTCAGCCAGCCCTGGAAGAACTGACTCAGGGTGAACACGACCAGGATCAGCACCCAGCCCGGCTTGGTCAGCTTGTCGGCGGCGATGAACACTGCGCGTGGCCGGAACGCGGCATCGAGCAGCGCGACCAGCTTGAGGACGAGCAGCACCCACCAGATGACCGACAGGGGATCGCCGAACCCGGGGATCAGGCTCTGGAAGGTGATCATGCTACGAGCCTAACTGACAGACCGGGCGGCCCACCTCTGCTGAGTCGCAGCTGTGGACCGCCCGGGCGCAGGTTTCACGCAAAGACCGGTGAATTGTCACCGTCAGTGCTGTTTCAGTCGCCGATCTTGTCGGCGGCGGACTCGGCCGCCTTGCCGGCCGCCTTCGCGGTCTTGCGGGCGCTGGTCGCGGTCGCCTTCACGTTGCGGGTCGCCGTCTGGGCGGTCTTCTTAGCGGTGGTCCGGGTGGCCTTGGCCTTGCTCACCGTGGTCTTGGCGGTGGTGACCAGGTCCTCGGTCGCCTTCTGGCTGCGGATCCGCTCGACCAGGTCCTTGCCGCGGCCGGCCAGGTCCTCGTAGGTCTCCTCGGCCTGACCGAGTACGACGGTGAAGCCGGCCTGGGCCGTCTTCGGCAGCTCACGCAGCTTGGCCGGGGCGGTCCGCGCGTCGGCGACGATCGCCTCGAAACGCTTGGCCAGCTCGGTCTGCGCCTTGGTCAGCTCCTTGGTGAGCTCGGTCTGCAGGGCCTTCTGGTCCAGCTTGGCGAACCGGGCGGTCACGTCCTCGCCGACCGCGCGGAACTTCTCGACCGCGAGGTCGCCGGCGCCGGCGATCGCGTAGAACGGGGTAACAGGCGTACGGGTAGCCATCAGGCTTCTCCTCGGGGTGTCTTCAGCAGATGTCAGTCGGTGGTGCGCTTGCGGGCGGAGGTCTTCTTCGCCGGAGCCTCTTCCGGGGCAGCGTTCTCCCGGACGAACGACGTGTACACGTCCAGCAGGACGCGCTTCTGCCGCTCGTTCAAGGCGGGGTCGAGCAGGACGGCGTCGACCACGCCAGAGGCCTGTCGGCCCTCCTCGTTCTCATCCGGATCGAGAATGCCGGCCCGTACGTACAAGGTCTCCGCGGAGATCCGCAACGCCTTCGCGAGCTGCTGCAGCACCTCGGCCGACGGTTTACGCAGACCGCGCTCGATCTGGCTCAGGTACGGGTTCGACACACCGGCCAGGTCCGACAACTGCCGCAACGACAACTGTGCATGCCGCCGCTGCTCGGCGAGGTACTCCCCGACGGAGCCCACCGCCCCAGCTGCTCGATCACTCAACCTGGCCATGTCCCCAGTGTGCTAGCAAGGTGCTTGCAATTGCAAGCAGCCCGGCCGTGAGGCGGCTCACGTGAAGGACTTACGCGGCAGCTGCTACTCGCGGAAGACCTTGTGCTGGGCGGCTTGGGCGCGGGGGCGGACGGTGATGCGGTCCAGGTTGACGTGGGCGGGGCGGGTGGCGACGTACGCGACGATGTCGGCGATGTCGTCGGCGGTGAGGGGTTCGCGGACGCCGGCGTAGACGGCGTCGGCCTTGGACTGGTCGCCGCCGAAGCGGGTCAGCGCGAAGCCCTCGCTCTGGACCATGCCGGGGGCGATCTCGGTGACCCGGACCGGCTGGTCCCACAGCTCCAGGCGCAGCGTGTCGACGACCGCCTTCGCGCCGTGCTTGGCGGCGACATATCCGCCGCCGCCCTCGTACGCCGTCTGGCCGGCGGTCGAACCCATCACGATGATCGTGCCGCGACCGGCGATAAGGGCCGGGAGCAACGACTTGGTGACGGCCGCGACCGCGATCACGTTCACCTCGAACATCCGCCGCCAGGCGTCCAGGTCCGCCTCGGCCACCGGCTCGAACCCGAACGCGCCGCCGGCGTTGTTCACCAGCACCTGCAGCTCGCTGCCGACGGCGGCGGTGAGCGCGGCGACATCGTCGGCCGACGTCACGTCGCACTGGACCGCCCGGCCGTCGATCTCCTTCGCCAGAGCCTCGATCCGGTCGAGACGCCGCGCGGCGCAGATCACCTCGAACCCTGCCCGGGCGAGGTACCGCGCCGACGCGGCGCCGATCCCACTGCTAGCTCCGGTCACCACGGCAAGAGGACGCTCGGAAGTCATAGTCCGAGTCTCTCAAACCCGCCGTTCGACCAAGCCACCTGTCTCAGGACCGGTCGGCTCCGACGGGCTGTCGCGGCGCCGCGTGCTCCGGTACGGCGGTACGCCGGGCGGACGTGACGACAGCCGCGAGTGCCACAGCGCTGACGGCGAGGAAGCCACCGAGCATGCCCAGCGTCTCCCCGTCCGGGTGGATCAGCGCCTGACCACGGAACGCCTGCACCGTCACGGTCGCCATCACGCCGGCGTACGCGAAGGCCGCGACGCCGATGAGGCGGGCGCGGACCCGCTCGGGGCGGAGCCATGCGACGCGACCGGCAAGCAGGTGCAGGACCAGCAGGGTGATGAGCAGGAAGTGGATCGCGTGCAGGCCGACGAAGTGCGGGATGCGCAGGTCGCCGCCGACGGTGCTCCAGTGCGTGAGCGGCATCCCGGGACCGCCGGGCTCGACGCCGATGCCGTGACTGCCGGCGAGCGTGACCGGGTGGCCGTAGGCGTCGGTGACCTGCTCGTGGCCGGTGTTGGCGCCGACCAGGTAGAACGCGATCGCCATCCCCGCGACCGCGAGGCCGAGGCCGACCCGGATCGCCCGGTTCATCGGGGCGTCGCCGACGCGCTGGAACAGCAGCATGACCGCGATCACCAGGCTGGCGCCGAACAGGCCGAGAACGCCGGACATGAAGACCTTCTGCCCGACCTGGTTGAAGGTGTCGGTGTTGTCGTTGAAGTGGCTGAACGTCCCGCGGGCAGCCTGTACGGCGATGAACCCGACGTCGATGATCCCGGTGACCGCGAACGCGGTGCCGGTCCACCAGCCGAGGCGCTTCGCCTTCCGTAGCTTCGACAACAGCCAGGCCAGCGTGGCGCCGTACAGGACGAACGCGATGCCGAACTTGAACGGCTTGAGCCACACGGACTCGTTGAGGATCTCCCGGTTGTCGACCAGCAGACCGATCCCGGACGCCAGCACGAGACCCGACATGGCGAGCACCATCAGCATCAAGGGACGGTGCCAGGACTTGGCTTGTTCGAGGACTGTACGCATGTGTCCATGCTTTCGGCGCGCAGACCGCAGCGCAGTGGGCCGAATCCGCCAACTGGGGTAGAGATAAACCCACCCCGAGAGACGCTCCAGGGCACGACCAGGGTTGCGATGCGGGCTGCCGGAGTGGACGTCACGCCTGGCGGGTCGGGAGCGCGATGATCTGACGCAGGTTGACCTCACGCCGCCGGCTGACCGCGAACGTGACCACGTCCGCGATGTCGATCGCGGCCAGCGGCCCGATCTGGTCGTTCATCGAAGCGATCAGGTCCTGGCCGGAGCTGTCCAGGTGCGTTGCGAGTTCGGTGTCGGTCAAGCCCGGCTCGACGTTCGTGACGCGGACGTCGTACGGCGAGAGGTCCGCACGCAGCGCCGCCGACAACTGGGTGAGAGCGGCCTTCGTGGCGCCGTAGACGGCGTACCCGGGGAAGATCGCGTGCGCGCCGATCGACGAGATGTTGACGAGGTCGGCGGTCCGCCCTTCACCAGCCGCCGCGATCAGATCCGGTGTGAAGGACTGGATCAGCCGCAGCGCGCCGGTCACATTCGTGTCGATCATCCGGGTCCAGTCGTCCAGCCGGCCGTCCTCGACCGGTGCCGCCAGCATCACTCCGGCGGCGTTCACGACGAGATCGACCTGCCCGAGTCGCTCGTGGATCTGGTTGACCCCGGCATCGACCGAGGCCTGCGACGTGACGTCCAGGCTGACGCCGATGGTCCGCGGCCCGAGCTTGCCGGCCAGGTCGTCGAGCCGGTCCTGCCGCCTCGCCACCAGGGCGACCGCGGCGCCCGCCTCGGCCAGTTGGGTGGCGACGGCGGCCCCGATACCGCTTGCGGCGCCGGTGACGACTGCGGTACGGCCGGTGAGGTCAGTCATGGTGTTCCTCCAGGTTTCGGTTGATGTCACCGATCCTGGAGCGGTCGCCGAGTCTTACCCAGGTGTCTGTTGAGCCTGGTTCTGGCAGGACCAGGTTGCGTTCCGGGCGGGCCTGGATACTGGAGGCATGGATCGTCGAGCGGAGCTGACCGAGTTCCTCAAGTCGCGCAGGGCCCGGGTGCAGCCCGAGGACCTGGGGCTGAAGGTGTTCAACGGCCGGCGCCGGGTCCCCGGGCTGCGCCGCGAGGAGCTCGCGCAGGCCGCCGGGGTGAGCGCGGACTATTACGTCCGGTTCGAGCAGGGCCGGGCCGAGAACGTCTCGCAGGAGATCCTGGACGCGGTCGCCGACGTACTGAGCCTGACCGACGACGAGCGCAAACACCTTGCCCTGCTGGCGAAACCGGCCCGCCGCCGGACTCGGCGCCGGACAACGGAACGCATGCGGCCCGGCCTGCAACGGCTGCTGGACTCGATGCCCGACGTACCGGCGTTCGTCCTCGGCCGCCGGATGGACGTCATCGGGTGGAACCGGCTGGCCGCGGCCCTGATCGCCGACTTCGACAGCCTGGACCCCAAGGACCGCAACATCCCGCGGCTGGTGTTCCTCGACCCGGCCTCGCGCGACTTCTACCCGCAGTGGGAGGCGGTCGCGGACGAGACCGTCGGCTATCTCCGGATGTACGCCGGCCGGTACCCGGACGATCCCGAGCTCGCCGAGCTGGTCGGTGAACTGTCCATCCGCAGCCCGGAATTCCGCGAGCACTGGGCCCGGCACGACGTGAAGGACAAGACCTTCGGGACGAAGACGCAGCACCACTCGCTGGTGGGCGACATCACCGTGCAGTACGAGACGCTCCAGCCGCCCGGTGAACCGGACCAGCTGCTGGTCACCTATACCGTCGAGCCGGGATCGACGTCCGAGCAGAACCTCCGTCTGCTGGCCAGCTGGACGGCCGCGGATAGGGAGAACTCCCGATTCCCGGCGGAGACCCCGGAGTTACCCTGACGTCGTGACTCTACTGATGCCGCGACTCCGTCGCGGCGGGCCATGGGGCTGCAACTCCCGGTCTTCCCTCGTCGCTCCGGTCGCTCCGCTCCCTCCGCTCCTCAGTCCAGACCGGGAGGCCCCATGACCGGACCCCTCCAGCGGGTCGCGATGATCAGCCTGCATACGTCGCCGCTCGATCAGCCGGGGACCGGGGATGCCGGCGGGATGAACGTGTACGTGGTCGAGCTGTCCAAGCAGCTGGCCGGGCTGGGGATCGAGGTCGACGTGTTCACCCGCGCGACCGCGTCGGTGCTCCCGGCCCGGGTCGAGCTGATGCCCGGCGTCGTGGTCCGCAACGTCGCCGCCGGCCCGTACGAAGGCCTCACGAAGAACGAGCTCCCGTCGCAGCTGTGCACGTTCGCCCGGGCGGTCCTGCGGGCCGAGGCGATCCACGAGCCTGGCTGGTACGACGTGATCCATTCGCACTACTGGCTGTCCGGCCAGGTCGGCCTGCTCGCCCGCGACCGGTGGGCGGTCCCGCTGGTCCACACCATGCACACGATGGCGAAGGTCAAGAACGCTAGCCTCGCGGAGGACGACGTACCGGAGCCGCCCGCACGGCTGCTCGGTGAGGAACAGGTGGTCGAGTCCGCGGACCGGCTGCTGGCCAACACCGACGATGAAGCGCGTGAGCTGATCGATCTGTACGGCGCACAACCCGCGAAGGTCGGCGTCGTCAACCCTGGCGTCGATCTGGACCTGTTCAGCCCCGGTTCGCAGGCCGAGGCCCGTGAGGCGGTTGGTTTGCCGGCGGATGCGGTCGTACTGGCGTTCGTCGGGCGGATCCAGCCGTTGAAGGCGCCCGATCTGCTGATCCGGGCGGCCGCGCGGATGCTCGAGCGGGATCCTTCGCTGCGCTCGAGGCTCGTGGTTGCGATCATCGGCGGGCCGTCGGGCAACGGGATGGAGCATCCCGAGTCGCACGCCGAGTTGGCGCGGGCGCTCGGCATCGACGACGTGACCCGGTTCGTGAAGCCGATGGAGCGCGCGCGGCTGGCTTCCTGGTACCGCGCCGCGTCCGTCGTGTGCGTTCCGTCGTACTCGGAGTCCTTCGGGCTGGTCGCCCTTGAGGCCCAGGCGTGCGGTACGCCGGTGGTCGCGGCGGCCGTGGGCGGTCTGAGTACGGCGGTGGTGGACGGGCAGACCGGGTACCTCGTGCGCGGGCACCGGGTCGACGACTTCGCCGACGCGCTGGCCCGGATCGCGACGGATCCGGGTGTCCGCGAGAACATGGGCCGCGTGGCGGTCAAGCACGCACGAGGATTCGGCTGGGAGCTGACCGCCCGCAAGACGCTGGCGGCGTACCGGACCGCCGCGGAGACGATGGCCGCGGAGATCGCGGCGGAGGTGGCCGGGTGAGAGTTGCAGCGGCGGACGTGATCCGCCAGGTGCTGACCGAGAACGAGATCGAGTTCACTGAGAAGGACGGCGCCTTCACGGCGGACCTGCCGGGGGAGCGGAAGCTGAAGACGACCGTGACGCTGACGGTCGGGCCGCAGGCGGTCCAGGTGCACGCGTTCGTGGCCCGGCATCCGGACGAGAACCACGAGGCCGTGTACCGCTGGCTGCTCGAGCGGAACCTGAAGATGTACGGCGTCGCGTTCGCGGTCGACCACCTCGGCGACATCCACCTGGACGGGCGCGTCCCGCTGCACGCGATCACCCCGACCGAGGTGGACCGGCTGCTCGGCGCCGTACTGGAGTATGCCGACACGTCGTTCAACACCATCCTCGAGATGGGGTTCGCGACGTCGATCCGGCGCGAGTACGACTGGCGCGTCTCGCGGGGTGAATCGACTCGGAACCTGGACGCCTTCAAGGGCTGGCTGGAGCCTCGATAGACTCCGAGGCATGACCTATCGCCTGATCCTGCTCCGCCACGGCCACAGCGACTGGAACGCCAAGAACCTCTTCACCGGCTGGGTCGACGTCGACCTGAACGCGCAGGGTGTCGAGGAGGCCCAGCGCGGTGGCGAGCTGCTCCGCGACCGCGATCTGCTCCCCGACGTACTGCACACCTCGGTGCTGCGCCGGGCGATCCGCACCGCGAACATCGCCCTCGAGGTCGCCGATCGCCAGTGGATCGACGTCCGGCGCTCCTGGCGGCTGAACGAGCGGCACTACGGCGGCCTGCAGGGCAAGGACAAGAAGCAGACCCTGGAGGAGCTCGGCGAGGAGCAGTTCATGCTGTTCCGCCGTTCGTACGACACCCCGCCGCCGGCCATCGAGCGCGGCTCGGAGTACGACCAGGCCGGCGACCCGCGGTACGCCGGGCTCCCGTCCGAGCTGCTGCCCGCGACCGAGTGCCTCAAGGATGTCGTCGAGCGGATGCTGCCCTACTGGTACGACGCGATCGTGCCGGACCTGCGCGCCGGCAAGACCGTCCTGGTCACCGCCCACGGCAACAGCCTCCGCGCCCTGGCCAAGCACCTCGACAACCTCGACGAGCAGACCGTCGTCGGCCTCAACATCCCGACCGGCATCCCGCTGTACTACGAGCTCGACGACGACTTCAACCCGGTCACCCCCGGCGGCGAGTACCTCGACCCCACCGCCGCCAAGGAAGCCATCGAAGCCGTCAAGAACCAAGGCCGCTAGAACAACCCAAGCCGCGCCGAAACGTCACACCTTCGGCGCGGCTGTCCCATTACTGCCTCCGCCGCCCGGGCTCCCGCAGGTGCGCGTAAAAGTCATGCGTTCGGCGCGACGCACTCCCCAAGCCTGTTTATGAGCCCAGGTCTGTGGGGTCGTCGAGGTCTACCGTGCGGAGGTATTCGAGTCTGGACTGTAGCTCGGGGTGGTCGGTGAGGACCTGCGCGCTGGCTTCCAGGAGGTCGCGTTCGGTCTTCAGGAGGTGTTTCATCTGCCGTTCTACGGCGCCCAGGTGGGCCTTCATCTCCGCGGGACTGAGGTTCGAGACGTCGGTGTTGACCAGGCGGGTGGTCTCGGAGTCGTCGGGCATGGAGTGAAGATACCGGCCGTCGGGCGGCGCGATGGTGATCGCGCCGCCCGACGGGGTGCTGTGGCTACTCGCCGACGAGCTGGTCGTAGTACGACGTCTCGCGGACGGTGTCGACGCCGTTGAAGACGACGTCGTGGATCGGGCCGTAGCCGGTCAGCGCGGTGGCGGCGCCGTTGGCCTTGCTCATGGCGTAAAGGGTGCCGGTCTGGGTGTTGTTGTCGACACCCACGATCAGCAGACCGCCGCGGTTGCCGCAGTTCTCGACGACCAGAGACTCGAAGTTCTGCCAGCCACCGCTGCGGATCCGCTTGAGGATCGGCTTGGTCGAGGCGGCCGTCGGGATCCGTACGGTCCATAGCGCGCCGGCCGTGGTGGTCATCAGCAGGGTGTCGTACGTCGCGGTCTCGCTGATCACGGTCATCGTCTTGAAGCCCTTGAAGCCCGGGAACGAGCCGTACGACTTGATGCCGGCGCCGACGATCGAGTATCGGTACAGGCTGCCGTTGCTGTTCAGGCCGTACAGGAACTGGTGGCGGGCGTTGTAGGTGTTGAGGTTCGACGTAGCGATCGTTTTGAAGCTCGTCCAGCCGCTGCCGACCTTCTTGAAGGTCGCAAGCGGGGCGCGGTCGTCCTCGTAGATGTACGTCGTCTGCCGGTAGAGGTTCCCGCCCTGCAGCAGCAGGCCGTAGTAATAGAACTGGGTGAGCGCGGCGTTCGACGCCAGGTACCACGTTGCGTTGGCGCGGGTTCCGACGAACTTGAACGCGTCGTACTGCAACCCCTGGGCCGGCCGGCCGGCGATCACGTCGGCCTCCGCTACGGTGCCCGCCGCGCTCGGGAAGGCGGTCGAGACCAGGCAGGCCGCGCCCGCTTTGGTCGTGTTCGTCTGCTTGGTCCGGTCGGACCAGGGCTTCGAGTCGGTCGTATCGGCGGTGGCCGGCGCGGACACGACGGACGCGGCCAACAGGCCCACCCCTGCCATTGCCAGGGCGAGTCGTTGCAGTCGCATAGCGGATCCTCTTTCACCAGATGTTGCTCGGGCGGACCCCGAGATCAGGTCACTTCCCGTCCCATCGTGGAGCGGATACTCGGCGTTACAACGAACACGCGACGTCACCAGATCGAGATCCATGCCCGGGGCGTGGTGTACCGAAGAACGGGTAGTGGTCCGCGAATCGGCGCACGTGCGGGTTGTCAGCACGCTTGGGCGTGGCAGGCCGGCCGGGGTACTACCCGTTCTTGTGTACGCCGACCACCTTGCTGGAGGTCAGTTGCCGTTCGGGTTGGGGGCCGAGGCGCCGGCGCCGGAGCCGGCTGCGGTGCCGCCGACGGCTACCGGGAGTTCGCCGGTGACCAGGTAGACGACGCGGCGGGCCATGGCGACCGCGTGGTCGGAGATGCGTTCGTAGTAGCGGCTGAGCAGGGCCATGTCGACGGCTACCTCGACGCCGTGCGGCCACTCTTCGTCCATCATCAGCCGGAACTGGTTGGAGCGGAGCTTGTCCATCTCGTCGTCGCTGGCCTCGAGCTTGCCGGCGGCCTCGACGTCGCGGGACGCGATCACGTCGCCGGCGGCGTCGACCATCCGGCCGGCCACCGAGCCCATCGACTCGATCACGTCGTGCAGCTCGGCCGGGATGGCGGGGGCCGGGTAGCGCATCCGGGCGATCTTGGAGACGTGCGCGGCCAGGTCGCCCATCCGCTCCAGGTCAGCGACCATGCGGAGTGCGGCGACCAGCATCCGGAGCTCGTTGGCGACCGGCGACTGCCGCGCCATCAGCTCGAAGACCTTCTCCTCCACGCCTTCGCCGGCAGCATCGAGCTGGATGTCGGCCGCGATGACCTCCTCGGCCTTGCGGATGTCGGCCTCCAGCAGCGCCGCGGTCGACCGTCGTACGGCGGTGGACACCGTCCGCGTCATCCGTTCCAGTTCGGCGAGGATGTCGTCGAGCTGCTCGTGGTAGCTGTCACGCATGGTGTTCGAATCCGATCTGTGGTGTCCGGTGCCGCGGCGGGGCACCCGCACGGTATCCCGCCACGGTGACCGTATGCCGTCGAGGTTGCCGGACGGCGACGAGTGGTGAACGACCGATGAACAGTTAGGTCGTGTCCCGGTCATCCCGTGCTCATTCGGTCTTTCCCTGCTGGTTGCCCGCGTAGCATCGTTGCCGTGGACCCCACGCTGGCTGCGGTGCTGGGCGGCGTCATCGGCGCGGCCCTGGCCCTGCTTTCGCTCGGTGCGATGATGCTTTCCGAGCGGGCCCAGCGCAAGATCCCGGAGTCCCCGGACCCGATGGTGCCCAGCGGTGTCGCCACCGTTCTGTCGGTACTGCGCTCCTCCGCGGTCGTGATGGGTCCCGAGGACCAGGTGCTCCAGGCCAGCGCCCCGGCGCACGTGCTCGGCATCGTCCGGGGTGAGCGGCTGGTGGTCGACGACATCCTGACGATGGTCCGCCAGGTCCGGCGGGACGGCGAGATTCGCCAGCAGGATTTGGAGATCGTCCGCGGCCGGCTCGGCGCCACGCAGTACGTCAGCGCCCGGGTGGCGCCGCTGGGCAGCCAGCTGGTGCTGGTGCTGGTCGAGGACCGGACCCGCGAGCGCAGGCTGGAGGCGATCCGGCGGGACTTCACCGTCAATGTCAGCCACGAATTGAAGACCCCGGTCGGCGCGCTGATCCTGCTCGCGGACGCGGTCTCGGAGGCCTCCGACGACCCGGAGGCGGTGCAGCGGTTCTCGGACCGGATGCGGATCGAGGCCTCCCGGCTCAGCCGCCTGGTCAAGGAGATCATCGAGCTGTCCCGGCTGCAGGGCGACGACCCGCTGGAGAATCCCGGCCCGGTCGACGTCAACGGGATCATCGAGACCGCGGTGGACCGCTGCCGGATCGACGCCGACGACCGCGATATCAAGATCGTCGTGAAGACCGAGCCGCACCTCGAGGTGATGGGCAGCGAGGACCAGCTGGCGATGGCGATCGGCAACCTGGTCGAGAACGCCGTCAACTACAGCCCCGACGGCACCCGGGTCGCGGTCGCCGCGCGCCCGATCGGGGACCTGGTCGAGCTGACCGTGTCCGACCAGGGGGTCGGCATCCCGAGCAGCGACCTGGAGCGTGTCTTCGAGCGCTTCTACCGGGTCGACCGGGCCCGCAGCCGGGAGACCGGCGGCACCGGCCTCGGGCTGTC
This sequence comes from Kribbella sp. NBC_00709, assembly GCF_036226565.1. Classification (GTDB taxonomy): domain Bacteria; phylum Actinomycetota; class Actinomycetes; order Propionibacteriales; family Kribbellaceae; genus Kribbella. Next base: position 3,978,006 of record NZ_CP108996.1, read on the forward strand.
GATCGTCAAGCACATCGCCTCCATCCACGGCGGCGACGTACGGGTGTGGAGCGTCGAGGGCCAGGGCTCCACCTTCACCGTGAGACTCCCGCTGCGGCTCGAACCCGCGCCGGGCCAGACCGACTCCTCCAGCCAGGACGAGCCGGCCGTAAACCTGATGCCCACCCCGTCAGGCCAGATTGCAAAGGAGACAGCTTCGTGACCCGAGTGCTGGTCGTCGAAGACGAAGAGAGCTACAGCGACGCGCTGTCGTACGTGCTGCGTAAGGAAGGCTTCGAGGTCGCCGTCGCGGAGACCGGGCCGGACGCGCTGGACGAGTACGACCGCGCCGGTGCGGACATCGTCCTGCTCGACCTGATGCTGCCGGGTCTGTCCGGCACGGAGGTCTGCCGGGCGCTCCGCAGCCGGGGCAACGTCCCGGTGATCATCGTCAGCGCCAAGGACACCGAGGTCGACAAGGTGGTCGGGCTCGAGCTCGGCGCGGACGACTACGTGACCAAGCCCTACAGCCCGCGCGAGCTGCTCGCCCGGGTGCGCGCCGTACTGCGCCGTGGGCAGGACGTCGAACTGCTGCCGGACACGCTCGAGGCCGGCCCGGTCCGGATGGACGTCGAGCGGCATGTGGTGACGGTGTCCGGGACCGAGATCCGGCTGCCGCTGAAGGAGTTCGAGCTGCTCGAGATGCTGCTGCGGAACACCGGCCGGGTGCTCACCCGCGGTCAGCTGATCGACCGGATCTGGGGCGCCGACTACGTGGGCGACACCAAGACCCTGGACGTGCACGTGAAGCGGCTGCGGTCCAAGCTCGAGAAAGACCCGTCGAACCCCGCCCACCTCGTCACGGTGCGCGGTCTCGGCTACAAGTTCGAGTCCTGAGTCACACCCCCGCAGGTCGCGACGGTCTGTGGGGTTAGCTTAGGCTCTCCTTAGTTGAGGCAATTGGTCTAAGGAGAGTTCACCATGTCCTGGTCCTGTACGCGGGTCGTCAGCGCGGTCACCACCGTGCTGCTCGCCACGACCACGCTGACCGCTTGCGGCAGCGACGGCGACAAGCAGGCCGACACATCGGCCGGTACGGCGTCGTCCGGGTTCCCGGTCACGCTGAAGAACACGTTCGGTGATACCACCATCACCAAGAAGCCGGAGCGGATCGTCACGCTCGGCTGGAACGCGCAGGACGTGGTCTACGCGCTCGGCGAGACCCCTGTCGGGATGCCGAAGGTCACCTACGGCCCGACCCCCGACGGCGTCACCGCCTGGGACGCGGACAAGTTCGACAAGTCGAAGACGACGCTGCTCGACACCGGGGACAAGTACCCGTTCGAGAAGATCGCGGCGCTGAAGCCGGACGTCATCCTGGCCCCGTACGAGGGGTTCGACGAGGCGACGTACAAGACGCTCAGCGGGATCGCGCCGACCGTCGCGTACCCGGGGGCGCCGTGGCAGACCACCTGGCAGGACCAGACGCTGCTGGTCGGTGAGGCGCTCGGCAGGAAGGCCGACGCGGAGAAGCTGATCACCGGTATCGAGGACAAGATCAAGCAGGTCGCGGCCGAGCACCCGGAGTTCAAGGACAAGACGATCACGGTCGGATCCTTCGGCGCGGACAACTACATCTACATGCCGGGCGACCCGCGGGTGCAGATCCTGAACGAGATGGGCTTCAAGAACGCGCCGGGGGTGGAGGCGCTGGAGAAGACCAACACCAAGAAGGAGTTCTCGCTCGCGATCAGCAAGGAGAAGGTCGCGGACGTGGACGCCGACGTGCTGATCGCGTACGTCGACGGGATCGGGACGCAGAAGTTCCTGGCGGACCCTGTCTACTCGTCGCTGAAGGCGGTCAAGAGCGGCGGGGCGTACGCGCTGCAGGACCAGCAGGTGATCTCCGGGATGAGCGCGGTCAGCGTCCTGAGTGTCCCGTGGGTGCTGGACAAGATGCTGCCGGGCCTCGCGAAGGCAGCCGCGGCCGGCAAGAACTGACCGCCGTACGCCGCCGACCGAGCATGTCCATCTGAGGGGTTGACCCCTCAGATGGACGGTTGCCTCCCGAGAATCTCGGGGGGCAACCGTCAGTTCGAGGGGTTGACCCCTCAGACGTTCCAGGCGGCTACTGGTCCGAGTTCGGGGACGGGGAGTAGTGGTCGTCGGTGAGGACCGGCACGTACGCCGAGACCGGCGCCGCGTTGCCGAAGGTGATGGTCACGTTGACCATCTGACCCGGCTTCGCGCCGGTGACGATGATCGCCGGGCCGGCGTCCTCGGCGCCCGGGGTGGGCGCCGACGGGATGTCGGTCGGCGCTGGGCTCGGGGTCACCGACGGCGTCTCGCTCGGCGTGGCGCCGGCCTCTGCGATCGGCGGTGTGTCGGCGCCCGGCAGCCGGAGCGCGGTGTGCGGCTCCAGCTCGATCGGCTGGGTCAGCCCCTCGAACTTGACGTCGGTCGGCTGGTCCGCGCCGGCCTGGCCGTCCTGCGTCCCGGCCGGCGCCTGGGCGATGCTGACCAGGGTGTCCGCGTCGTCGCTGTCGTTGACGATCACGCTGTGCAGTTCGCCCTTGCCGTCCGCATCGGCCAGCACCAGCATGTTGCGGATCTTCAGCTGGCCGGACTCGAAGTTCGAGCCCTCGGCGGCCTGGTACGGCTGCAGGGTCGGCGCATCGAAGCTCGCGCCGCACGCCGCCAGCGCGATACTGAGAGTGGCGGCGGCACCCGCCAGCGCAGTACGCCGGGCGAACCGCGAGGACAACGTGATCAGCACTGGAATCCCTCTCGTGCAAGCTGTTTCGACACTGTCATGGACAGTTCGTGACGCCGTCAGGCGGCCGCCTCCGGCGCCCCAAAGCGTAGCCCTCGGGCGCCCCGGCCCTGACAGCGGGATCCCCGGAACTGGGGCGAGAGGCAACGGCACGCGCGCGTACGAGGCACGCGAAACAGCGTTTGTCAAGGCGAGAAGTGGCCCCTGACCAGCGCAAACGCCAGAACCGGACCACCGACTGCGTGGTAGGATAGGTCTTGGAAAGGGGCACTTCACACATGACTTTCACAGTCGGCGAGACGGTTGTTTACCCCAATCACGGAGCGGCCGTCATCGAGGACATCGAGACCCGTCAGATCAAAGGTGAGGACAAGACCTATCTGGTCTTGAGGATCGTCGCTCAGAACGACCTGGTCGTCCGGGTCCCCGCGTGCAACCTCGATCTTGTCGGCGTGCGTGACGTCGTGGATCAGGCTGGCCTGGAGCGCGTCTTCGACGTGCTGCGCGCACCGCACACGGAGGAGCCGACCAACTGGTCGCGTCGTTACAAGGCGAACCTGGAGAAGCTGCACTCCGGTGACGTGCTGAAGGTGGCAGAGGTCGTCCGCGACCTGTGGCGCCGTGAGCGTGACCGTGGTCTGTCCGCCGGTGAGAAGCGGATGCTGGCGAAGGCACGCCAGATCCTGGTCTCCGAGCTGGCCCTGGCTGAGCACACCAACGAGGACAAGGCCGAGGCCATCCTCGACGAGGTCCTCGCCTCCTAAGACTGTCCACGACAGTCTGAAGTTGCAGTCCGGATGACAACGGCGGTCGTGATTCCTGCGGCCGGGTTGGGACTGCGGCTCGGTGGTGAGACACCGAAGGCATTTCGAGAGGTCGGTGGCGATTCGCTGCTGGTCCACGCAGTCCGTGGACTGAAGGCAGCGACCGCCGCCGACCTCAGCTGTTTCGTGGTCGCCGTACCGCCGGGTGCCGAGGAGACGGTCTCCAAGGACCTCGAGCCGTACGTCGGCGACGTGACGTTGCTCGTCGTCGCGGGCGGAGCGGAGCGACCCGATTCGGTCCGGGCTGCCCTGGACGTGGTCCCGGTCGACGGGATCGACTGCATCCTGGTCCATGACGCGGCGCGGGCGTTCGTTCCGGCCGACGCGATCGAGCGGGTGGTCGCGGCGGTGCGAGCCGGCGCCGACGCGGTCGTGCCGGTGGTGCCGGTGACGGACACCATCAAGCGGGTCGGCCCGGGTGGCGAGGTCGTCGACACGCCCGACCGTTCGACCTTGGTCGCGGTTCAGACGCCGCAGGGGTTCGCTCCTGAGGTGCTGCGTCGCGCGCATGCCGCCGGCGCCGACGCCGGCGTGACCGACGACGCGATGATGTGTGAGCGGCTCGGCGTGACCGTGCAGACGGTCGAGGGATCGCCGGATGCGTTCAAGGTGACCCGCCCGCAGGATCTGCTGCTGGCCGAGGCCTTGCTGGCGGAGAGGCGGCTCGGGTGAAGATCCCGCGAGTCGGCAACGGTATCGACGTACATCCGTTGGAGGACGGCCGTCCGATGTGGCTGGCCGGCCTGCAATGGCCGGACGAGCCCGCTGGGCTGTCAGGTCATTCCGATGGCGACGCGGCCGCACACGCCATCTGTACGGCGCTGCTCACGGCCGCGAAGCTGGGTGACCTGGGATCGAACTTCGGCACGGCCGAGCCCGAGTGGGCCGGTGCGGCCGGGGTCGCGCTGGTGGCGGAGGCTGCGCGCCGGGTTCGGGCCGCCGGTTTCGAGATCGGCAACGTGACCGTCCAGATCGTCTGCAACCGCCCTCGGATCGGCGCCCGGCGCGAAGAGGCCGAGAAGGTGTTGTCGGCCGCCTGCGACGCGGAGGTCTCGGTGAGCGCGGCAACAACCGACGGCCTCGGCTTCCCCGGCCGGGCCGAAGGCATCCTCGCCATCGCCACAGCTCTTATCTACTGACGGATCTGGGCGGTCGGCTCGACCGGGTCCTCCGAGAACCTCGCGGCCCGCGGGTCCAGTTCGTTGCCCACCGGTCGGGTGAGCAACCCGTAGAGCTCGGGCCGTCGGCCGCGTAGCCAGCGTCTGCCAGTTGCCAACGGCACCAAATCGAGGTCGAGACCGGCGACCACAACGGCCTCGGCGGGCACCGGCGTCTCGGCGACGATGCGGCCGTACGGGTCGAGGATCATCGCGTTCCCGGTCCGCAGTTCGTCGTCGTCGCGGCCGACGCCGTTGCTGAACAGCACGAACATCCCGTTGTCGTGCGCCCGCGCCGGCAGCCATCGCATCAGCCAGCCGCGCCCACTCGGCCCGTTGAAGGCCTCCGCGATCGCCGCCTGGTCCCCGCTCTCCCAGACCTCGAGCGGAATCGGCTTCATCCCGTGCGGGCTGCGCGAGTTCGTCCCGCCGGTCTGGTGCGGCGCGATCAGGACCGTTGCACCGAGCAACGCGGTGATCCGGACGTTCTCGACCAGGTCGTTATCCCAGCAGATCAGGACACCGGCCCGGAACCCCCAGGGCGTGTCGAAGACCGTGTACGACGATCCGCTGGCGATCTCCTCGTGTTCGAACGCATGTAGCTTCCGGTGCACGTGGACAGTCCCGTCGGGCAGGCACACGGCGTACGCGTTGAACAGCGTGCCGTCAGCATCCTCCAGGAACCCGACGCCGATCCCGGCCCCCAACTCCTTGGCGAGGGCAACGACCTGGCTGATCAGCGGTCCGTCGGCCGGCTCGGCCAACTCATGAAGTCGCTCAGGAGTGTGCCGGCGGAGATGCCAGTAACCGAGCAGACACATCTCCGGGAACACGACGAGCCGGGAGCCGTCGGCCACCGCCGCGCGGGCGAGCCGGTCGACGGTGGCGAGGTTGGTCGAGGGCTGGTCAGGGGCCGGCTCGAACTGGACGACGGCTGCGCGGAAGGACGTCATACGCCCATCGAAACGCCGAGACGTCCATGACGTCCAATAGCTGTTGAAGGCGATTCCATATCCTGAGGTTATGGATCTCCGTCTGCTCCGGGCGTTCGTCACCGTGGCCAGGCTGCGGAACTTCGGCGCCGCGGCCGAGGAACTGTCGACCAGTCAGCCGGCGCTGACCAAGCAGATCCAGGTCCTCGAGCGCCGGATCGGCGCGGCGCTGTTCAGCCGGGGCCGGCACGGTGCCCGGCTGACGCAGGCCGGGGAGCTGCTGCTTCCTGACGCTCTGGAGTTGCTGGATCGGTCCGAGGCCTTCGAACGACGCGCCGTCCAGGTCGCGTCGGGGACCGAGGGTTCGCTGGCCATCGGGTTCGGGTTGTCCGGGATCGAGTTGGCTCCGCGGGCCGTCGCGCTGTTCCGGAGCCGGTGGCCGGGAGTGACGATCTCGCTCGAGGACCTGCCGTCGTCGGTGCAGTGTGAGCGGTTGCTGGCCGGGAGCCTGCAGATCGGGTTCGTGCGACTGCCGGTGCCGGCTGGTCTCGAACACCTTCGGTTACGGCGGGATCGGCTCACCCTCGCGGTTCCGGCCGCGCAGGACGTCCCCCGCGACCTGGTCAGCTGGATCGACTCCCGCCCGCTGATCCGGTTGACCCCGTCGCGGGGTCCGGGCCTGACCGCGCAGATCAACAGCCTGTACGCCGAGCTTGGTTGCCATCCGCAAGTACTCCAGGAAAGCCGGTGATCTGCAGACCGTGCTGGCGCTGACCGCGGCCGGCGCCGGGCCTTCCGTCGTACCGCAGTCGGCCGAGCGGATCGCACCGCCGGAGGTCCGCCTGGTACCGCTGCCCGGACGCGCGGCCACCTGGTGGACCGGGACCGCCTGGGCGACCAGGACCCCCCTCACCGAACGCTTCGTGAAAGCCGCCGCCGAGGTGGCCCGGCAGAGCGGGGCGTGAGGGCACCCCGCCCTGGTCCGGCTACTTGGTGGACTCGGCCGGCTTGCTCGGCTTGACGCCGGGCTTGGGCGCGGCGGTCTCGGTCTGGCCATTGCCCGTGAGATCGCCGAGCGCCATGGCGGGACCTTGACCGCGCACGACGACGCGCTGTTCCGGCTGACGTTGCCTAGGGACCGGAGCTGAAGCCCGGCTTCACGACATGCCGGACGTTGCCGTGCAGGCGGCGGTTGTGGACTGCCGCGGCCGCGATGATGCCGGCGGCGACGAGCAGGCACAGGATGCCGCCGACCAGGTCAGCGGTCACGTTCTCCTCGCCGGCGAACTCCGGCTGCAGTACGCCGTGCGGGTCGAGAATGACCGGCACCTTGCCGCCGGGGAAGTCGTGCGAGCCGTGTTTGGTGAAGTCGTAGCTGTGGCCGTTCGGGCAGTCCGCGGTGAACCCGTACACCGGGTCACCGTCGTACCCGCGGACGTGGCAGGTGATCGTCGTACCGACCTGGGACAGTGCGACCGGCGTCGGCGTCATCACGAACGGCACCGCGGCGAGGCCGCCGGCCAGCGCGCCGAAGTACCCGAAGTTGCCGCCGCCCAGGGTCGCGATTCCCATCACCAGGAAGCCGACGCCCAGAACCAGCACCAGGACAGAGAGCACGATGTCGTGCGGCGGGAAGGTGTAGAGCGCGCCGGCTGCCGCCAGCAGCACCCAGCCCAGGACGATGTGATGCCAGGTCGGCCCCTTCGGTGAACCCGGATGCCGGAGGTGACGGCCGGCGACGATCACGATCACGATGATCGCCGCCATCCCACCGAAGAACTCGATCCCGAATCTCAACGGTCAGCGCCTCCGGGGCAGTGGCGGTAGTTCGTAGGAGTCGAGCCAGGCGGCGAGCAGGTGGCGGAGGGCCTCCTCGTCCGGGCTGAAGGTCATGGCCAGCGCGATGAAGTCGGCGGTGGTGACCGAGCCGTGCCGATGCACCTTGGTCCAGGTGTGCAGCAGCTCGAAGAATGCGTCGTCGCGCAGGTGCTTCCGCAGTACGTGCAGGGTGATCGCGCCGCGCTTGTAGAGCCGGTCGTCGAACATCAGCTCCGGACCGGGATCCGAGAGCATCAGGTCCTGCGGGAGACCCTTCAACCGCGAGTGAGCTTTCGCGACCTGCTGGTCGGCGGTCAGGCCGCGTGACTCCTCCGACCACAGCCACTCGGCGTAGCATGCGAAGCCCTCGTTCAGCCAGATGTGCTGCCAGCTCGCCGGGGTCAGGCTGTTGCCGAACCACTGGTGGGCCAGCTCGTGCGCGACCAGCCGCTCCGACCCGCGCCGCCCGTCGACATGGTTGCTGCCGAACACCGAGATGCCCTGCGCCTCGAGCGGGATCTCCAGCGGGTCGTCGGTCACCACGACCGTGTACCCGCCGAACGGGTACGGGCCGAACTGCTTGCAGAACAGCTTCATCATGTCCTGCTGCCGCCCGAAGTCGTGCTTGAACTCGCGGGTCTGCCGGCCCGGCAGCACGCCCTTGATCGTCACCGGCGACGTGGCCAGATCCACCTCGTCGTACGGCCCGATCTGCACGGTCGCGAGGTACGTCGCCATCGGCGCGGCCTGGTCGAACACCCAGGTGGTCCGGCTCGCCTTGACCCGGCGCGACACCAGCCGCCCGTTCGCGACGACCTGGTACGGCGAGTCGGTGGTGATCGCGATCCGGTAGTGGGCCTTGTCGCCGGGGTGGTCGTTGCACGGGAACCAGGTGGCCGCGCCGCTCGGCTGGCTGGCCACGATCACGCCCTCGGTGAGCTCGTCCCAGCCGAGCTCGCCCCACGGGCTGTCCTCGGGCTTCGGGTTGCCGCCGTACTGGATGTCGACGGTGAACTCGGCGCCGTCCGGAAGGTTCGCGGTGATGTAGAGCTTGCCGCCGCGCTGGGTGTACCGCTGCGGGCGGCGGCCGTTGACCAGCACCTTCGACGCCCGCAGACCGGACAGGTCGAAGCTGAACCGGGACAGCGCCTGGGTGGCGAAGGCCGTGATCGTTGCCTTGCCGCTCAGCCGGTTGCTGTTGACCCGATAGTCCAGCTCCAGGTCGTACGACTCGACCTGGTAGCCGGGGTTTCCATGGGTGGGCACATACGGGTCAACCATCAGCCCTGCCAGGGACCGATCGGGTTCCCTGCCCACCGGGTCCCGGCCGGCACACCTTCACCACGCATCACGAGAGACACCGGCCCGATGGTAGCTCCCGCTCCTACGCTCGCGGCCGGCAGGACGATGCCGTGCGGCCCGAGCGTTGCCCCGGGCCCGAAGGTGACTGTGCTCATGGAGAGAACTCGATCATGAAAAAGGTGCGTCTGCAGCACGCAGCCGCGATTCACCGTGGCGCCGTCGCCCAGGGTGACCAGATCCGCCTCCGGCAACCAGTACGTCTCGCACCAGACGCCCTTGCCGATCTTGGCCCCGAGCGACCGGAGCCACAGGTTGAGAACCGGGGTGCCGGCGGCGGCGTTGGCGAACCAGGGCGCGGCGACGAGCTCGACGAAGCTGTCGACCACCTCGTTGCGCCAGACGAACGAGCTCCACAGCGGGTACTCGACCGCGCGGGTCCGGCCGACGATCAGCCACTTGGCGACCGTTGCCATGCCGCCCGCGACCGCGCCGGCGGCCAGGATCACCGCACCGGAGAGCAGCAGCGCCGGCCACGGACCGAGCCAGATGTCGAGCGCCTGCAGCGCGAACAGCACCCCGAGCGCGATCAGGACCGTGCACATCATCGGCACGAAGCGGCACAGCTCGACCAGGGCGCGCGCGACCTTGAGCTTGTACGGCGGGTTGAACGTCCGGCTCTGGTCACCCGCGACGGCCTGCCGGCGCAACTTCACCGGCGGCGAACCGAGCCACGACGTACCGGCCTTGGACTTCTTCGGGGCCGCGGACAGGACCGCGACCAGCCCGTTCTTCGGGACGCTCCGGCCCGGCGCGGTCATCCCGGAGTTGCCGAGGAACGCGCGCTTGCCGACCTTCGCGCCGGCCACGTGCAGCCAGCCGCCGCCGAGCTCGTACGACGCGATCATCGTGTCGTCGGCCAGGAACGCTCCCTCACCGACCGTCGTCATCTTCGGGAGCAGCAGCACGGTCGATGCCTCGACATCTCGGCCGATCTTCGCGCCGAGCGCCCGCAGCCACCACGGGGTCAGCAGGCTCGCATACAGCGGGAAGAGCAAGGTGCGGGCCGAGTCGAGGAGCCGCTCGGTCGCCCAGACCTGCCACCCGATCCGGCTGCGGACAGGGTAGTGGCCGGGCTTGATCCCGATGCCGAGCAGGCGTACGCCGATCAGCGTCAGGACAGCCATCGTCGCGAAGCCGACCAGTGTCATCAGCGGGACCACGGCCAGCGCCCGGAGCGCCGCGTCGCCGAGCGTCTGCGTGCCCTTCACGGCCTGTCCGAGTACGACGAACGCTGCCGCCGCGGCCGCCACCGGGATCAACGACATGATCGCGGACTGGGCGCCGTACGCCGCGACCCACCACGGAGCGCGGGCCGGGCGATGATCCGGCCACGGGTGCCGGGCGCGACCGATCCGGGCCGCGGGGGAGCCGGACCAGCGTTCGTTGGGCGGCACCTTGCCGGAGACGGCCGAGCCGGCCGCGATCTCGGCGTTCCGGCCGATCTCCGCACCGGGGAGCAGCGTGCTGCGGGAGCCGACGACGGCCTCAGCGCCGACAGTCACCGGACCGACGTGCAGCTGGTCGCCGTCGATCCAGTAGCCGGCCAGGTCAACCTCGGGCTCGACCGAGGCGCCGCGGCCCATCGTGAGCATGCCGGTCACCGGCGGCAGCGTGTGCAGGTCGACACCGCGGCCGACCTTGGCGCCGAGGGCACGGGCGTAGTACGCGATCCAGGGCGCGCCTGCCAGATTGGCGGCGCCGGCAGCGTCGGACAGGTTCTCCGCGGCCCACAGCCGGACGTGGACAGTGCCGCCCCGCGGGTACGTGCCGGGTTTCAGGTTGCGCAGCAGGATCCGGGCGCCGAGTACTGCGATGCCCATCCGGCCGGCCGGGCTGATGAGGATCAGCCAGCCGGCCAGGATCCACCACCACGACACGGTCCGCGCCCAGGGCAGCGGCTCGATCAGCTGGGCCAGCAGGTTGTTCAGTGTGAAGACGTACACCAGCCAGCGGACGCCGACGACCGTCTGCAGGATCAGGGTCAGCGCGGTCTGCAGGAGCTGGGTGCTCTTCGGGGTCGGCCGGATGTCACGGAGCTCGACCGGCTCCGTCGCGGCCGGCTGGAAGTCGTCGAGCCGCTCGGCGAGCGCGCCGAGGCGCGGGTACTCGTAGATGTCGCCGACGGTCACGTCCGGGAACCGCTCGCGGAGCACCGAGACCAGCTGGGCCGCGGCCAGGCTGCCGCCGCCGTGCAGGAAGAAGTCGTTGTCCTCGCCGGTGACCTTGGCGCCGAGGACCTTGGTCCAGCGCTCGGCCAGCCAGCCGGCGGTGCCGGTCAGCTCCGCGGCCGGGCCGTCGCTGTCCATCCCGGGCAGCGGCCAGGGGAGCGCGTTGCGGTCGACCTTGCCCGACGTCCTGGTCGGCAGCGTGTCGACGACGGCGAGTAACGGCACCAGCGCCGCGGGCAGCGCTTCGCGCAGCCGCTCGGTCGCCTTGGCGTTGTCGAAGGACGCCGGGTCGTCCGGTACGACGTACCCGACGAGGAGCTGATTGCCGGCGGCGCTGTTGCGGACGGCGGCCGCGGCGCCGGAGATCCCGGGCAGGGCTTGCAGGGCGGCGTCCACCTCGCCGAGCTCGATGCGGCGGCCGCCGAGCTTGACCTGCTCGTCGGCGCGGCCCTGGAACAGCAGGCCCAACGGATCGGACTTGACCAGGTCGCCGCTGCGGTACGCGCGTTCCCAGCCGAGGGTCGGCATCGGCGCGAACTTCTCGGCGTCCTTGACCGGGTCGAGGTACCGGGCCAGGCCGACGCCGCCGATGATCAGCTCGCCGATCTCACCGTCGGCGACTTCGTTGCCAGCAGCATCTACTACGGCCAGATCCCAACCGTCCAAGGGGAGACCGATCCGGACCGGGCCGTCGCCGGTGAGTTCAGCGGCGCAGGCCACGACGGTCGCCTCGGTCGGGCCGTAGGTGTTCCAGACCTCGCGGCCGTCGACCGCGAGCCGCTCGGCGAGCTCGGGCGGGCAGGCCTCACCGCCGAAGATCAGCAGCCGGACCTGGTCGAGCGCGTCCGGCGGCCAGAGCGCGGCCAGCGTCGGCACGGTCGAGACGATAGTGATGCCTTGGGCAACCAACCACGGGCCGAGGTCCATCCCGGTCCGCACCAGCGAACGCGGCGCCGGGACGAGGCAGGCGCCGTGCCGCCAGGCCAGCCACATCTCCTCGCAGGATGCGTCGAACGCGACGGACAGGCCGGCCAGGACCCGGTCGTCGGGCCCGATCGGCTCGCCCTGCAGGAACAGCCGGGCCTCGGCGTCGACGAACGCCGCGGCCGAGCGGTGGCTGACGGCGACACCCTTCGGTACGCCGGTCGAGCCCGAGGTGAAGATGATCCACGCGTCGTCGGTGGGCTCCGGGCCCGGCGTGCGCCGCGGGGAGTTCGTCGTACTCCCGCCGTCCATGCGCGCGGAGTACGGGTAGTCGAACGCGCCGTTGGCCGCGTCGTTGTCGACGATCGGCTGCTGTTGCGGGCGGGTCACCGTCAGCTCGAGCTCGTCGCCGACGGTGGCCGCGACAGCTGCCTCACCGAAGACCAGCTCCGCGCGCTCGTCCGGGTCATCCGCATCCACCGGTACGTACGCCGCACCGGCCTGGAGGGTGCCGAGAATCGCGACGTACAGGTCGTTGTGTCCGGACGAGATCCGGATCCCGACCCGGTCGCCCGGGCCGATTCCCGCGGCTGTCAGGCGGCCCGCGAACTTGGTCGTCTGCGCCAGTAGTTCGCGATAACTCAGGCTGACGGTGCCGTCGTCCAGCGCCGGCTCGTCGGCGTACCTGTCGGCCGTCTCCTCAAGCACATCCCACAGCGTCCGCGCGGCCGTCGCCAACTCCCCGCGTCGCAACGTCACGGCCGGATACTACGCCGCCTGGTTAGCAGCTGGATAACCCGAAGCAAACACGTGGGTGTGTCCATCAACCGCTTGTTGCGTGCCAATCGCGCGCGAATGCCTTGAAAGTACGGGCGGGCCGGCCGAGCGCTTGCTCCACATCCGTGGTCGGCCGGCCGCCGTGGCCGTTGGCGATCGAGGCGAGGATGTTGGTGAGAAGCTCGGCTCCGCGCCGCGGAACGCCTTGCGCCACTTGCTGTTCGGTGTAATCGGCCGGATCCATCGCGACGTACTCGACGCGATGGCCGGTGGCTTCGGTGATGTGGTTCGCGGCTTCGGTGAAGGTGAGGGCTTCGGGGCCGGTCAGTTCGTACGTGCGGGCTTGGTGGTCGGCGGTGGTCAGGGCCGCGGTGGCTACGTCCGCGATGTCGTCGGCGTCGATGAACGGCGTCCGGCCGTCACCGGCGGGCAGAGCGAGAGTGCCGGAGAGGACAGCAGACAGCCATGGGCCCTCGCTGAAGTTCTGCGCGAACCAGTTGGGGTGCAGGATCGTCCACTCGGCGTCGGAGCCACGCACTGTCTGTTCGACGCCGTGCAGGGGATGGCCAGGGTCCGAGGCGAGGGACGCCGATAGCAGGACAAGACGATGTACACCTTCGGAGAGCGCCCGTTCGGTGAAGCGGGCCAGACGGTCGCCGGGGCGGACGGTGGGCTCCATGAGATACGCGGCGGTGATGCCTTCGAGCGCCGGCTTCCACGTGGACGGGTCGTCGAGCTCGAGTCGTACGTCGCTGCCGTTGCGCGACGCCGTCCGGACGAAATGGCCGGCGGACCGGAGGCGGTCCGCGATGCGACGGCCGGTGGTACCGGTGCCGCCGAGGACGAGGAACTTGTGCATGACCCAAGCCAACTGGAGCCGGCACAGACGATCCATGGGAGAGCGTCGCCGATCCATTTGTGATCGTCTAGCGTGGGCGGGTGGATGTCCTCAGCGATCTACTGCAGCGAGCGCAGGCGACGGACGCGCTGGTCCGGCAGATCATCGCGCGCGGGCCGTGGTCCGTGACGTACGCCGACGTACCGTCGCTCTCGGTCGTCGCGACGCTCGGCGGCAGCGCATGCCTCCGGCTGGACGACGGCGTACCTCGTGACCTGGCCGCTGGGGACATCGCGCTGATCAGGGGAGTCGGCAGCTACACGATCGCGGACGATCCGGCGACACCGGCGTACTACGTGATCCGCGGCGGGCAGAAGTACACGATCGACGGCGATCCGGTGGACTGGCGGGGCGAGTACCTCGCGCCGCGTACGTACGGCGACGGACTGCCCGGGGCGACGACCATGGTGCGTGGCGCGTACGACCTGCGCGGTGACGTCGCCCAGCGGGTGCTCGCTCTGCTGCCTCCGCTGGCGGTTGTGTCCGCTACGCCGCAGACTCGTCCGGCGCTGGACCTGCTGACCACAGAGGTCGCCCGCGAGGAGCCGGGACAGGACGCCGTACTGCGGAGGCTGCTCGACTTCGTCCTGGTGCTCGCACTCCGCGCATGGTGCGCCAGCCCGGAGGCGAAGCTCCCGTCCTGGTACCAGGCCCTCACCGCGCCCGGTGTGGGCGATGCACTCCGCTGTATCCACGAAGACCCCACGCATCGCTGGTCGGTCGCGGAGTTGGCATCCAAGGTCGACTTGTCCCGCGCCACCTTCGCCGCGCGCTTCACCAAGCTGGTCGGTCAGCCGCCGCTCACCTACCTGACCGCCTGGCGCATGACCCTCGCAGCCGACCTCCTCCGCACCACGACCGCCACCATCGCAACCGTCGCCCGCCAGGTCGGCTACGAAGACCCGTTCGCCTTCAGCGTCGCCTTCAAACGCACGTACAGCCAAACGCCAACCAAGTGGCGAACAGAGGGACGTTGATGGAGTTGTCGCGGGCGGGGGACGAAGCGATCGGTTTGGGCATGCCGGGAAGCTAAGTCCGGTTGCCGGGGACCCCTCCCGAGCTCAGTCGTCCAGTACGTCGAGGTCCGCCGGGACCAGCGTGGTCGTCAGCAGCAGCGCCCGGAACAGGTTGTCGTTCAACGCGTTGCCGACCGGCTCCCCGACCTCGTCACGAGTCAGACCGGGTACGCCGTCCCGCGACAGCCGAGTGCGGACGTTCGACACCAGGTGCTCGACCCGCTTGGCAGTCCAGCCCTCCGACGGCTGCAGTTCGGCCAACTGGTCCGCGGCCTGTCGCCAGGACAGTGGCAGCGGATGCAGGTCGTGCAGCAGGTAGCGCTGGCCGACGACGGTCAACGCCAGCTTCTCGGCTGGAGACAGCTGCCAGATGCGTGGCGGTTGGGTGGGGTCGCGTGGCCGTAGTACGGGACGTGCGCCGCTGTCGCCAACGACGTACACCTCCAGCAGGTGCTCACGTCCACTGGAGCCCTGGACGAAGAGCGGGGTGTACCCGGCGGCGAGCGGCATCGGGTCCTCGCCCGCGAACAGTGTCCGCTCGCGTGGGAACCGCACTGGCAGCCGTCCGGTTACCGCAACCCACCACTGGCCGGTCCGATAGCTGATCGACCCGTGCATCCGGCTGACTCGCGCATCGTCCTCACCGACGCACACATGTACTTCAGGCCGGTTCCGCCCGAACAGAATCGTCCGGTGCGGTCCTGGGTCGACAGTGAGACCACCGCCGACACTCAGCACGAACATCGTGCCCGGCTGGGCATCAGGTACGCCGCGAGCCAGGCTGGCCTGGTCTGCAGGCAGTCTGCGGATCGGCTCCATGTCACGCCTTCGGTAGCTTCGGGACGGCAGCCTGGGCGAGTTTTGTCGCCAGTCCGCACAGTGAGGCGGGCTTCGCCGAACCAGCGACAGACATGGTCACCAACTCGACCGCATCCTGCCCGTTCGACTCGACGTACGTCCGGTAGACGATCACCACCGCACAGGTCTTCGGACCGTCGTTCTCGTTCGACAGGAACGCGGACCGCCCGCCCACTGTGATCGGCTGCCCGTCCGACGCGTCCAGCGGCTGGTTCCGGTCGAAGTACAGGTCCACCGACAGGTCACTGGTCGTGCTCTCCCAACCGCACGACCAGTTCCCGAACGACGTGTCCGGACGCGGCCCGACACCAGGGATCAGCTCGAGCGCCTTCTTGTCCAGCAAGGTGCACGCGTTGACGTGCGCCAGCGACGCGGCCGGCAAGGGCTCCGTACGCCGCGGAATCGGACCGGCCTGCAGTACGCCGATCGCCTTCTGTGTAACGGCTTCCGCCATTGCGCAGACGTCCATCCCGGACCCGTCGGTGTGCTTGGCCTCCACCTGGATCTGCGTGCGGTCGGACAGCACCAGGACCCGTTCGCAGTCGTCACCGCCGGACGTCTCGCGTGTCACCGTCCGCAGATTGCCGGTGAACTTCTGCACCGCACCTCTCGGCGAGTCGGTGTAGGGCAGATTCAGCTCCGCCCGTACGTCGACCTCCTGGTCGCCGGTGCCGGTCACCACCACGTCGCACCGGTCGAAGTTGCCGTACGCCGGCTCCAGCGTGGTCTGCCCGAACCGGCTCAGCGACTTCTCGTCGATCAACGCGCACGGATCGACCGTCAGCGGATCCCCGACCGGCCCGACTGCCGGCGTCGGGGCGGACCCACTGGTCGGCGTCGTGGTTGCCGGCGCGATGGATCCAGCCGAAGGCCCCGGTGATCCCGACGATTCAGACGGTTCGGACGATCCCGACATGGCGCGTCCGATCAGCACGCTGAGTACGACGACCACGGCGACGCCGCCGGCCGCCACCGGAATCGTCCACCGTCGACGTCTCTTCACAGGCGCGATCGCAGCACCGCCGAGCTCCTGCACGACCTCAGCGATCAAAGGGCGGTTCTGAGGACCGACAGCGAGCATTCGCGTGATCAGCGGCGTCAGCTCGCCACCTCGATGCAATGGCTCGAGTTCACCCCGCGCTGCGCGTCGCAGTACTGCCAGGGGATTGGGGTCGCTCCCGAACGGCGAGTGGCCTTCCAGCGCCGTGTAGAGCACCGCGCCCAGCGAGAACACGTCGGACGCGGTCGTAGGTTCGTTGCCGTTGGCCACTTCCGGGGCGAGGTGGTCCGGCGTACCGACGGTCGAGCTGTCGGTCAGGGTCGCGTCCGCCCACAGTCGCCGGGAGATCCCGAAGTCCGCGAGCTTCGCCGTACCGTCCGAGGTCACCAGGACGTTGGCCGGCTTCAGGTCCCGGTGGATGATGCCGGCCGCGTGCACCGCCTGCAGTGCGGAGGCGATCTGTACGCCGATGCGTGCGACCTGATCGGGTGGCAGCGGAGCCAGCTCGTCGAGGCTGCGCGACGGCAGGTACTCCAGCACCAGCCAGTGCTCGTCCCCGTCGGCCACCACGTCGAAGATCGTCACCACATGCGGATCGTGCAGCCGGGCGCCGGTCCGCGCCTCGCGGCGGAGCCGGCGTCCGTCCGGATCGTCCACACCGGGGTGCGCACGCTTCAGTGCGACCACGCGGTCGAGCTGCTGGTCGTGGGCACGCCAGACCGAGCCCATGCCGCCCGAGCCGAGCGGTTCCCCCAACAGGTAGCGGCCCCCGATCAGCCGTTCGGTCACTTCACCAGGTCCGCCGAGACCGCGAACGTGTCGCAGGCCTTGTTGGCGCCGATGTTGAAGCCGTTCTGGATCCAGAAGCCCTGACTGGTGGCCAGGCCGTGCGTCCGCTCGTCCTCGGGCGTGTCCGGCGACTCACCGAAGCTGTTGCTGGACTGCTCCTTGAACTCGTCCAGCCGCTTCGTCAACGGGTACGACTTCTCCACCGCCTTGCTGAACACGCCGCCGAAGCAGGAGGCCTGCAACTCGTTCCGCCGCGAGCTCTCCAGCTTCTGGTCCGGGTGGTCCTGCAGATAGACCGCACGGGCGTAGAACAGTCCGGTGACGCCTTGGACGTGATGGCCGTACTCGTGCGCGATCGTCATCAGGTACGCGAGGTCCTGCTGCGGACCGAACGCCCGGTTCA